>CACXCA010000018.1 GCA_902766045.1 uncultured Bacteroidales bacterium
ACTTTGATTGTCAAAAACTACCCGATTTATCGTTCGATTTAAACACAATCAATTGTTCTTTAGACAGTTCCGAGATACAACTCACCGCTCCAATTGCCACTGACAATTGCGAGACAGCCATCGTCGGAACGCTCTCTGCTCCAAAAGAATACTTTATTGGCAACAACATGATTTATTGGACTTTCACCGACAGCGCGGGCAACACCTCTCAATGTACTCAAACAATCATTGTATTAGATAAATCAGCACCTGTTGTCAATTGTAATTACATTGTGCCTCTAACCTACAATCTATTCACTAGCGACTGTGGAATCAACAGTCAACTGCTCAATATACAGACACCATACGCCATTGACAACTGCGAAAGCATCGTCGTAGGACACGCAGATATTCCTGATTATTTCGAGATAGGAGACCATACTATCGACTGGCATTTCACCGACATCTACGGCAACGAATCCTCATGTTCTCAATCCGTTACGATTGCAGACTATTATGCTCCTGTTGTACAACCTGATGCGGAAACAATCCTTTATATAACTCTGCCGTTAAATGCCAACGACATTTCTTCCGATGAAATCGACATCCCTACACTATTTGCCACAGATAACTGTGACGAAAGAATTGAAGGCGACGTAATAATGCCAACGAAATTTTCCATCGGTGACAATAGTATATTATGGACGTTTCGTGATGCCTATGGAAACGTCTCCTATTTCCCTCAAAACATATTTGCCATCAAACAATTTGAATTAGAGATTTATCCAAATCCTGTCCATGAAACACTTTATATTGCAGGATTAGAGCCTGATGAAGAAATAACACTATACAACACCATCGGTCAGAACATATACCAGACGAAATCCACCGGTAACCCCACCACAATTGATATGACAAACTATACAGACAACCTATATTTTATCTTCATCAGGAACCAATATTATAAAATCATAAGAAAATAGGAAATCTTAAAGTTAAAAGTTTGATTTATCAACCTAAAGAAATTAATTTTACAAAAATAATTATCAGCCATAAATCTGATATCAATTTAACTTATTGAAACATGAAAAAAATATTAATCTTATTAATAACATATATTACTTTATCTCAAATCAGTTCGGCTAAACCCGATCCTAACTTTCATATTTATCTATGTATTGGTCAATCCAATATGCAAGGAGTAAACAAACCAGAAAAGCAAGATTCTATACAAAATGATCGTTTTCTTATGATGGCTACCTCCTCCGTGAAATCCAAAAGGAAACTCTATAAGTGGTATCCAGCCACTCCTCCATTAGCCCATCATTACAATTTTCTATCTCCCATGATCAGTTTTGGAAATGAGATGACCCAACTAACCAACGACAATATTCAAATCGGTGTAATCGTTGTAGCTGCAGGATCAGCTTCCATTCAATTATTTGACAAGGACGACTGTACAAACTACTTAGAAAAGGCCAGTGACATGGAGAAATTATTCGCTGGATTGTATGACAACAACTGTTACCAACGGATTATCGACTGTGGGAAAAAAGCGCAAAAAAGAGGATGTATCAAAGGTATCCTATTTCAACAAGGAGAGTCTGATGTCAATGATAGTTTATGGATCTCCAGAGTCAAAAAAGTTTACGAAAATATCATAACCGATTTAAACCTGAGCAGTGATTCTGTTCCTTTCTTAGTTGGAGAGACACTACAAAACGGAATGTTCTCCTCTCTAAATGAAACAATAGCAAAAATTCCCGCTTTCATCAACAATTCCCACATCATCTTTTCCGAAGGATTGAAAGGTAATGATGATAACATTCATTTTACCACATCCAGTAGCAGAGAGTTGGGTAAAAGATATGCCCATAAGATGATCGAGTTCCTACCCGATTCCGTTAAAAAGAAGTAATAAATAACAATAAAGAAGTGTGTTCACCACACCTATAAATTTTTCTAAGAACGAATAAAAAACAACATGGAAAACTTTAATTTTTACAGTCCGACCGAATTTGTATTCGGTAAAGACAGAGAGAATGAATGTGGAAAATATGTCCACAAGTTTGGAGGCACAAAAGTCCTACTGCATTATGGGTCTTCCTCTGCTAAGAAATCAGGATTACTGGATCGTGTCACGCAATCATTGAAAAAAGAGAACATTGAATTTATAGAATTAGGTGGTGTTCAACCTAATCCGCACGACAGTTTAGTTTATAAGGGAATTGAACTCTGTAAGAAAGAAAATATCGATTTCATCTTGGCCGTCGGTGGAGGTTCGGTAATCGACTCTGCCAAAGCCATTGCCATGGGCGTTCCTTACGAGGGAGATTTCTGGGACTTTTACAGTGGCAAAAAGCCGAAAGAAGCCCTTTCCATCGGTACCGTTCTAACAATTGCCGCAGCAGGAAGTGAAGGATCTGGAGACTCTGTCATCACCAAAGAAGAGGGTATGTTAAAAAGAGGAGCTAGCGGAGACTGCATCCGACCTAAATTTTCTATCCTAAATCCTCAATTAACCTGTACCCTTCCAGCCTATCAGACGGCATGTGGTGCAACAGACATTATGGCACATATATTCGAGCGCTACTTCACCAATACCCAAGAAGTGGAAGTTACCGATCGTCTTTGCGAAGCACTTCTTCTAACAATGATAAAAGAAACGCCAAGAGTCATTGCCGACCCCAATAATTACGCAGCAAGAGCGAACATCATGTGGGCTGGAATGGTGGCACATAATAACATTGTAGGAGTCGGACGCGAACAAGACTGGAACAGCCACGGCATAGAGCATGAATTGTCGGCTCTCTACGATTGCGCACATGGAGCCGGGTTAGCTGTCATTATGCCATCATGGATGGAATACGTGATGCACCACGATGTAATGCGTTTTGCTCAAGTTGCCACCCGTGTTTGGGGATGTCAGATGAACTTCTCACAACCCGAAGAAACAGCGAAAGAAGGAATCAAACGTTTCCGACAATTCCTTCATAGCATAGGAATGCCTATTAATTTCAAAGAATTAGGTGCAAAAGAGTCTGATATACCGCAACTAGTAAAAACATTCGGTATTGGAGAAGGAGAAACAGGCGGATTTGTTCACTTAAAAGCGAACGATATAGCAAACATCTACAAAATCGCCGTCGATGCGTCTATTTAAACAAAAACAAACTATGGAGGAATGATATTTTTCATTCTTCCATACATGTATAAATTTTCATGAATCGAAAACACTTCATATTATTTACATTTGGCTTACTACTATTTGCAGCTATCCCATTAAAAGCTTTATTCCCAAATAGTAACAGTATCAACCTTGAAAAAAGGGAAGCAAAGAAAAAACCTTCATTTCATCGAATCGATGAAACGCTCTCACTACATCATAAGATAAAAGAATACACAAAAGAATACGAACAATATTACAATGATAACTACGTACTCAAAAACAGATTCATAGAACTATACAATTCACTCAAACTACTTACGAAAGTCAGTCCACTAGAAAAAAAAGTAATCATCGGTCAAGACGAATGGTTATTTTTAGGAAATGAACATTCCAACATCGTGAACGAAACCTTAGGCTTCAGTCCTCTATCTCAAGAAGAATTGTCGGCAATACGAACAAGTGTATTGAAGAAAAAAGCTTTTTGTGACTCACTCGGGATACCTTTCTTCATCACATTAGCGCCAGATAAACACAGTATCTATTCCGAATACTTTCCCTTAAAAAAGGTCAACGTCAGTCGATTGGAGCAAGTAGATGAACTATTAAAACAGACCGATGTAAATTACATCAACATACTTGACACACTACGAACAGAGAAAGACAGGTTGCCTCTCTATTACAAAAACGACTCACATTGGAATTACAATGGAGCCTGGCTGGCCTATACAAAGATTTTCAAAAAGATACAACAAGCATGTCCCACCATCCACTACCTCACACAAGAAGATATTAATATTAAAGCAGAGCCATTTACTGTCTTGGATTTATCAAATATGATTTCTTTGAATGTATGTGAATATATAGACATTTATTATCCAAAGATATTACCAGAAGTAAACACAATAGAAGACGAAGCTCACCCAGAGTTCATCAATCTAGTAAGATATCACGCTAAAAGTTCAAATTTCAACGGTAAAATAGTCCTATACGGAGATTCCTTTACAAAAAATTTATATTTATGGATATCCGCTTCTGTCGGTGAAACATTTTTCTGTCAAGGTGTCGGAGGCATCTATTTTGACAAAGAGCAGATCATACAAGAAAAGCCAGATGCAGTATTGTATGAGATAGTCGAAAGAGAGATTGAAAATCTAAAATAAGGAACACGCTTCATTGTACAGTTAAATATTAATTTATAATTTTGCGACACTTATTTTCACCCAAATAAAACAAACAATATTTGAGTATGGTTTTCAGTAGTTTAATCTTTTTATTCGTATTCCTACCGATTGTCTTAACAATCTATTTTATTACACCTAATAGATTTAAGAATTTCATTCTCTTCCTTTCCAGTTTGTTTTTTTACACATGGGGAGAAGGTCTGCTAGTCTTTCTGCTTTTAGGTTCTGCCATTTTCAATTTTTTCATGGCAAAAATCATCGAAACAAAAAAAGATAAACTAACGATAGCCATCGCAATCATCGCAAATTTAGGTTGTTTAGGATTTTACAAATACTTCAACTTCACGATGGATAATTTCAATGCACTTCTACAACTCATTGGAATCCATTCAGAAGCTATCCAACAACTACCTCGAATAGCCCTTCCGATCGGTATCAGTTTTTATACATTTCAGGCACTCTCCTACTGTCTGGATGTTTATTTCGGGAAAACCAAAGCCAACCATAACTTCATCAATTTTGCCACCTATCTCTGCATGTTTCCTCAATTGGTGGCAGGACCGATTGTACGATATGTGGATATTGAAGCACAATTTAGCAATCGGCAACCGAACCTTGACTCGATTGCAGATGGAGTGGAACGTTTTATGATTGGATTCTCAAAGAAAGTGATCATTGCCAATCCACTCTCATACGTGGCAGATGAAATATTCGCCATGAATTATGACGACCTATCTACACCATTAGCCTGGATAGGTGTCTTCGCTTATAGTATGCAGATCTATTTTGATTTCTCCGGTTACTCAGACATGGCCATAGGACTAGGGAAAATGTTCGGATACAATTTCTTAGAGAACTTCAACTATCCTTATATATCCAAGAGCATCCGAGAATTCTGGAGAAGATGGCATATCTCCCTCTCCTCATGGTTCAGAGATTATCTTTATATCCCATTAGGAGGAAATAGAAAAGGAACCCATCGCACCTACATCAACCTCTTCATTGTCTTTGCCATTACCGGACTATGGCATGGAGCCAGTTGGAACTTTGTTGTCTGGGGACTTTTCCACGGTTTATTCCTTATCATCGAAAGAATTGGATTTGGCAAGATATTAGAAAAAACACATGCATCCATTCAACACATCTACACGATATTGGTTGTGATGATTGGATGGGTATTCTTCCGTGCGACCTGTTTAACTTCGGCATTACACTACATCAAAACCATGTTTAGCTTCACTGCAGGTAACGAAGGCATATGCAAAATTCAGCAATTGACACTTTTAAACAATTTCAACTACATCATTGCTGCGCTAGCATTACTTTTCTCTATGCCAATATTTGTCATTATCAGCGACAAATTCATACAAACAGAAAACACGAAATGGATTAGGACAATAGCCATCTTTGCACTATTTATCCTTGCCATTATTTTCACAACGGCGAGCAACTATAATCCATTCATTTATTTTAGATTCTAATTTATGATTCGAAAACATTTCATATTATTCAGTTTCGCAGTGCTATTACTTAGTCCTGTCGTAATAAAATATCTATTCCCCAACAATAACAACACGAATATAGAAAACAGAGAATTGGCAACGAAACCCACATTACAGATTTTCAACGATTCTCTCTCTTGTAATATGTCTCTGAAAAAATATTCTCACGAATATGAACAATATTACAATGACAATTACATATTAAAAAACCAATTCACCGTATTTTACAACGAATTAAAACTAAAAATGAGATCCAACCCATTGGAGAAATCCGTTGTTATCGGAAAAGACGGATGGTTCTATTTAGGAAACGAATACTCTCTGTTGGTTGATAAGAATTTAGGTCTTAGACCTCTGTCGGAAGAAGAATTGGAGGATATCAAAAATAGCATTATAAGAAAGCAGCGTTTCTGCGATTCTTTGGGAATAAAATTTATCATCACATTAGCGCCAGACAAACAAACCATCTATCCAGAATATTATCCTTTTAATTTTAAAAAGGCAGGTCCCAGCAGAATAGAACAAGTAGGTGAATTATTAAAGTCGATGAATATTAATTACATCGACATCATCGACACATTAAAAATTCATAAAAATATATGTAAGGAAAACATCTACCACAAAAAGGATTCTCACTGGAATTTCCATGGTGCATGGGCTGCTTATTCCAAAATTCTTACAAAAGCACACCAACTAGTACCCGACATAAAATGCTTAACATTGGATGATATTACGATTATAGAAGACAAACGCTTTGAAGGAATGGATTTAGCCAAGATGCTATCTATCGACGATTCTGAATTTGTTGACCAATACAGATTAAAAGAATACAATATAGAACAGATAGAGTCTGCAAAACAGGAGAAATTTGAAAATCATTATCTCGTATTAAAATTTCATGCAAAAAATGCCAATGTAAGCGCAGGGAAAATTGCCCTATACGGAGATTCTTTCTGTAACAATCTCTATGAATTGGTTGCAGGATCCTGTCATGAAATATTTCATAATCAAAGTATAGGAGATATCTATTTCGACAAAGAATTGTTGGAAAGAGAAAGGCCCGACATCCTCATCTACGAAATTGTCGAAAGATATGTCCGATGTATTACCATATATTTAAAATTCTTTTTTAAAACAACAAACGAATCCTTATTACTAACTAAACAATAAAAAAATATGTATTTAAATCAGTTACAATTTTTACGGTTCATCGGTTTCTTTTTCATTATTGCACTTCATTCATCAGCATGGACAATTAATTGGTTTAATATTAATAATTTAGGTGCATGTTCCGTATCTTTTTTCTTTATTCTGAGCGGATTTGTTTCTGGATATAAAGAAGGAGGAATAGACACGCCAGCGATTACCTTTAACGTAAAAGACTGGGGGAAAGAAATCCTTTCTAGAATAAAAAAATTATATCCTTTGTATTTCATCACGATGATAATAACTATATATTATCGAGGAGGATTGTCTCAGGCTCTGATTTACTCTGACTATGGACAAATACATTACATAACGAGGAGACTCTTAAAAAATATATTTATGATTCAGACATGGTTCCCGGAAGACTATTTCGGCATATATGAGATCAGTTGGTTCATATCAACAATCATGTTCTTGTACATCATAAAAAAGCCAATTTTATATCTTATGAAAAAATGTCTCAAAAACAATATGCATGTTTTCATTTTCTTCATTTCAACTTTAGTCCTCACATTCCTATACTGTTACACAACAAAAGATCTGAACATCGAATATTGGCAATATGTTTTTCCACCATCAAGAGCAGGAGAATATATACTTGGAATATGTCTAGGACTACTTTATTATCCGATTTCCAAGTTCATTTCAAACAATAATTTCTTAAAAGAAAACATTGTTTTGTTTACCGCATTAGAACTTATTATGATTATATCCTGGTTTATGATAGCGAATAAACTTCCTGTTTTCGTTTGGCAATATAGAATAGCCTATTGGATCATACCTAACTTGATGTTAATTACAATGTTCATGATTGGAAAGGGTTACTTATCCAAATTCTTTTCTTTAAAACCATGTGTAACATTAGGAAACATATCTCTTGAATGTTATCAAATTCACTTACTTGTCATACAAGGATATGTAATCTGGAATGGTGCAAATGCAGTTAGTCTTTTTGCAAACATATTAAACTTTTTATTTTGCTTAGGCATAACTATAATGATCGGATTATACATACACCAAAAAAGAAAAGCATGAGAAGAAATAAATACATATTTGGAATTATTCCTTTTATCATCCTCTTTTTTGTCGGATGTCAAAATTCGCCATTACTATACAGAGGAAATCGCTTAGTTGACAAGCCCATGCAACAAGCAACAGATAATTCGATTATATATGCAATAGATTTCTGCAATGGCACGGTTATTGACAAAGAAAACATAGCATTGAACAATAATGATACAATCAGTATAACAGGATGGGCAATGAGTCCTGATTCAAAAAAACTAAAAAAAGTAATCATTCACGTTGGTGACAGATACATCTCTGCCAGCTATGGTTTTTTCCGATATGATGTTCAAGAATTAGTAAGTTCATCGGATAATGAATATGGCTATGAGTTCTCTTTTTCAAAGGAAATCTTGTATGATAGCACGGGCAATCGAATCAATAAAATTGAATTGATGGGAATAACCCAAAAGAACGAATTGCTAAACGCTGATACAATAACTATATCATATCAAGAATAAGCAATCTTCTGTCTAATACCAAGATAAAAGGATGAAGTCAATCAAAAAAAACAGAGAAAGAACCATGTGCAATCTGCTTTTTTTTATAACTTTGCAAAACAATAAATTTACAATATAAAAAAGGTTAAAATGGCTAAATTTCAAGGAGCTGTTGTAGTTAACAAAGACAGATGTAAAGGATGCCAGTTGTGCGTTGTAGCTTGTCCTGCTAAAGTTCTGGCAATGTCCAAACAAGTAAATGCAAAAGGTTACAATTATGCCATCATGGCAAATGAAGAAGCGTGCGTTGGTTGCGCAAGTTGTGGTATTGTATGTCCTGACGGATGTATTTCAGTGTATAAAACGAAAATAGATTAAGATAAGATGAGTGAAGAAGTAAAGTTAATGAAAGGTAACGAAGCTATTGCTCACGCTGCGATTCGTTGCGGATGTGATGGTTACTTCGGTTACCCTATCACTCCTCAGTCAGAAGTAATGGAGACCCTTATGGAGGTGGAGCCATGGAAAGAGACTGGTATGGTAGTGCTACAAGCAGAAAGTGAAGTGTCTTCCATCAACATGGTATATGGTGGAGCTGCCACAGGTAAAAAAGTTATGACCTCCTCTTCTAGTCCTGGAGTTTCCTTGATGCAAGAGGGTATCTCTTATTTAGCTGGTGCTGAATTACCTGCTTTAATCGTCAATGTAATGCGTGGTGGTCCTGGATTGGGTACTATCCAACCAAGTCAGTCAGACTATTTCCAAACCACAAAAGGTGGTGGACACGGTGATTATCGTTTGATTGCCTTAGCACCAGCCTCTGTACAAGAAATGGCAGATTTCGTAGGTCTTGCTTTCGACTTGGCGTTCAAATACAGAAATCCAGCTATCATCTTGGCCGATGGTGTTATCGGACAAATGATGGAGAAAGTGGTTCTTCCTGATTACAAACCAAGACGTACCGACGAAGAGATTGAAAAACAATGTCCTTGGGCTGCTACCGGAAGAAAGATGTCTCGTAAAAACAACATCATCACTTCATTGGAGTTGAAGCCTGAAGTAATGGAACAAAACAACCTTCGTTTCCAAGCTAAATACAAACAGATTGAAGAAAATGAAGTTCGTTACGAAGAGATTCTTTGTGATGACGCAGAATACTTATTGGTAGCATTCGGCTGTTCTGCACGTATTTGTCAAAAGGCTTGCGAGATGGCTCGTGAAGAAGGCATCAAACTAGGTTTACTTCGTCCAATCACATTGTGGCCATTCCCTACTAAAGTAATTGCAAACTATGCAAACAAGGTGAAAGCTATGTTGTCTGTAGAATTGAATGCAGGTCAAATGGTAGAGGATGTACGCTTGGCTGTTAACGGAAAAGTTCCAGTTGAACACTACGGTCGTTTAGGTGGTATCGTATTTACACCAGACGAGATTGTTAATGCTGTGAAGACTAAATTAATGTAATTCACTTAATCGAAATAGAAAAATGGCATTAGAAGATATAATAAAACCCGAAAATCTGGTATATAAGAAACCAGATATCATGAACGACAATCCAATGCACTATTGCCCTGGCTGTAGCCACGGTGTCGTTCATAAATTGATTGCAGAAGTAATCGAAGAAATGGGCTTAGTAGAAGAAACCATCGGTGTCACTCCTGTAGGTTGTGCAGTATTTGCATACAACTATATTGATATCGATTGGGAAGAGGCTGCTCACGGTCGTGCTCCTGCCTTGGCAACAGCTATCAAACGTCTTCGTCCGAACAAACTCGTCTTCACCTATCAGGGTGACGGTGACCTTGCGGCTATCGGTACAGCTGAAACAATTCATGCTTGCAACCGTGGAGAAAGCATTGCTATCATCTTCATCAACAACGGTATCTATGGTATGACTGGTGGTCAGATGGCTCCTACAACAATCGAGGGTATGAAAACAGCTACTTGCCCATACGGACGTGACGTGAAATTAAACGGTTATCCTTTGAAAATCACAAATCAATTGAAAGATTTGGAAGGAATACGTTATGTAACTCGTCAAAGCGTTCAAACTGCAGCTGCTGTTCGTAAGACCAAGAAAGCTATCAGAAAAGCTTTCGAAAATTGTTTGGATGGCAACGGCGGTACAAGTGTTGTAGAAGTAGTTTCAACTTGCTCTTCAGGTTGGAAACTTACTCCAGAGAAAGCCAACAAATGGATGGAAGAGAACATGTTCCCTCAATACCCTCTTGGTGATTTAATTGATAAAGACGCTAACAAATAAAATCAGACGAAATGAAAGAAGAAATTATCATAGCTGGATTCGGAGGACAAGGCGTTCTCTCTATGGGTAAGATTCTTGCTTACTCTGGTTTGATGCAGGGAAAAGAGGTAACTTGGATGCCTGCTTATGGTCCTGAACAACGTGGTGGTACAGCTAACGTAACCGTTATCTTAAGTGACGAGAAGATCAGTTCTCCTATCTTGAACTTTTACGATACAGCTATCATCTTGAACCAACAATCATTGGACAAGTTTGAAAAAACAATCAAACCTGGCGGCACATTGATCTACGATCCATACGGAATCACAACAGAGCCAACCAGAACAGATATCAATATCCACAAAATCAATGCAATGGATGCCTGCATCGAAATGAACGCGGCTAAATCCTTCAACATGATTCTATTAGGTGGATTCTTGAAAATCAGACCTATCGTGGAGTTGGAAAATGTATTGAAAGGTTTGAAGAAAACCCTTCCTGAACGTCACCACCACCTCATCCCAATGAATGAGGCTGCCTTGAAAAAAGGAATGGAGATTATTAAGTAAGGTTATCATACCTCCTATAAATGACGTATGTCGATCTACGACGTACGTCATTTTTTTGTGTAGAGACGCACGGCCGTGCGTCTCTACGGTAACCGACAGACAAATTCAATTATTTAAAAATATATAATACCATCATCCAAGGTATCCACAGGACAATGGTGCGGGAGATATTTGAGTTCTTCCAACAATAATTTAGTCCTAAGAACCTCTTCATCAGATTTGAAAAAACATTTCAACCTTACATCATCGGGAGATTCACTGAAAGATTTTGAGTATTTCGCCTTCAAAAGGAAACGAGCAATTTCGCACACATCCCTATAGGTATTATCGAGCGTTAAATCAATAAGAACATACTCATCAGGATTTATTCGACAACTATCATTTACTGGTTTCCCATTCAAATAGATAGTATCGTTACGTCGTTGAAGTATCATTTTTGCATGTTGAGTCTTATCAACAAAATCCTTCATTCGAGCATCTTCCATTTTTTGTTTTTCTTTTTCCGAAAGAGTATTTTCCTCCTCAATATATAAAGAATCAGAAAACTCATAAACAGGCATATTCAAAATACCATTTGTCTCACACCCCAAAGGCCTCGAAGGATACAAAATTACTATGCGTTTATCTTTAGATCGTCCAAAAGGTTTAGTACGAATATGATTTCCTCCAAAATCTGTGATTAAAGTATCTATCAAATCCACTGGCGAGTCATAATCAACAAGAATGGGAGTGGTGTTCTGACAGACTTCATAGAAAACTTTATTATCACACTCTTTTATAGACGATAATTTCACACCCCAATAGTAAAAGGCAGAGTCTTTAATCATAATCTCCGGCATAGGGACCGTGAAACTCACTATCGAACTATCATGTTCGTACACTGTACTATCCACAACAAGCAAACAAGAGTCCTGATTGATAAATTGTATAGTTGGATGCGTCAACAAGTAATTAGATGCAATAAAGATGCCTCGTGGTGTAGCAGGTTCAATATCCCAAGCAGAAGTACACTGAAATATTTCTGTATAATCAAGTTCTTGATATAGCGTATCCGAAAGAATTTTTTCTAAATGTTCTCCCTTAATACCCAAATAAGACTCCATAGCGTCCCCCACATCATTATACTCTAGAAATTCTTCTTTCGTCGGTATTTCTCCTATATGCTTCATATAACCATGCACCCAATAGGCAATACAGTTATAACCTATAGTATCATTCGTAGTCATTATTCTTTTTTCACTTGTATGACTACAACAACTCATCATAAATAAAAACGGGAGTATAAGTAATACTCGAAGAGAAAAGCAACAATGCTTGTAATGAATGAATGTTTTATGCATATCTATATATATTTTTGTTTTATCAACTATCAATAGTAACATCAGTGACTGGCACACCATTTTTTTCTAGTATCACAAAAAGCTCAGTCCACACAGGTTCCAGATTTGATCCTTTTATAACAACTCGTCTAAAATCAGGTGTAATATAAACAAAACCAATTTCTATAGCATTCAAGACAATGGAATTGCAGGTGATGATATCATTAATGTTTACTGTTATTACTCTACTGGATGGAAAATTGTATTTGAAACGAATCTCTTTACCTTCCACTTCAATTGTTATGAAGTTTCGTTTGTCTTCATATATCGAACCAACAATAACAAAAGCAAATAAAATAAAAAGAAAAGAGATAACAAACAAGTATTCATATCCAGGTGATTTACCTAAGAAAAAAAGGAGTATGGCTAGAACAAGGGACACACAGAATAATATTATCTCGATTTTAAATGACAAAGGAGAAGTAAGCGAAGTAAAAGGATTATCGATTGCAGAATCTCTAGGCACAAAGTTCGTGTTTGTAATTTCTGCAAATCTGGCTCTTAGTTCATGTGGATTTTTGTAAAATCTTTCATAGAATATATATTCCTCATCCGCCTTTGTTCTTATTGAAAAACCATTCGTCACACGATCTCCCGAAATCCATTTTGATATAGGGAAACTATCTGTCAATTGAAATTCGCAAATTTCATCGATTGGGATCCGTTTAGACCACACCCAATAGCCGATGATAATCTCTGTGTTAGTTATCGTGACAGGTGGAACTACTTTAAAGTATTTCTGCATCCACCAACCAACTAGAAAAATCGACACAATCAGTATTAAAGACAACTGATAATGATTATTACTCAACAAGAATAAAAGAAGTGCGCATAAAAGAATTTCCAAGAAAAGGATCATTCCAATAATTGCACAGAAACGTAGAGTATATTTTGATTTTGTATTCATGTTATTCAGTATTCTTTTTACACTTGTATGACTACAACTCCTCATCACAAATAAGAAGGGAGTATAAATAATACTCGAAGAGAAAAGATACAATGCTTGGCATGGGTGAATGGGTTATGCATATCTATGATACATTTTTGTTATTTTATCAATCATCAGAAGTAACTTTTACTTTCCATTCCGGATGTTTATTTAAAAGGTACTTATATATCTTGTCATCAGATTTGAAATAATATCTAGAACGTTTAAAGTCTATTGATGATGTCTTCTTTATAAGGAATCGAGCAATTTCACATACATCCCTATATGTATTATCGTGCGTCAAATCAATAAGGATTGATTTCTCATTCACACTACAACTATCATTTACTGGTTTCCCATTCAAATAGATAGTATCATTGCTTCGATAAATTACCGATTGTGCACGTTGAACATCATAAACAAACTTTTTTAATAGAGCTTCATCATCAACTTTATTCTTTTCTTTCATCTCATTCATCTCTAAAACAAAACTATTAAATTCATCATTAGCTTGTTTCTGTTCTTCATCACTTATTTCCAATTCCTTCCCATTTGCATCATATTTAGCAACTATCTTACAGTGGATTTCGTCTTCCTCCGCATCATCTTCATATTCGTCAACATATCCTATTACCTGTTTTAAAGAGTCTGTTAACACATAAATTGGCATATTCAAAACAGAATCAGCCTCACGTACATGAGGAGCCGAATGATACAGACAGATATGCTTATTGCCACGTCCCATAAGTTTAGTTCTTACCTCATATATACCAAAATATGTACACAAAGTGTCTATCAACTCCACAGGCGAATCATAATCTATGAGAATGGGAGTGGGGTTCTGACTCTGACAGACTTCATAGAAAACTTTATTATCACACTCTTTTATAGACGATAATTTCACACCCCTATAGTAAAAGGCAGAGTCTTTAATCATAATCTCCGGCATAGGGACCGTGAAACTCACTATCGAACCATCACGGCTGTACAATGTACTATCCACGACAAGCAAACAAGAGTCCTGATTGATAAATTGTATAGTTGGATGCGTCAACAAGTATTTAGATGCAATAAATTGTGGCCACTGAAATATTTCTGTATAATCAAGCTCTTGATATAACGTATCCGAAAGAATTTTTTCTAAATGTTCTCCCTTTAATAACAAATAAGACTCCATAGCACCCCCTACATCAATATACTCTAGAAATTCTTCTTTCGTCGGTATTTCTCCTATATGCTTCATATAGCCATCCACAAAATAGGCAATACAGTTATAACCTATAGTATCATTCGTAGTTATTATTCTTTTCGAATTTTTATGACTACTACAACCAATCATCAAAAATAAGGACGTGAGTATATACAATACTCGGAGATGAAAGCTACAATGTTTGTTATGTACGAATGGATTATGCATATCTTTCTATTTTTTGTTTGACTTTATCAACATTCAAATTTGAAATTAGTGACAGGCACGCCATTATTATCAAGAATATCTATAAGTTCATCCAACACCTCTGATTTCAAATTCGATTCTTTTATAATAATCCGTCTATAATCGGGTGTTATATAACAAAAAGCAGTACCTGTGTATCCATTATGAATATTCATGAGAGATATATTACTGGTAATGATATCATTAAGGTTCGCAGTTATCACTTTACGGGATAGAAATCTGTATTTAAAACGAATCTCTTTACCGTCCACTTCAATTGTCAAGCAGTCTCGCAAGTCAACATATATCGAACTAATACTCCCACCAAGGCATGTTAAAGAGAGAGTAAGCAAAATTATAAATCCCAATGACAAAACTTCTAATCGGGAAGACAATAATAACAGGGCAAGCCCCACCAAAAATATTATTATGTTTAATTTAAATGACAAAGGAGAAGTAAGCGAAGTAAAAGGATTATCGATTGCAGAATCTCTAGGTACAAAGTTCGTGTTTGTAATTTCTGCAAATCTGGCTCTTAGTTCATGTGGATTTTTGTAAAATCTTTCATAGAATATATACTCCTCATCCGCCTTTGTTCTTATTGAAAAGCCATTCGTCACTCCGTTCAAAATCCATCTTGATATAGGGAAACTATCTGTCAATTGAAATTCACATACATCATCAATTGAGATACGTTTGCTTTTTACTAAATAGTCAATGATAATCTCTGTGTTAGTTATCGTGACAGATGGAATGGCTTTATAATATATCAGCATCCATCTAACAATTAGACATATCGGTATTATTAGCAATAAAGAAAATATCAGATCTTTATCAAGCAAAAGGAAAAGAAGGGCTGCAAACAAAAGAATTCCTAAAAAAAGAATAACTCCAATGCATGCATAAGAACGTGCTGTTCGTTTTGATTTTATATTCATATCATTTGTTTTTTCACAAAAGTAATAATTTATTTCAAATATCAAATCCACGCATTACAAAAGACTCTTATATAAAAAAAAGAGACGCAAAATTTTGCATCTTTACAATAGTATGATTTTCTAATTGTTGCAAAAACAGATATTGATTTTCGTTTTTTTTATAAATTTGCAAAGATTCATTAAATTTATTTAAACTAAAAAACAAATTGAATATATGAAGATTGAAGGTGGAATATTGGGAGTTGTCTTCTCTCTAATAACGTCTCTTATTAAAGGTTTAGGGGCTAAAGCAGTTGGTATTATTGTTAAAGGACTAATTTTGGGTGTCGTTTTTGCATTGGTATTGACACCTCTTATTTTTGCATGGGGTGAATTTAGCAAATTGAGATTCCTCATTTCCGTTGTATTCTTTTTTGCTGCTATTGCTGGCATTGTTGCTTATTATGTCTTGCATAAGGCTCCTGAAATTATCGATCCTTCTATCGACCACACAATTGCCTCTAATTACGATTACCTCCAAAGTAAGGTAGGTGGTATTACAGAAAAGGCAGATCCTTCTGCTCTCTTTAGCTCGTCTAAGAATTTTATCTTGAGCAAACTCAAATTCTTGTCGCCTTTTTTATCGGGTTTAACATACGAACAATTCTCAAAATATGCTAATACAGCAGCTCAATTGGGATCTAATGTATCGGGGGCTGTTAATAGTACTTATTCTTATTTGAACAAGTTGCAGGATAGTAAGGACAATCCGGAGACTTATTTGATTAATTTCCTTTCTCCAATCAAATCGTTATATAGAATTCCTATCAACGACATAAAAGGAAAAATCAGACTGGCACTTATTCTTGTTCCTATTGTGTGCTTGGGTATTCGTATTTGGCAGAATTTTGATTACGTGAAGAGTTTATTTTAACGGTAAGCGTAGAGACGCACGGCCGTCATGTAGAGACGCACGACCGTGCGTCTCTTCGATGGGAATAAAATCCATGTTTATAATTTGTGTAAATCTGGCTCTTAGTTCATGTGAATTTCTGTAACATTTCTCATAGAATATATATTCCTCATCCGCCTTTGTTCTTATTGAAAAACCATTCACTTCACTGCCCATAAGAATCCATTCTGATGCTGGGAAACTATCTGTCAAATTAAATTCGCAGACATCATCAATTGAGATTCGTTTGTGTCCCACCAAATAGTCTAAAATAATCTCTGTGTCAGTTATCGTGACAGATGGAATGGTTTTATAAAATTTCAATATCCATCTGGCAATTAGATATATCAACACTATTATCAATAAAGCAACCAGCTGATACATAATATTACTCACCAGCAGACTCATATTATTCAAAAGGGAATAGAGGAACGTAAAAAAAAGAATTTCAATGGAAAGGAAAAAAGCAATCCATCCCATGAACCGAAACGAGTATTTTGATTTTACATACATACCATATTATTTTATTTTTCTCTTTTCTCTTTTTTCTCCATCGAACGATTCGGATTAATGTTGATAAGAGGTGTGTCACGAGAACATAACCACGCTCCGATGGCCATCAAAACAAGACCAATCCAATAGACCTTAGGTGGTATCTGCTGAAAGATCAGTAACGAGAGTCCTGTCGCAATAAAAGGTGAAATGGCATAATAAGCACTGGTACGAGCAGCACCCAAA
Organism: uncultured Bacteroidales bacterium; assembly: GCA_902766045.1. Classification (GTDB taxonomy): domain Bacteria; phylum Bacteroidota; class Bacteroidia; order Bacteroidales; family Paludibacteraceae; genus UBA1181. The sequence continues at coordinate 17,703 of CACXCA010000018.1, forward strand.
TAGCGTTGTGCGTAGATATCCACATAGACACTAAATCCATACGAAACAGCCCCAATCACCAAGGCGGCGACAACAAACCACCAATTTTCAATCCACTCTCCCATCATAAAACCTACCACCAACGAACAACTGCCCGACACCAATCCTTTCAACAAAACAATCTGAAGAGGATCTTTATCTGAAATCATCTTGGTACAATTATTATCCAATCCCCAACATATGGCTGATAAAATAACAAAAATGGAGCCTTTAGAAAACACAAAACTATCCGTATCCTCAAACGATAACACACAACAGGATACCGTCACAAAGAGTATGCCGACCCATAATCTCCGACTTATCTTCTCTTTAAAAAACAATAATGCAATAAGTGCTGTGACCACCACTTCAAAATTACATAACAAAGAGGCATTCTCAGCTGTAGTGCTTTTCAAACCAATCATCAGGCAAATGGGGGCAGCCATATCCAATACAATCATACCCAAGACATAAGGCCACTCCTTCTCCTCTAATTTCTTTTCCAATCCAATCCTTCCATGTAGCAATCGTGCACCGCCGACCATCAACATCGCCAAGGCAGAACCTATATATAAAAAACCAGCCATCAGAATCGGCGGTATCTGTTCAAGGACAATTTTTGAAAACGGAGCATTTATCGCATATAGAACAGCGGCTAAAACAGCAAAGAAAATGCCCTTTCGTATGGATGTAATCATCGTCATCTTTCTCATTCATCATATCATTATTTAAACAAATTTACTAATATTAATCCTCATTCAAAACTATTTTCTATACTTTTATTAATAAAAAAATTTATACCTTTGCATTGTTTTAAACAATAACATCGAAAGGGGTGCTAGTTTACTGGCTGAGATTATACCCATTGACCTGATGCAGGTAATGCTGTCGTAGGGATTGACACTAAAAGTGTCTGTTCAATGTTTATCTATCATTTATCTCTTCTCAACTAACACCTCCTGCTGATGATAAAAAATCATAAGCAATGGTAGTCATTATCAACAACAAAAACACAGAGACAGCGGCTTCAAATCTTCAGGAGCTTTCAGTTGAACTGAATCTTCCTGAAAAAGGTGTTGCCATAGCCATCAACAACCAAATGGTTCCTCGTGCGGACTGGTCTAAAACAGCCATTCAAGAGATGAACGATATCATAATAATCAAAGCTGCTTGTGGAGGATGATACAATTCATTAGTCATTATAACGAAAGATATACGTATCTAGACAGCATTCGTTTGGCTTTAGACGGTGGTTGCAAATGGATTCAACTTCGAATGAAAAAGAAGTCGCCTGAAGAGATCATGCCAATTGCGTTGGAAGCGCAACAGATGTGTCGAGAGGCAGGTGCTACATTTATCATCGATGATCATGTTGCTTTAGTAAAAGAGATTCATGCCGATGGTGTTCACCTTGGGAAAAACGATATGCCTATACAGGATGCTCGGGAATTGTTAGGCCCTGATTATATCATTGGAGGAACAGCCAACACCTTTGAGGATCTTTTGGCTCACTACAAAGCGGGAGCTAATTACATAGGTTGCGGTCCCTACCGGTTCACTACCACAAAAGAAAACCTATCCCCTATTTTAGGAGTCGAAGGATATAAAAACATTATCGAACAGATGAAGCGTCATTCCATCTCCATACCGATAGTGGCAATTGGCGGCATCACAATCGAGGATATACCCGACATCATGCAAACGGGCATCTCCGGCATCGCTCTAAGTGGCACTATCTTACGAGCCGATGATCCTATAAAAACAATGCAAGAAATCATAGATATCACGCAGAAATATAAAAAATAAACAAGTTAACAATAATATCAAATGGGAAAACTAATAATTGCTGGCAGAGAATTTAATTCTCGTTTGTTCCTTGGTACAGGAAAATTCAAAAACAATGAAGTGATGTCAGATGCAATCAAAGCATCTGAAACAGAAATGGTTACTGTAGCCATGAAACGTATTGAATTACAAGACAAACAAGATGATTTGCTTCAGCATATCATTCAAAATAAAAACATTCAATTGCTGCCTAACACTTCTGGTGTCCGAAATGCAGAGGAAGCTATCTTCGCTGCACAAATGGCTCGTGAAGCGTTTGGCACGAACTGGCTGAAGTTGGAGATACACCCCGACCCCCGTTATCTATTGCCTGACTCAATTGAAACATTAAAAGCAACAGAGAAACTTGTGAAGTTAGGATTCGTCGTTTTACCATATTGTCAGGCAGACCCTACACTCTGCAAGCATTTGGAAGAGGCTGGTGCGGCAACCGTAATGCCTCTCGCCGCTCCTATTGGTACCAATAAAGGTCTTCGTACAAAAGATTTCTTACAGATCATCATCGAGCAAGCTACCGTTCCCGTAGTGATTGATGCTGGTATCGGCACTCCTAGTCAAGCTGCCGAAGCCATGGAGATGGGAGCTGATTGTTGCTTGGTCAACACCGCTATCGCTGTGGCTGGCGACCCTGTTCGCATGGCTGAAGCCTTCAAACAAGCCATCATCGCCGGACGTACAGCTTTTGAAGCTGGCTTGGGATCCGTTTGTGACCATGCTGATGCTTCTAGTCCTCTTACCGCATTTTTAAACTCTTAACACTCTTCCGACTATGCCTCAAGATAATAATGCTTACGCAAAAAGAGAAAAAGCTTATATGAAGGGAAAAATCTTCCCTGATATAAACGTGGGAATGATCAAAGTCAACCTCACGCCTACAGTAACAAAAAACGAAAACGGGGTTCCTAAATACGAGGAGAACAAACCTGTTTATATCTATGATACAAGCGGACCATTCTCCGATCCGGACATAACTGTCGATCTAAAAAAAGGATTACCTCGTCTCCGTGAGAAATGGATCATCGACCGAAATGACACTGAGCAACTGAGTGAAGTGACAAGCGAATATGGCAAACAACGTCTTGCTAACCCTGAGTTAGATGCTCTTCGCTTTGAACATATTCAGCTTCCTCGCCGTGCAATCAAAGGAAAACATATCACACAGATGGACTACGCCAAAGCAGGTATCATCACTCCTGAAATGGAATACGTTGCCATCCGAGAAAACATGAACTGTGAGGAACTGGGCATAAAAAGCCACATCACACCTGAATACATCAGGTCGGAAATCGCTCGCGGACGTGCAGTGCTCCCTTGCAACATCAACCATCCTGAAGCTGAACCGATGATCATCGGACGTAACTTCTCCGTGAAGATCAACACCAACATTGGTAACTCAGCCACCACTTCGTCTATCGAGGAAGAAGTGGAAAAAGCAGTATGGTCATGTAAATGGGGCGGAGACACCTTGATGGATCTTTCTACGGGTGCAAATATACATGAGACTCGTGAATGGATCATCCGAAACTGTCCTGTTCCAGTCGGTACGGTTCCTATCTACCAAGCTTTAGAGAAAGTGGAAGGAAAAGTAGAAGACCTCACATGGGAGATTTTCAAAGACACGCTCATTGAACAATGTGAACAAGGAGTTGATTATTTCACTATCCATGCAGGTATTCGTCGTCACAACGTACATTTGGCAGACAAACGTCTTTGTGGTATCGTCAGCCGAGGTGGTAGCATCATGTCTAAATGGTGTCTCATCCACGACAAAGAGTCCTTCTTATATGAACACTTCGATGAGATATGTGACATCGTAGCTCAATATGACACTGCTCTCTCGTTAGGAGACGGTTTGCGTCCTGGCTGTACTGCCGATGCAAACGATGAAGCCCAGTTTGCAGAACTTGATACGATGGGAGAATTGGTTACCCGTGCATGGGAAAAAGGCGTACAAGCCTTTATTGAAGGTCCAGGACACGTACCAATGCAGAAGATACAAGAGAACATGGAGCGACAACTAGATCACTGTCATGAAGCTCCTTTCTATACTCTAGGTCCAGTAGTAACAGACATTGCACCTGGATATGATCATATCACTTCAGCCATTGGTGGCGCACAAATTGCATGGCTGGGTACAGCTATGTTATGCTATGTCACACCGAAGGAACACCTAGCACTTCCAAACAAAGAAGACGTACGAAATGGTGTTGTCACCTTCAAAATCGCAGCTCATGCAGCCGATATTGCCAAAGGACATCCGGGAGCAACAATTCGTGACAATGCATTGTCAAAAGCACGATTTGAATTCCGATGGAGAGACCAATTCCATCTCTCTCTCGACCCAGAACGCGCCCTTCAATATTTTGAAGAAGCAGGACATACGGATGGTGAATATTGTACTATGTGCGGACCAAATTTCTGTGCAGCAAAACTAACCCATGACCTACGAAAGCTTAAATAATACACAGAAGAGACGTTACAATCGCCACCTCATCCTGGATGGATTTGGCTTGAACGGACAATTGAACCTGCTCAATGCCAAAGTTCTCATCGTAGGTGCAGGTGGTCTGGGCTCTCCTATGGCTCTATACCTTGCCGCTGCAGGTGTGGGTACCATCGGCATCATTGATGGCGATGTTGTAAGTCTCTCCAATCTGCAAAGACAGGTTATCCATGCCACGAAGGATGTTAATCATCCCAAAGTGGATTCAGCCTCCCGTCGAATACAGGATATCAATCCCGATGTGAATGTGATCACGCATGAAATGTTCCTCACAGAACAAAATGCACTAGAGATCATACAGAACTACGACTATGTACTCGACGGAACAGATAACTTCTCTCCCAAATACCTCATCAACGATGCTTGTATCATGCTTGGGAAACCTTTCTCCATGGGAGGCATTTCAAGATATACAGGACAATTGATGACACATATACCAGGCTCCGCTTGCTACCGCTGTCTCTTTCCTGAGCCACCCGCAATGGAAGAGGTGGAGACCTGTGCTATAACAGGCGTTCTCGGATCCATAGCCGGCATCTGCGGTACGCTTCTAGCAACAGAATGTATCAAGTATTTCATAGGAGGAGATTTACTGACCGACGCCTTATTAACGTTTGATGCTAAAACCATGAATTTCAATCGTTTCAGTTTCAAACCTAATAAAGACTGTGCAATGTGCGGTATGCATCCAACTATCACAGAACTCAAAGAATATGCATTCAAACCATGTTCCAAAAACAACAAATAAACAAAACCCACAAACTATTAAGCTATGTTCAGCGATGAATTAAAACAAATATCGTGGGACGATACAACAAAAAAAATCGCCTCAAAAACAGATCTTGACGTGCGTAGAGCTCTTGCCAAAGAACATTGTGATGTAGAAGACTTTATGTCTCTTATCTCACCAGCTGCCGAGCCCTATCTAGAGCAAATGGCACGTCTTTCTCAAAAATACACTCAAGAACGGTTTGGCAAAACAATGTCAATGTTTATTCCCCTATACATCACCAATTCATGCTCTAACTCTTGCATCTATTGTGGATTTCATAGAGAGAACCCCATGGCTCGTACCATCCTCACCATCGACCAATGTGAAGATGAATACAAAGCGATAAAGAAACTGGGGCCTTTTGAAAACCTATTGATTGTAACAGGAGAAAATCCAGCTAAAGCGGGACCATCCTACATTGCAGAAGCCTTAGATCGTGCAAAAAAATATTTTTCTAATCTGAAAATCGAGGTGATGCCTCTATCTACAGAGGATTACGAAATGCTCACTCACCATGGCATGAATGGTGTAATCTGTTTTCAAGAGACCTACAATGAGGCTAATTACAATATCTATCATCCACGTGGCATGAAGTCCAAATTTGAATGGAGAGTAAACGGATTCGACAGAATGGGTATGGCGGGCGTTCACTCAATCGGCATGGGAGCTCTACTCGGTTTGGAGAAAGAGTGGAAAACGGATGTAACCATGATGGCATACCATCTACGTTACCTACAGAAACATTATTGGAGAACCAAATACAGTGTCAACTTCCCTCGCATGAGACCAGCGCAAAACGAAGGATTTCAGCCAAACTGTATTGTCTCAGACCGCGAATTGGCTCAAGTCACATTTGCCATGCGTATCTTCGACCATGATGTGGATATCTCCTACTCTACTCGCGAACCAGAGTTCATTCGCAATAACATGTGCAGACTTGGTGTAACCACCATGTCGGCAGCCAGCAGAGTCAATCCAGGTGGCTACCACAGCTATCCACAAGCTCTTGAGCAGTTCTCTGTAAATGACGACCGTACAGTTGAGCAAGTAGCTCAGGCATTGAAAGATCGTGGAATAGAACCCGTTTGGAAAGACTGGGATGAATCGTTTGATCATCTAAAAATGATTGTATGACCATCGTAATTACCTTACCAACATTTTTCGAAGGAGAAGCTGAACGAATCGTACAACTTCTTCTTCGCGGAGATGTTGACCTGATTCATTTACGCAAACCAACTGCTTCATATGAGGAACTGGAAGCATTAATTCTACAAATTCCTGCCAATTTAAGAAACCGTCTGGTCTTACACGATCATCACACACTAGCCCTCAAGTATCACCTCTACGGAATCCATTTAAACAGTCGGAACCCAACTCCACCCGCCGAATGGCATGGAAGCATCAGCAGAAGCTGTCATTCATTTCAAGAAGTGATAGAGTGGAAACCGAAATGTAACTATGTATCCCTCTCCCCAATATTTGATAGTATCTCCAAACAAGGATATCATGCTGCATTTTCACACGAAGAACTTGTGCATGCAAAAGAAACAGGCATCATAGACGCAAAAGTGCTTGCCTTAGGCGGTGTCACCTTCAACAAACTACAAGAGATAAAAGATCTACATTTTGGAGGAGCCATGATATTGGGCGATGCTTGGAAATAACCCACATCAAATTTCTTCAATAACAACAGGTTCTCCTAAAAATTTAGGTTGCTTATTCATCAACAAATCAAGAAACACTTTCACCCTCGCAAAACGTTCCCTGATACGTGTCTTTATGCCTGCCATTTGCTTTACGTCCTTTGCGGCAAACCCAATTGCATCAATACCATACCGATGAGCAATATAGATGGCTCGCTCGTCATGAAAACGCTGCGAGATAATGGTAAAACTATTCTGTCCAAAAATTGCTTTACAACGCACCACCGAATCCAATGTTCTGAAGCCAGCATAATCCAAGAAGATTCTATTCTCAGGAATACCGGCAGCGATCAAGTCATTTTTCATATCTGTCGGTTCATCATATTCCTTCCGTGAATTATCACCACTGACAATGATATAATCCACTTTATGAGCATTATAAAGAGCCACAACCGCCTCAATTCTATATTGATAATAATAATTAATAGCCCCGTTCGAAATTGTTTTTGATGTACCTAATAACAAAGCCACCTTATTATATGGAATAGTTTCAACCGAGGTATAGATAGACTCTGCTGTAGCCTTAGAAATAACACGATTTGAAATAATCATCATAAAAGAAACGATGATCATCACAAACAATAACCATTTCCATTTGATTTTCTTAAATAGCTTTATCATATCAGTTAAATTATTCAAATCTTGAAATCTGGATTTCACCTCCTGTTCATATAAAAACTCGAAGACCGCTCGGGTGCGCTGTTCAATGGGAAGCGTGAGCGGTCATATTGGGACAAAAATATGGATTTATTTCGTTATGACAAAATAAATTTCATCATTTCCATACAGGTAAAGTCTCCCAATCAGGAGGAAATCCCATCTCTTTTAATGAAAGAAGCCGATTAGGCTGATTGAGTAATTGAAGCATATTAGCTTTAAAAGAGTTATCTGGACTAATAATATCAACAACATACTTGATAGCAGAAAGCATTGCAAACAATTTGTTATTTCTAATTTTAGCTATTTTCTTACGTGGAATAAACGCAGACGTCGTATTGTATGGCAATTTGATTTGGACAAGAAAGCGTCGATTCCAGATTCGGCTATGATGAGCGCAACAATTTCTCAAATTGTTAAATGCATGTAACCAATTGGCAAAAATTCTTTCATTATCGATGCCAAACTGATTTGCTATTTTACGTTTCACCACACTAGAAATTAACTCATTATACAATCGACTAAGTATTCCAAAAGAAACAACTTCCAATGTCATCCAAGATGGAGGCATTAACGGTGTATCATATTTTTGTCTGTAATGTTTAATAAATTCTTCATCACTTCTATCAACATCAGATTTAATATCACTGAATATTTTCTGAAACTTTATCGAAGATTTATAGATATTCTCATTTTCATACCATAATGCGTCATTTTCAGAAAGAGAATAATACAATGATAGTTTTGTGCGTAGTGCAACTTCAATTTTTTCAATCTCACTAAAGACCAACGAACGTAATCGCTTATCAAATACGTACAAATCAATAATATCCATAAAATCAATATCATCCCTGATGAATTCATGATCAGTGATTTCCGTGTTATTTTGAAATGGATACGTAAATGCACGTAATCTATAATAACTTATATTCTGTAAGTATTTGTGGATAAATCCTTATTACAGAAATGCAAACCTTGTTTCTCTAATTTAGATATTTGCTCTTCAACAGATAAAGGTTGTTTAGTGTATTGCATAAAACAAAATATAGATAGAAAAAAAACTCGAAGACCGCTCGGGTGCGCTGTTCAATGGGAAGCGTGAGCGGTCATATCGGTTGCAAAAATATAATTTTTTTTCATATAACAAAAACATTCATCTAATTATTTATATATTTTTTAAAAAAAATCAAATTTCGTATCTAAAAACGCTATAAATTTTATCTTTACAATTCAAGCAATCCTCAAACAAATAGTCAGTAAAAACAAAAGCCCCCAGCAAAGCAAGGGGCTTAAAAATATCTATGAGTATTTATTATACTAAACTCTTGATCAATGTTTCTTTGTCGCCTGCCAATAAATCCATTGGAGCGATTTCTGGCAATGTGTAGCAACCAGGATGTTGTTTCACAACTGCACGTGCACAAGAAACCAATACTTGAGCTGTCAATGCTGGGTTGTTGATGTGCATACGGAACTCAAACAATTGATTTTGAGTCTTACCTGATACACCTTTGCGTTCGATCAATACTCCGTGACCCATGTCTTTGCAGTCATCTACACTATTAACAGGGATAACGTGCAATTCATCATGAGCGAAGTAGTCATCAGCCTTCAATTCAGCATAGACTTGTTCTGCTGTATAACCAGGTTCCAACTCTACATAAACCATACGGCTGTGAATGCTTTGACCCTTAGGAATCGTCATAGAAAGAGCATTCTTAACACCCTTCTTGCCACGAGCCACCACTGAGTGACCCATACTCATACCTGGACCGAAGTTTGTGTATGTCAATCCCTTTGGAGCCATAGCCATCAACAATGTACGAACAACAGAATCTGTTCCTGGATCCCAACCTGCAGAGATAATAGATGCTACTTTATGTTGTTTAGCAACAGCATCCAATGATTGGTGAAGATCCCATACCTGACCATGGATATCGAAGCTATCTACAGTACAGATACCTTTCTCCAAAATAGATTTTGCCACCTCAGGAATGTTTCTAGTTGGGGTACAAAGGATGGCAACATCCACCTTACCTAGCTCTTCAATACTACCAACAACCCAAACACCAGACAATTCAGCTGGTTTTGAAGTTGGGTCACGACGAACGACGCCCGCCAATTCCATATCTGGTGCTGCTTGGATCGCTTCCACACTGAAACGTCCGATGTTGCCATAACCGACAACAGCAACTCTTAGTTTTCCCATTGTATTAATTTTTTTGTAATTTAATAAAAAATCCCCGAAACGAAAACTCGACGGGGATTTTTATTGTATCGGATATTATTATACTAATCCTTGAGCAAGCATTGCATCAGCAACTTTTACGAAACCTGCGATGTTAGCACCCTTAACGTAGTTAACAGTACCGTCAGCCTCTTTACCATACTTAACGCAGTTGTCGTGGATATTCTTCATGATCCATTTCAACTTGTTGTCAACTTCCTCAGCTGTCCAAGAGATACGACCAGAGTTTTGGCACATCTCCAAACCTGAAGTTGCAACACCACCGGCGTTAGAAGCTTTACCTGGAGAGTAAAGGATCTTAGCAGCGATGAATGCGTTAACAGCCTCGATAGTAGAAGGCATGTTAGCACCCTCAGCAACTACCTTAACACCCTTAGCAAGAAGTGCCTTTGCATCATCACCGTCAAGCTCGTTTTGAGTTGCACATGGCATAGCAACATCAAGAGACTTGATGTCAGCGATTTGCCAAGGACGTTGATTCTCGAAGTATTTAGCAGATGGATATTTAGCTGCATATTCTTTGATACGACCACGTTTTACGTTCTTCAATTCGAAGATGAAATCCAATTTCTCTTTAGAGATTCCGTCTGGATCGTAGATAGAACCGTTAGAGTCAGATACAGTAAGAACCTTAGCACCTAATTGAGTACATTTCTCAACTGCATATTGAGCAACGTTACCAGAACCAGAGATAGCAACAGTTTTACCTTTCAAAGTATCACCCTTAGTCTCTAACATATATTGTGCGAAGTAAGTTGTTCCGTAACCAGTAGCCTCAGGACGAATCAATGATCCACCGAATGAAAGACCCTTACCAGTCAAAACACCTACGAATTCGTTTCTCAATCTCTTATATTGTCCGAACATGAAACCAACCTCACGTGCACCAGTTCCTATATCACCAGCAGGAACGTCAGTGTCAGCACCAATGTGACGGAACAACTCAGTCATGAAGCTTTGGCAGAAACGCATAACTTCATTGTCTGATTTACCCTTAGGGTCGAAGTCTGAACCACCTTTACCACCACCCATTGGAAGAGTAGTCAAAGAGTTCTTCAAAACTTGCTCGAAAGCCAAGAATTTCAAAAGACCCAAGTTTACTGAAGGGTGCAAACGAATACCTCCCTTATATGGACCGATAGCACTGTTCATTTGAACACGGAAACCACGGTTGATTTGGAACTCTCCTTTATCGTCGATCCAAGGAACACGGAAGATGATAACTCTCTCAGGCTCACACATTCTTTCAAGAATCTTAGCCTCTTTGTACTTAGGGTTAGCCTCGATGAATGGCATCAAAGACTCAACAACCTCCTGAACTGCTTGGTGGAATGGTGCCTCGCCTGGATTCTTAGCGATCACCTTGTCCATGAATTCTTTTACTTTTGCATCCATAGTAAATCTTAATTAGTTTATATAATTTTTTACATTAATATCCTTTTTCATTTATTCAAGAATGTGACTATTAAGCATCCTCTCTTTCAAAAACATTGCAAAGATATAAACTTATACAAACACAAAAAAATTTTTATCGTGTTTTTTTTAACAAAAAGTCTATTATTTCACCTTACATAAACTTTTTGATACAAAAACGAAACAATATATATCTATTTGTCAAAACCTCATCCTATAAATTCATCATTCTCTTTTGTTTCCAATAACAGAATGTTCACAAAAACATCCTTATCTTATCATAACGTTAGTAAATAATGGGTCATTTCTTCCTATTTTATACCAGGAAAACTATTCACCACCTCAACTTTTACATCTGGAAAGCTATTCACGATCTGTACTTTTACATCTGGAAAGCTATTCACGATCTGCACTTTTCCACAATCTGTTGGGAAACTATTCACTACCTGAACCTGCACATCAGAAAAATTCTTGACAATCTGCACTTTTATGTCTGGAAAACTATTCACTATTTGTACTTTTCCATACAATGGGAATGTTTTACCATCCTTAGTAATTGTACAATTTAATTTATCTATGACAGCGTCTCCTGCAAAACATAAACCAACAGAAGTCCAAGCTAATATCATTAAAAAATACTTTCTCATATCTACTAAACTTTATTCTTCCGAGAAAAACAGAAAAAAGGGAAAGACAAAGCGAAACACATTGTCTTTCCCTTATAATCATTATCCTCCGAAGTTATCGAAATAAATCATATCATCTTCAACACCTAGACTATGAAGTAAATCCAACACAGTCTTTGCCATCATCGGAGGTCCACATAAGTAGTACTCAATATCTTCTGGCGCTTCATGTTGCTTCAGATAGGTATCACCCATTACTGGAGCAATAAATCCTGCCGTATATTTCACACCTAGGCTATCTGCCTTAGGGTCTGGACGGTCAAGTGCCAAATGGAAGTGGAAGTTAGGGAACTCCTTCTCCATCTCCAAGAAATCTTCCATAAAGAATACTTCATCAATTGCACGTGCGCCATAGAAATAATGCATTTCACGATCTGTTGTATGAAGTGTCTTCAACATATGCATGATCTGTGCACGAAGAGGAGCCATACCGGCACCACCACCAACCCAAATCATCTCTCGCTTAGAGTCAAAGATTGGATGGAATTCACCGTAAGGACCTGACATAATTACCTTATCTCCTGGCTTCAAGCTAAAGATATAAGTTGAAGCGATACCACAAGGTACATCTTGGAACTGGCTTTCACCTGGTTTCAATGGAGGTGCAGGAATTGGTTGTTTTGTCTTTGGATCAATCTTTGGCTTACCTGTCTTTGAATCCATAACGAACTTTGATTTGAATGGAGGTGTAGCAATACGTACTGTTAACGTAATGATATCTCCTTCGTCTGGATAGTTAGCCATGGAATAAGCACGAATCGTAGCTTCAGTATTCTTCTGATGCAAACCGAACATACCATATCTCTCCCATGTTGGTACATACAAATCACCAATCAATGAACGATCAAAATCATTATAATTGATATCGTACTCTGGAATTCTAATCTGTGCATACGAACCTGGGATAAAGTCCATGTGTTCTCCCTTAGGAAGAGCCACCTTGAACTCTTTGATGAAACTAGAAACGTTCTTGTTTCCAATAACAGTACACTCCCACTCTTTAACACCCATAACAGAATCAGAGACTTTGATGCTCATATCACCTTTCACCTTTGTCTGACAACCCAAACGCCAGTGATTCATCTGTTCTTTACGTGAAAAATGTCCTTTTTCCGAATCAAGGATTTCACCTCCTCCTTCTAATACTTGACATTTACATTGTCCACAAGATCCTTTACCACCACATGCAGAAGGCAAGTGAACACCGTTTTCAGCCAATGTGCTTAAAAGAGTAGAACCTGACTCAACTTCTACTACATTATCACCATTGATAGTAATTTTTGCAGCTCCTGAAGTAACTAAATACTTCTTAGCAACAAGTAAGAGTACAACCAACGCCAATATGATGACAAGGAATACTACAATACTAGTTAAAATTAACATTCCGTTCATTATCTATATTCCTTATTAAATGGTTAAACCTGAAAAACACATAAATGCCATTGCCATCAACCCTACTGTGATGAATGTAATACCCAAACCACGTAGAGGTGCAGGAACATTTGAATAAGACAACTTCTCACGAATTGCTGCCAATGCAACAATTGCAATCAACCATCCTATACCGGATCCAAATGCATACGTAACAGCCTCTCCGATTCCTTCAAAATGTCTCTGTTGCATGAATAAGCTAGCTCCCATAATTGCACAGTTTACAGCGATCAAAGGTAAGAAGATACCTAATGATGCATACAATGAAGGACTGAACTTCTCAACAGCCATTTCTACGATCTGAACAATACCTGCAATTACCGCAATGAACAAGATGAAACTTAGAAAACTTAAATCCACATTCTCTAATGCTTCAATCTGGAAAGTCTCATATAGCGCATTTGCTTTCAAAACATAATTTTCAAGCAAATAGTTAACAGGAACCGTCACCAACAACACAAATGTAACAGCGGCACCTAAGCCTAATGCTGTTTTTACATTCTTCGACACTGCTAAATAGGAACACATTCCCAAGAAGTAGGCGAAAATCATATTGTCCACAAAAATGGACTTTACAAATAAACTTAAATATTCCATTTCTTTACTCTTTTAGGGAATTAATTGTTCTTCTCTTGTAAATCAGGGTTCTTTGATCTTTGGTACCAAATAATACAAGCCATGATAATCAAAGCCATTGGTGGTAAAACCATTAAACCATTGTTCAAATATCCGTATTCGTATGCACATTCTGGAATCACACGGAAATTCAACAGTGTACCAGAACCTAACAACTCACGGAAGAATCCTACAATAACTAATATTAAGGCATATCCTAAACCACTACCTACTCCATCTAAGAATGACTCCCATGGACCATTTTGCATAGCAAAAGCCTCCAAGCGACCCATCAAGATACAGTTTGTAATAATCAAACCTACATATACTGACAATTGTACACTTACATCATATGCAAAAGCCTTCAAAACCTGGCTTACGATGGTTACCAATGTGGCAACAACCACCAACTGCACAATAATACGAATACGATTTGGTATAGTCTTACGTAACAATGAAATCACAACATTCGCAAGTGCCACAATGATTGTTACGGAAAGTCCCATCACCAATGCAGGCTCCAATTTGGAAGTCACAGCCAAAGCGGAACAAATACCCAAAACCTGAACTGATACTGGATTGTTTAATCCAAGAGGGGTCAAAAAGGTTTCTTTATTTTTCTTTGAAAATAATTCCATATCGTTCCTCCCTATTTATTAAAAAAGTTAGCATATTTACCAAGACAGTTCTGCAACATAGCATCAACACCCTTAGAGGTAATCGTACCTCCTGATATTCCATCTACTTCGCATGCGCTATCTTGAACCTTACCATTCTTAACCACAGAAAGCTTCACTTTGCCATTCTCTTGCAATAACTTGCCAGCAAACTGACTCTGGAATTTCTCTGTCGTTATTTCTGCACCTAATCCTGGAGTCTCTCCTTCGTGTGAGAAATATGTTCCATAAACAGTCTTCTTGTCACTATTAAAGCTAACATATCCCCAGATTGGTCCCCAAAGACCTGCACCATACAATGGAGCAATGTATTTAGTCTCTCCGTTAACATTACATACATACAATGGAAGTTGATTATCAATCTTCTTTGACTCGATATCAAAACCGCCTCTCTCTGATACCACATTTCCATTCATATCTATGATCTGATCTGCTTGCACATATTTTTGATATGCTTGTTCAGGATCTCTTAATTCATCTGCAGAAACATTCAATGAAGACAAAACCTGCTTCATCTTATCCAACCTAACATTTGTATCTTGTCTATCCTTCAATGATGAAGAAATAAAAGCCAAGACAAACGCCACGATAATCACCATTACCGAAGCATATATGATAGTATAACTATTACTATTTGTATTCATGACTTATACGATATTAATGATTATTTGTTTACACGATTTAATCTTCTCTTGATATTTGCTTGTACGAAACAATAATCGATTAGTGCAGCAAATACATTCATCAACAAAATAGCCAACATCATTCCTTCTGGATAACCAGGATTCAAACAACGTACTACGATTGCGATGAAACCAATCAAGAAACCAAAGATATATTTTCCACACTCTGTTCTTGGTGATGTTACAGGATCTGTTGCCATAAAGACTGCACCGAAGCAGAAACCTCCTAAGAAGATGTGCTCTGTCCAAGGCAAGTTCATTACTTCATTTGCTCCAATGGCATTGAACATACATGCTGTCAAAATACCGCCTGCAAAAACAGATATCATAATTTTCCAACTTGCAATACCTGTCCACAACAATATAATAGCACCCAAAGCAATCGCAATCACACTGGTCTCTCCTATTGATCCTGGATATAAACCGATAATCATATCCATTGGTGACATACCTGCGCCAATTGCGTCTGTGATAGTAGTAGAAGAAACGGCTTGTCCTAGAGGTGTTGCTCCTGTAAAGCCATCCACTAATGCCTGATTGCTACCCAATCCACATATCGTATCTTGGGAAATCCATACTTTTTCACCTGACATCTTTGCTGGATAAGCAAAGAACAAGAATGCACGAGTAACTAAGGCTACATTAAAGATATTATATCCTGTTCCTCCAAAAACTTCTTTGGCAAATATAACAGCAAATGCTGTTGCCACAGCTAAAATCCACAACGGACATTCAACTGGTACAATCAAAGGAATCAACATACCAGATACCAAGAAACCTTCTTGAATCTCCTCTCCTTTCCATTGAGCTACGGTAAATTCAATTCCTAAGCCAACCAAATAAGAAACGACAATTTTAGGCAAGACTGCCAAAAATCCGTAGAAGAATGTTGCCCAAAATGAAGCCTCTTCTCCATGTACCAAATAATGCTGGAAGCCAACATTGTACATACCAAACAAAAGAGCTGGCATCAATGCTATCACAACAATCGACATCGCACGTTTTGAATCGATGCAGTCGTGAATGTGACTTCCTCTCTTCGCCACTGTGTTAGGAACAAACAAAAACGTTTCGAACCCATCAAACACAGAACGAAATGCGTGAAATTTTCCGCCTTCCTCAAAAGACGGTTTCACTTTGTCGAGAAAATTTCTTAACGCTTTCAATTTTATACCATTTTAAATATTACTCAATCTTTATGCCAACTCTTTGCGGAGATAATCTAATCCTTCACGCACAATTCGTTGTGTTTCAATCTTTGAGGTACATACGAATTCACATAATGCGAAATCTTCCGGTGCTACTTCGTAGATACCTAACTGTTCCATTTTGTCTATATCCTTCGCTAAAATAGCTTTCACTAAAAACTCTGGATATATATCCATTGGAAATACTTTATCATACTCTCCAGACATGATAAAGGCACGTTCGCCTCCGTTAATATTCGTATCTATATCGTACTCTTTATTTTTTCCGAGTAACCAAGAGAAATAGGAATGATTAACACTAAACTTATTTAAACGTGGCATGATCCATCCTAAAAACTCATTGTTTTTATCTCCTTCAGGAATGACAGAAATCTGAGCATCAAATGCGCCCAAGAAACCATCAGAAGGAATCTGAGTACCCGTCAATGGATTTCCGCTAATGTAACGGAGGTTCTCTCCCTCTACATTACCAGCTACCAAGTTGCTGATACACTCACCTACTGTAACTCGATAATATGCAGGTTTCTTTACACATGAACCAGCCACTACAATGGAACGTCCGAATGTAATCTGACCTGTTCTGAATGCAGCACCAATCATAGCTACATCCTGTGCATTAACCACCCATACGATGTCTCCTTTGTTAATAGGATCTACATGATGAATCTGAACGCCTACATTACCTGCAGGATGAGGTCCAATAAACTCATGAAGCTCAACGCCCTGCGTACCTTTATACAACTTTGATGCACTCTCAGCATTGATACCAATATGAACCTTTCCTTTGGTCAATTTAGCCAATGCATTTACCCCAAATTGGAAATCCTCTTCTCTACCTACCATTAGGTATTCATAATTAGGAGCCAAAGGAGCAGAATCAAAGCCAGAAACAAAAATAGCTTTAGGACAGTCGTTCGGATTTGCAATAATATCATACGGACGTTGCTTTATGAAGGCGAAATAGCCAGCATTCAACAATGCTTCTTTCACCTCATCCGACGAAAGACTAGAAGGATTCACCTTCGAAAATGACTCAGAAGCAAATTGTCCATCTGATTTCAAACGAATGTCCAATACTTTTCGTCTATCTCCTCGATTCACAGCGATCACCTCACCACTGACAGGAGAAACGAATTTTAATTCCGGATTCGCTTTGCTATAAAACAAAACGGTCCCGACTTTCACCTTATCCCCCTCGTGAACAGTCACCTTGGGCGTGATACCGTGAAAATCATCAGGTCTGACAGAAAACAACTCAGAGGTCTCTACTTTCGCAGAGATCTCTTTTGCCTTTCCTTTCAAATTGATGTCCAGACCTTTTTTTATTCTTATCACCTCAGACATAAATATTTGTTTTATATTATAATTTATTCAAAACATCCTCTGATAATTCCCCTTTGGGATGATTTTATAAAATCAACAATAGTCTTCTTTTCTGTCGTTTCTGGCACCTCTGCAATAATCTTCTCTATCGCCTGTGTCGTATTCAAGCCCGATTGATATACAAAACGATATACATCCTGAATATCCTTGATCTGATCATTGGTGTATCCTCTACGTCTCAATCCGACCATGTTCAATCCTACATAGATAAGCGGATCTCTACCTGCAGTCACGTATGGAGGAACATCCTTTCCTACTCTGGAACCGCCTTGTATAATCACATGACTTCCGATATGAGAAAATTGATGAACCAATACACTACCTGAAAGGATAGCCCAATCGTCAATAACAACCTCTCCGGCTATCTGCGACGCATTTCCTATGATAATATTATTTCCCAATACACAATCATGTGCTATATGGGTATATGCCATCAACAAACAATTAGAACCTACAATCGTCGTACCTTTCGATGCGGTTCCTCTATTGACTGTAGCACATTCTCTAATTGTGGTGTTATCACCAATCACTGCTGTTGTTTCTTCTCCTCTGAACTTTAAATCCTGAGGTATGGCTGAAATCACAGCATTAGGAAATACTCTTACATTCTTTCCGATTCTTGCACCACTTAAGATTGTGGCATGCGCCATAATCACACATCCATCACCAATCTCTACATTCTTATCAATGTAAACAAACGGACCAATCTCTACATTGGCTCCAATTTTCGCTTCTGGATGAATAAAAGACAATTCTTGTATCATAAATATTATTTATTTTTCACGACTTGTGCTAAAAATTCTGCCTCTGCTGCAATTTTATCTGCAACAATTGCATAACCTTTCATATATGCACACCCGCGTCTTATATCTGTAAGCAAATCTAACTTGAAGATTACCGTATCCCCTGGAACCACCTTATTTCTAAACTTCACCTTATCTATTGATAAGAAATAAGTTGAATAACGTTCTGGTTCATCCAATCCACTTAACACCAAAATACCTCCTGTCTGTGCCATCGCCTCTACCAACAGAACGCCTGGCATAACGGGTTCCTGTGGAAAATGTCCAACAAAAAATTGTTCATTTCCTGCTACATTTTTCACACCTACGACACCTCTTTCTTTTAATTCTATAATCTTGTCTATCAACAAGAATGGCCAACGATGTGGTAACAACGTCTTTATCTTGTTAATATCCATGATCGGTGCCTTAGATGGATCGTATATAGGGAAGATAATATCCTGTCGTCTTAACTCCTTACGAATCTTTTTTGCAAACTCAGTATTAACGGTATGTCCCGGACACGTTGCAATCACATGACCCTTAATAGGTTTTCCTATCAAGGCCAAATCACCTATCACATCCAATAGCTTGTGACGTGCTGGTTCATTCGAAAATGCCAACGGACGTTTCTGCAAATAGCCTAACTGAGAAACCGAGATAGGATCCATACCCAACAAACCTGTCAAGTTATCTATCTCCGATTGTTGCATCTCTTTATCGTAAATAACTATCGCATTGTCCAAATCTCCGCCTTTGATCAAATTCAACTTCAACAGCTGCTCTATCTCACGTACAAATACAAAGGTACGAGATGAGGCTATCTCATTTGAATAATCAGTCAACGAATCCAATGTTGCATATTGATTCGATAAGATACATGAAGGATAAGAAACCAATACACTCAAACTGAATGTATCACTTGGTAGAATCACAATGGATGAAACGCCATTAGGATCTCTATACTCAACCTTCTTTGTTATCGTATAATACTCTTTCTCGATATTTTGTTCTTCAAAACCAACTCGCTCGATTTCTTTTACATACTGAATGGCGCTACCATCCAATATAGGAAATTCTGGTTGGTCAACCTGAATCAAACAGTTATCTATCTCCAACGCATATAGAGCAGACATTGCATGCTCTATCGTACTCACCTTAACATCACCCTTTGCAATAACAGTTCCTCTAGATGTTTCAACCACATTTTCAGCTAATGCATCAATGATAGGCTGACCCTCCATATCCATTCTCTGTATCTTATATCCATAATTAGGAGGTGCAGGCAAAAAAGTGATGTTCACATTCAAACCGGTATGTAAGCCTTTTCCGTTTAAAGAAAATGATTCTCTTAGTGTTTTTTGTTTAGGCATAATGGTTATTCTTTATTATTTAATTTTTCCTGAAGTTCTTTCACTTGTTTCTGTAGATCCATCAAATCCTGACGGAAGACTGGGAAACTCTTAAAACATGCGTATGCTTTTTGAAACAACTTTGCATCCATATGTGGATAGCCATGATACATTCCATTTGGATTCTTAATGTTATTGGCAACGCCACAACGTGCAGCCATAATAGAGCCATCAGCTATTGCCAAATGTCCTGTTACACCAGACTGTCCGCCAAACATACAATGCTTACCAATCTTCGTGGATCCTGCAATGCCAGTCAAGGCTGCCATTACCGTGTTCTCACCCACTTCTACATTATGTGCAATCTGTACCAGATTATCGATTTTTACACCTTTTCCTATCACTGTGGCTCCCATCGTAGAGCGGTCAACTGTCGTATTGGCTCCAATCTCTACATCATCTTTTATCTCCACAATTCCTATCTGCGGAATCTTGTCATATCTTCCATCTGCTGTCGGTGCGAATCCAAATCCATCCGAACCAATCACAGAACCTGCATGTATCGTACAATTATTTCCTATCACACACTCCTTATATATCTTCACTCCTGGATATAATATCACATTATCTCCAATCTGAACATTGTCTCCAATATAAACATGAGGATATATCTGTGCATTCTTTCCAATCTTCACGCCCTCTTCTATCACTGTATAAGCCCCTATATAAGGATTCTCCCCTATCGTGGCTTTTTCTGATATCACAGCTAATGAAGAAACACCTGTCTTCTTGGGTTTATAACTATCAACTAACGTCAACAACGAAGCTAACGCATCATACGAATTAGCAACCTTTATCAATGTCACATTCAATTCTTGTTTTGGCTCGAAATCATCATTCACCAAAACGACACTTGCCTTCGTCGTATAAATGTAGTCTGTGTACTTCGGATTGGACAAGAACGTCAATGTTCCTGGTTCACCCGATTCAATCTTGGAAAAATTAGAAACCTTAATTTCTGGATTTCCAACCACCTTACCTTTTAGGTAATCGGCTATTTGTTGCGCTGAAAACTCCATAAATATATTTTTTTGCAAAAATAAGGAAAAACAATTAGTTACTATACTTGTTTTTAGAAAATTTTAAACTTTGAGAATGTTTTTATTTACAACTATTTCATTTACAACAAATCTTTGTCTTTAACATATCCAAAATAATACTTCTTTTCATGTTTACTCAATAGTGTTAAATTTAAGATGTCAGACGCTTCTGTGATATCTTTCAACTCCCCTTCTGCATACAACACTTTTATCGAATCGGCCTTAGGTCGATATGTATAGGCTGATGCCGGATGCAACGTCACCAAATAACGTGCTTCTTTCTCACTAATATTCAGTTTGTCTGCGAATCTCTTCACCAATGCATTCTCTTCTTGCTTGGCTGGACGATGTTCTCGCACCTCCATTTTAAACAACCGACGATTCATTAAATTATTGCACAAAAGAGACAATATTTTATCATCACACGTTGACCAAACTTTTATGGCACTCATGATGTCTGAATCATCAAATCTTGAATAATAATCAAGTGGCTCAGCCGATGCCAAGAAATCTTCTTTCGTTACATCTTTCTTCAAGAAATACTCCAACTGTGGTGCAGCAAATAATGCATAGCCTTTTCTGGACAACTCCTTGGCTCTTTCCAACGTCTTAATCAACACCTGCTCTGCCGAAACTGAGGTTTTATGCAGATAGACCTGCCAATACATCATTCGTCTGGCAATTAGGAACTTCTCAATCGAATAAACGCCCTTTGCCTCCACCACCAATTCATCATCATAGACATTCAGCATCTTGATGATACGAGCGGCACCCACAGCGCCTTCCACTACCCCCGTAAAGAAACTGTCTCGTATCAGATAATCCAACCGATCCATATCCAGCTGACTGGACACCAACTGATGCAGGAACTTCTTATGGTATCGATTCTGATAAATCTCGATGGCCATCTCCAAGGCTCCTCCCATCTCCTGATTAATGTTCTGCATCATCAGCAAGGAGATCTCTTCGTGGGTTATGTCTTTCGTAAGGGTATCCTCCAACACATGAGAAAACGGTGCATGTCCGATGTCATGCAATAAGATTGCAGCCAGAACGGCTGATGATTCCTCTTCTGTTATCTCTATACCTTTGGCTCTTAGCTGTGCAATTGATTCACTCATCAAATGCATAGTCCCCAACGAATGTTGAAATCGTGTATGCTGAGCACCAGGATAGACCAGGAAGCTCATGCCTAACTGTTTGATCCTGTTCAAACGTTGAAAATAGGGATGTTGTATCAGATCATACAACATCTCACTCGGGATGGTTATGAATCCATGAACTGGATCATTGATTATCTTTTTCTTATTATACATCTACAAGAGAAAAAGATTAAAGGCTCTTTAAGAATTCTGCCATTTGTTGTTGTACTTTTTGTGCCTCCATTCGAGCTGCCTTTGCATAATCTTCTCCATTAGATGCATACAAGATTGCTCTCGAGGAGTTCACCAACAAACCGCACTGACTATTCATTCCATATTTAACAACTTCTGCCAAGCTGCCGCCTTGTGCTCCTACTCCTGGAACTAAAAGAAAATGATTAGGTATAATCTTACGTATATCTGACAACATCTCTGCTTTAGTGGCTCCAACCACATACATCATATTATCTTCATTACCCCACTTCAAAGATGTTTTTAATACTTTCTCAAACAAGCGGTCGCCTGTTTCTTTATCTTCCATAAACTGGAAATCAAATGCACCCTTATTGGATGTCAAGGCTAATAATGTCACCCACTTCCCTTTATATTCTTCTGTCAGGAACGGTGATACGGAATCTTCACCCATATAAGGAGCTACAGTTACGGAATCCACATCCAACGAGCCAAAAAAGGTACGTGCATACATTGCAGAGGTGTTTCCAATATCTCCTCTCTTTGCATCTGCTATGATAAACTGATCTGGATAGTTTTTCTTAATATAATCCACCGTACGTTCCAAGACATCCCATCCTTGCAAACCAAGTGATTCATAAAAAGCTATATTCGGCTTATATGCCACACATAAATCAGCCGTGGCATCTATAATATTCTTATTGAATTCAAATATCGGATCCAAATCGTCTCCATCTCTATCAAATAGGAACTCTGGTATCTTGTTTACATCCGTATCCAATCCCACACACAAAAACGATTGTTTCCGTTTGATGTTTTCAAATAATTCTTCTCTATTCATATCTTTTTATTTTACATTTTTTCCTGATTCGGTAACGCACCTAACTATCAAGCAAATTTAATAGATATTTGACAACTGACAAAATATATTTGTCAATCCCCCTGTACCACCGTATCTCTTACGGTCTTCGTCGTATCATTCGCCTTCGGGCTTTCTTCTTTGCTCTTATCTTCTACGGCCTTATCTTTTTCGTCTTCCTTGCTTTCTTCTCCTTTGGTAAGTGCATTCTTCACTTGTCCATACTTATTAGCGGCATTCCATAGGATCCATTCATCATATCCTGCATCATAAACTGCCTGTATCTGCTGTCTGATCTGTTTGCTTCCATAGGTTATATGTCCTTTTACCCATGGCGCACTGAAACACTGCAACCACGGACGGATCACAGCAGTAGGAATCGAATCGGTTCGTTTCAACTGTTCTTTTGATAATAACAATGCTTTATAGATGGTTTGATAGGGTTCTGCATCAGGTACGTTTAATCCGAAGGTACCATGTCCGTAATGCGAAGGATAAATCATCGGACAAACGGCATCCATCATAGTGGCAATCTCCACATAATCCTGTCCGGTACGGTCTCTATCGATCTCACTTCCGATAATGGTACCGAAGAGGTCTGCTCCATAGACGATATGTTTAGCATGAAGACGTTTCTGCACATAGGCAAAAAAGTCCGTCAGACATTGTTCTCTCGAATAGGTAGATAGATCCACTCCATAATCAGCCTGGTTAGCATCTTTTCCGATAGGGAAACGCACATAATCGAATTGTATTTCATCAAAGCCATCCAAGGTTGCCTGTTCGGCCAAGCTGCACAGATAATCCCACACCTCTTTTTTATATGGATTCACCCAAGGCAGACCTTTACCGTCAGCCACAGGACTTCCATCCGGCTTACACAAAGCCAGTTCAGGTTTATGTTTTGCCAAATAAGGATCTTTAAAGCATACGATACGACCGATCACATAGATACCTTTTTCGTGCAGTTCCTTTATCAATGCAGGCATATCGCGCACATATCTCATGCAGGCACCCGTTTCCTCGGCCAACTGGTAGTTTATTTTATAGGTTATATTTCCCCCATCGTTTTTCACATCCAGCACCATCGCATTCATATCGGTAGAGGTGATTAAATCCACCATCTCCTTCATTCGTTTTGAACCTGCAGTTGGACCCGTCACATAGATACCTTTCACTTTCACTGTAGGGACTAACAAAGGGCCCTTCACCACTGGAGTCCGTTTGATCCAACTAGTATCCTTTTTCACCACTGTGAGAGAATCAGAGACAATCTCTGTCTTCGCCACCGAGTCTGAATCACACACGACCACTGTACTATCATTTACAGGGGATTCAGGAACATTCGACGAGCCACTATTACCACAAGAATAGAAAAACAAAGAAAAAAGCAAAATCTGCAACGAAAACTTTTTATCCATATCAGTTTGATTATCAACCATAAATTAACCTCATAGACTGTGTCAATCACATGCACAATCACGTATGCAAAATTAGAAGTTATTTTACAATCCGACGATAAAACATGGGGAAAAAGATCAGATTTCTACGATGTACACAGAATTAGTTATTTGTAATAGCACAATCTGCTTGCCATATTCTGCACGCTGATTGTAGAGTACATCCTCTCTAATTCTTTTTCCTACATGCCATTTAACCAAACAGATCTCCGAATTAACATAAACAGCTACGCGTTTGCGACTATTGTCTATAATACCACAAACATCAGAAAACAAGCTATTTTCTCCTACTAGACTTTTCTCCATATCATACATTTTTAATCAATTAGCAAACATTTAAGTTGATAATATTACTGAAATCACAGACCGATTTTTTTCAAAAAACAGTTTGCAGACTCTTTTCAAATTCATTTCTCCAATAATGGATACACAAAATTATGCATTTCTATTCAATTTGCAGAATTTTAGTTGTCTCAATGTAGATTTTCCAAACAATGTCTAGAAAATTCAAGCAAACCTTTTCATCTAAATTCGACATTCGTTGTCAGTGTTCGTGTGCCACCAAAACACAGTTCTGTGTGTTGACACGCACCAACACTTTGTTTCATCAAACATGGTTAATCGATGGAGGTTATTCATCCATTGACTCAGCCTCATCATTAAGTTCAATAAATTCAACATTCTCAGCTTCTAACTCCTCTGTAAATATTATATTCTGGGGAATAAAAACCTTTTTCGAAGAGTCGCTTAAGAAACAATACTTTCCCTCTATCCTTTCAACCGTTAAGGGAATATCGATGCGTTTTAGGTTGTCGCAGTATGCAAAAGCATCGTCTTGTATAATTTTCAAACCGTCCGGTAAAACAAGACTCGATATTTTAGCATCCCTAAACGCGCCTTCCCCTATGACTTTCACCTGTTTGGGAACTATATATCTATCCCGTTTGCTCAAAGCAGGGAAAGCAATCAACATCGTTGTATCCGCAGAAAACAAAACTCCATCCACAACACAATACTTAGAATGGTCTGAATCACAAATCTCGTCTTTTCGGATAATAAATTCACCGACATGTGTCGTTATCTTCTTTATCTCTTCGATGTGGTCATTAAATACCAATTTATCAATTCCCTCTAACCATCCAATGTCTTCTATCTTTTTCACACTACTAGAAATTACAAGTTCATCATAATGACGATTAGGAATACAATAGAGAATTCCTTTGTCCTTACTGAAAAGAATTCCATTTTCACTGCAATACACTGGATTCTCAGCATCCACCTCCACATACGGACTATTGAAACAGTCTGAAATATTTTTTTGTGTTAAATACTTGGGAATATATACATGTTTCGCAAAATAAAGAGCCCGATCTCCTAGTTTTTCCAACTTTGAGTTTTTAGGAATTTCAACATCTTCGATAGAATTATCACAAACACACTCATATCTTGTACGGTAGCATCCAAAAGCATCTTCTCCCAATTCTTTTACTGTGGATGGCAATTTTACATGTTTAAGTTTGTGACAACCTGAAAATGCTTCGTCTCCAATAATTTCCAAGCCTTCTGGCAATTCAATTTCTTCGATGTTCGAAAATTGGAATGCATATTCTTCTATTTTTTTAGTAGATGTAGGCACTTTATAGCTTTTTCTTCTGTGTGGTACCAGTATCAATAAAGATGTGTCAGCAGAAAACAACACGCCATCTACAGAGGAATATCTAGGGTTTCCTGGTTCCACAGCAAACGAATCTATAGCAAATCTATCAAGCCCGTATTCATGCTCACAACAACAGCTAGAAAAAACGACATCAGTTTCCTTAGGTATAATAATCACATAAAAAGCGTAATAACTTTTACCGTTTATTTCAACGTCACTATCAAACGAAACTCCAGGCATTAGTACTTTTCGTAAAAGGACCTTGTTGTCGTCTATAAATCTGACGACACTGTCGTTTTGTTGTTTTTCGATATCAATTTGTGTTGAAGATTTTGAGTTGGTGTCTGTATTTCCGCAAGAAGAGCAACTCAATATGTTCCAAGCGAACAAGGAAACTAATAAAATATTACAAACCTGTTTTATATTCATAAATTACCCGATTTATGCATTTTTACAACAAACATTCTGTAAAACAAAAAAGCGTGGGCCAGAACATTAATACACAAAAATATGCATTTATATGTAATTTGCAGGATTTCAGCTGTCACAATGTAGATTTTTCAGACAATGTCTGAAAAATTCAAGCAAACATTTTCATCTATGTCCGTATGCCACCACTACGCAGTTCTATTTATCACTCAGTAATCTGTTTTGCCCATTCCGGCAAAGTCTCGCAATATTGCTTCGCTACACAGCCGTCGGCATATCTTATCAACAACTGAGCTTCTCCATCCTCTACAGAATTATCATAAAGATAAACTCGATCAACATTTCGGATGATACGACTGCAATTTAATATAGATTTTTGATAACGAGAGATAATTTTTGAAATTGGTACATCGTGACCACCTTTCATCACTCTGTTTGCAATACGCGCAGCATTAATAGCAGGAGACGTGGTGCAGACAAAAAACAATCGGACAAAAAAACCAGCCTCTACCGCACGTTCAACAAATCTTACTTTCTCATCAGACGAAAATACTGTTTCAAATATCATACTTCGTTTTTTAACCAAGCACTGTTCTCTCCACTCTTCACAATACTTCGCAGCCCTAAGCACAGCCGACTCTGAATTCCAATCGCCAAAACGTTCTTGAGCCACATTATCGGGATTTATATATACAGAATCCTCCAGCCACTGATGCCGAAGTATTTTACTCGTCACCGTGGTTTTTCCAGAGCCATTCGGACCTGCAACAATAATCAAAACGGGTTTCTTATCCATTGATCTTTTGTGTTTTCTTTTTCATCTCCGCTATCTCTCCAAAATATTTTTTGAGTGCAGCTTCGTTGCTTTTACGAGCATCTTCAGCCGCCTCACGCATAATATAGGCGAGCATTTCATCAGAGGGTTCCTCCATGCTGGTCAGTCTGTATTTATTTAACTCCTCTTCTGCCATAATCACATTTTTTGTATAGCTAACGCTATGATTGATAATCTATCTACCTTATCCACAGATTCTCCAATGCGGATACACAAAATTACGCATTTCCATTCAATTTGCAGAATTTTATCCATTCAAAATAATAATGCGAACGTATAGGCATATTGAATTGTGTACGCGGTGCGTACACAATTACAATTTCTCGCATAAACAGAATATTATTATATTTGCATAACAACGTCTTCTGAAGCACCTCTTTCCCTATTGGGCTAATCAATGCTTCGGATGGCACGATACAACTAAAACTTTTAATTCAAACTATATGGCAGAAATTAATGTTTATCAACGCTATTTTGAAGCTGAACTTGAATATAACGGTGTGAAACGCAAAGGCGCAGCCGTATGGCTCATCTCCGATTCTGAAGCCGGCAACATAAAATACTCGGCCGCTGTATCCTTCTTCCCTCATGAAGATGCGGAAGATTATCGCATATCCTATGACGCTTACTTCAGTCAGACGCTTTACGAAGGGAAAGGAAGACGATCGAAAAAAAGAGAAAAAGAGTTGCTCGAATCTTTACAAGACACAATAAATAAACTGATAGAACCCGAAAAAGGGAAAATCTTATGGGACAAACCACTCTCCGATGAAAGATTGGGTTAAGGTCTATTCCCTTATAACATTAACAGAATGAAACAATATACAACAGAACCCTCTATACACGTCGGAATCCTCCTCCAAGAGAAGGTATTCTTCTCCTTATACGGTAATTACCAGTTCAACGGACAGCAATACGTCGGTGAAAAATGTGCAACCATACGCGACGGAAAGATTGAACTGGATGGTTCCCTCTATGATTCAATCCTTTTTACGGCATCTTCTGATTCTGATTATTTCGATCTTCTTGATGTCACCATAGGTATTCATTTTCATTGGGAACGGAAAGAGACACAACGATTCAACGGAGATCTGAAACTCATCGTCATCGATAACAAGATACAAGCTATCAACTGCATTTCGGTGGAGAAATATCTTACCAGTGTCATCTCATCTGAAATGAGTGCCACCTCCTCGATGGAACTTTTAAAGGCTCATGCTGTGATTTCCAGAAGCTGGCTCCTCAACAAACTGGAAGATAAGAAAACGAGTTGTTCCAATGGGATGACCCTCTCGGACGACATCATCATCAAATGGTACGACCATCAAGACCATACGCTTTTCGATGTTTGTGCGGATGATCATTGTCAACGCTACCAAGGTATCTCAAAGGCGAGCACCCAAGCCGTCCGGGATGCTATAAAAATCACCTTCGGACAGGTTCTCACTTACGACAACGAAATTTGTGATGCTCGCTTTTATAAATCCTGCGGAGGGGCAACCGAGCTCTTCGAAAACTGCTGGGAAGAGATTCATCATCCTTATCTGTTACCTGTTGCCGATAGAGAAAACAGTGCTATCCTACCCGACTTGACAAAAGAAGAAGAGGCTGAGAAATGGATTCTATCAGAACCTGTTGCCTATTGCAACACAAAGGATAAAAAGATACTTACGCAGGTCCTCAATAATTACGATCAAGAGACAGCCGACTTCTATCGGTGGAAAATCACCTATTCACAACAAGCGTTATCTGAACTACTGAAAGAAAAGACAGGTATTAATTTCGGTAGCATAAAGGATCTGATTCCTATAAAAAGAGGGGCTTCCGGACGTATCATAGAACTAAAAATCATCGGCACAAATAAAACCATGATCATCGGAAAAGAGTTGGAAATACGAAAGGCTCTTTCTAAAAGTCATTTATATAGTTCTGCTTTTATCGTAAAGAAATCCATTCTCAATGATGACATTATTTTCACGCTTCATGGGGCTGGCTGGGGACACGGAGTAGGTCTTTGTCAGATTGGTGCCGCTGTAATGGCCGATCAAGGCATTTCATATAAAGATATTCTACTCCACTACTACCCTAATTCATCCATTACATCACTCTATAAACAAACTGAACAATGATGAAACTAACATTCTTAGGAACAGGAACTTCCACAGGCGTACCTTACATAGGGTGTGATTGTGAGACTTGCTTATCAAAAGATCCCAAAGATAGGAGACTTCGCAGCTCATCTCTTTTAGAAATAAACGGAAAGAATATCTTATTAGATTGCGGTCCGGATTTCCGTCAACAAGCATTGTCTGCAAATCTAAAAAAGATCGATGCCGTGCTTTTAACGCACAAACATGTGGATCACACCTTAGGACTAGATGATCTGAGACCTTACGGAAGAGTACGAATATATGCTAATCAAGAAACCAATGATGCGATTCATCAAATGTTTTCGTACTGTTTCAACAACGATTACAAAGGGATACCGCAATTGGAGACGCACGTAATCAAAAACGAGCCATTCATGATTGACGACATACGTGTCACCCCCGTATTAATCTGGCACTATAAGCTTCCCACCTTTGGCTATAGAATCAATAACTTTGCGTATATCACAGATATAAAAACCATTGATAAGGAAGAAACAGAGAAGCTGAAGGGCTTGGATGTATTGGTCATGGATGCCTTGCGCTGGGAAGATCATTTTTCCCACATGAATGTAGAAGAAGCTCTGGCACTCGTCCGTGAAGTTCAGCCCAAAGAGACCTATTTCATACACATGAGTCACACCATAGGACTTCATGAAGAGGCTCAAAAGAAGTTACCTGAGCATGTACATTTTGCTTATGACGGACTAACAATTGAAATATAAAACGGTAACAGCAGCATGCATACAACTCATTTTTTACATATCACGCTATTTCTTTTGCTCAGCATAAGTGCATGCTCACAAGCGACAGAACAACAGATTGCTCCCCTGCAAGCCGATACAATCACACATCGGAAACAAACCGTAATTCCAGCGGGAGCACAAGCTTTAATGGACCAATACCCGACCTTCATCAAAGGGTACAGCGAGAATCATCTTCTGTTGGCGGATGGAACCACACTGCTTTACGACGATCAACAAGAGAAAACGTATATAGAACGAATGGACCAAGCCGATGTGGAAGATATGTTCACACAACCCTACGATACCAGCATATGGCTTCCTTCCCGCAATTATGATCCCGGACGAATCCGCAACGAAGCATTACTGAAATATATGTATGGACAAAACGAGCAGGAAGTACGGAAACATCTTGTCCGCGTCAAATGGTTTAATCAGCAACTTCTATTTACGAACATCAACGGAGCATCTGATAGCTTACAAGCCGTAGCAAAGGAACTGTCTCAGCTCCCTGCCTCCTATCATAAATACTTCAGCAACTCCTCCACCTTCTATTGGCGAACTGTCAGAGGAAGCAACCGATTAAGTGCTCACAGTTTCGGTATCGCCATTGATATCTGTATAAAATTCTCAGATTACTGGAGATGGAAAAATCCAGGGAAAAACGAAACAGACCCAATTACATATATGAACAGGATTCCAAAAGAGATCATACAAATCTTTGAAAAACATGGATTCATCTCTGGTGCACGATGGTATCACTTCGACACGATGCACTTTGAGTTCAGGCCTGACCTGCTTCAAACAAGTCTCAAATCAGACAATCAATAATTGTATTTTGAAGAGCAGATAATTGTTTGGTTCAATGCCTCATTCTTATCTTCCAGCCCATCGTCTGAAGCAACTCCCCTTATTGAAATCAAAATACCATTGTGGAGAATTCACCCACGGTTTATGTTCTATGTCGATAGTAAACCACGGAGCATAATCATCATCCGGACTGGTGAGAATCTCGATCTCCTGAGCAGGCATATAACTTTGGCTGAACATCACCCGAAGCTGACCCGTCTTCTTATTACGAAGCACATCCATGACCGTCAAGGCATGACCGGGACTACCTCCGTAGATAAGAATATCACCAGGACGCACGTCGGTCGCAGCAATTTTCTTCAGTTCATGAGCTAGCGTCAATGTACCACAGTACATAAAGACCAAGGAGAGGTATTTCCGGAAACAGTTATATCCATAGTCCGGTTGAGCATCCTTACGCCAGGATGCATGCCAAGATTTATCAAAGTGCACCCTATACCCTTCAGCCCATTTAGCATATTCATAAACAAAACCATTGCCTCCTTTGAAGTGTATTTTACTATATTGCTTTTTCTCCCATAGATATTCAGCCCATAAACGCATACAAGCGTCTGCACACTGTTGGAGATCAGCAGAGACCTCCTTCCCGTTTGAATTGAAGGTGCCTACCAGATCCATTTTCAAAACACCGACATTGATGCGACTAGCATTAGATTTCAACATTCCGTTGTAATAACGCACATCATGTCCATCAGGATACAACTCAAGGTTAAGCAACCATTGAGAATAATCATCACAATAAGGTCTCTCCCAATCTTTATCCAAACAGACATAGCGATTAATGATTCTGTTCTCTTGATCATTTATCATATAATCGTTTTTATCAGGGAGAGAAGAGTCTGAGGTTTCGGAAGAAAGTGATTGTAAAGTATTAGAGGTTGAATCCGTCAATTGTGCATAAGAATAAACGGACCCAATTAGAGCGATCAACAAGATTGCACCCACACCCCATATATATTTACTTTTTATATGTGTTTTCATAAGACAACTTATTTTCCAAATAGTTTCTTGATAATCCTTTTGAAGAAGGAAGTGTTCTCATTAAGAAGCGAACCAACATTTTCAGAAGGTTTCTCTTCTGATAATTTTCCCCAGACCTTCTCAGGCAACATTTCTTTGAACTTCATTATACTTCCTTGGGGAATATAAGCTTTTTCAAAGCAGTTATAATTCCAGAATTCAGCCTTTTCAAGACCATCCATCCAAGAAGGAATGACAATTGTAGCAATAGCTGGTCCACCATCAAAAGCTTTCTCTCCGATATACTTTATCATTGTAGGAAGAACAACATGGGGTTGATCACCAAAACACGTCACAAGACGTCCGTCCATCGTGTCAACCAACATATTATTATCTGTCACAATAAAACGAGAAGACTCGCTATGGATGTTTTTCACAGAATCAAAAGGGTTATTGCCCATATTGACAACCGATACAGGGATCGTAAAATCTTTCGACAAACTATAGCAACCAGAAAAAGCCTGATTTCCAATAGTCGTAAGAGAAGAAGGCAAATGAATATTCTCTAAATTTTCACACCCATCGAAAGCACCATTTTCTATAGATGTAAGAGTGGCAGGCAAGACAACAGTAGTAATATCATTAATCAAATTTCGTTCAAAAGCAGAATCACCAATTATACAGACCGAATCAGGCACAATCACGTTCTTATCATTCCCCACATAGGAAATAAGGCGACCTTCTTGAAGATCAATCAACATATCATTCTGAAAAGAGAAACGAGCAGACTCACTTATTATCTTTATATTCTTACATCCCAAAAAAGGATTAACTCCAATGTCTGAAAGAGCGTCAGATAAGCTGATTTCCACCGACTTTGTAGCCATAAATGCAAAGTCACCAATATAGTTGAGTGAAGCAGGCGTATTAATCCATTGCACCGCACAATCTAGAGAGAAATCAAAAGCATAATTACCAATAACCTGTATTGAGGAAGGCAAAGAGACAGATTTCAAGGAAAAGCAATTACGGAAAGCAGCACATCCGATATGAATAACCGAATCAGGTACGACAAGACTCTCCGCATCACCCACATGCGATATAAGACGACCTTCCTGAAGATCAATCAGCATACCGTCTTGAACAACAAAACGAGACGCTTGGCTCTCTATTTCATCAATACAATCGAAAGGATTATCACCAATAACCGTAACAGAGGCAGGAATAATGACTTTGGTTACAATTGAGGCCTCAAAAGCGAGATCACAGATAACTTCTGTTCCCTCTTTTATGTAGTAGATATCCGTTTCAGAACTATTTCCTTTTAACAAACGTTTTCCATCAGGACTATACAATGCTCCGAATTCATCCTCAACACCCGATTCTAAGATTTCCTCCGTCACTTCGGTGAGACGATCAGTTTGAGTACCATTATAACACATACGAAATTGATATAAGAGTTAATGACAGAAGAGAGCTTGAAATTAATCTTCATCTTCAAACAAGAAAATATCCTCATCAGGACGTTTCATCAAGAACTGTTCTCTAGCAAACTTTTCCAGACTAGACATATCAGACTCCAACTGATTGATTTTTTCCTTGCTATCCTTACTTAAGTTAGAATAGTATGAAATCTCTTTCTCAATACTACATTTCTTCATATACAATTCGTAATAATCTAAAATGGTATGAGAATCAAAAAATAAAAACCATAAAGAAGCAATAGTACAAGCCAGTAAATATTTATTCGTTACGATTTTTTTTATAGTACAAACAATTTTCTCCTTTGTAATTTCCATAATCAACTAACATCTAAGGCAGCATACGAAAGGAGAAGATGCTTCATAGACTCATCTTCTCCTTTTATATTTTTAGTTTACATCATCAAAATTGACTGTTTGCATTTCCTCGTCCTTCATGTAAACGACAGAATAACGAACAGCGTTTGTAGGAGACATCACAGTGATTCTGAACTCACCCGAGTCATACTCATACAATCGAATGAAATACTTTTCCAAGGTGCTAGACTCCATACACTCAAAATTGATATACTTATAATCCTTCTTCACAGTCCACTTCGATGGTTTATCAATGATAGCGTACTTAATCACCTTGTTGTTCAGCTGATCATTCAGCATCACATTTTTTTCTGTTACATTCAAAGAAAAGACGGTTGAGCTTTGTTGCCAAGGGCCCCAAACATAGACACCTTTATCTTTGCTTGTTATAACACCTTTTGTTTCCCGAAACGAACGGAAGTTCGCATTCTGTTGGGCAGAGACTGCAGTTACTCCCAAAAGCAGTCCCATTACTACTAAATATTTAACTATTTTATTCATAATCTAAATAAAGACACATTTTAAGGATTTATGATCCACCTTTTATCGTGAACCTTAATTCTCTCTGGAGAATAACGTAAATCATCCACCTTTGGTATTTTAATAAAATACTCTCTTCCCTCTTTATTCAAAATACGATTCGAACGTAACCATGGATTAGCATCTTTCAACAATTGGTATGTTATACCATAAGACTTTGCAAAATCTGTCAGGTTTTCAATTGTCGAATCCACTTTCACCACATCAGACTCCACCATATAGTATAGATCCTCCTTCTTCATCATGAAACCGAACTGTTGAGGATTCTCCATAACATACTTTGCCATCATGATACGAAAAACATATCGATTTGTTTCTTCTCCAAAAAGCATATCAAAATAATCATTCGTTTGTTGAACCTCCATCTGCTTCAACACCCTTGCTCTACCAGAATTATATGAAGCCGCAGCTAATGCCCAACTCTGTGTGAGCTCATACGTACGCTTCAAATACTGACAAGCCACCACAGTAGCTTTCTCTAAATTATATCGTTCATCCACATCATCATTCACCATCAAACCACTTTCTTGTCCCGTAGTAGCCAATATTTGCCATATTCCAGCAGCCTTTGCTGGCGATAAAGCTCTCTGGTCCAAATTACTCTCTATCAAAGCCAAATACTTAAAATCATCCGGCACCCCCTCTCGCTTGAGGATAGGTTCAATAATAGGGAAAAACTTATTTGCCCTTTTTATGATCAAAAAGACCTGAGAATGCCAATAACTAAAACTCATCAGCTCACGATCGAAACGTTCTCTCAAATAATAATTACTCAAATCAACATTTTCGCCAAATATACAAAATGATTTCGGAATTTGTGGTGTATAATTCACCTGCATTAACGAATCCTCATATATTTTCACCGAGTCCTTTGACTCCACCGCTTTTGAGCAATCACATAATACAACCATCAACAAGAATGGTATAAATCTCACAAAATACTTCATCTTCACTCTTTACAACTTATCAGTCTGCATGAAACACGATCATCGGCGTATTGGTATGAAAAACAATTTTACGAGCCATACTAGGATTAAACATCCTTGTAAACAAGCTACGTCTGTGCGTTGTCAACGATATGACATCCACATTATTGTTTTTTATAAATTCATCATACGCGGTCAAGATATCTGGACCATTCAACAAATGTACATCTATCGTCAACATCGGATATTTTTCCAAGAAATAGGCTTTCAAACCTTTCAATTTAATCAACGCCCACACATCATTCTTTGATTCATAATGAATAAAATGAATCGTCACATCCGATGAAAACAACCCTTCACTTATATAATGAAACAGTTTATCATATTTTTCTAAATCTCCATCATCAAAATTCGTTGAACATGCAAGGTGTCTAACACCACTCAACCCCATGAAATGAGTATTCTGAGGAACCGTAAACACTGGAACATCAGCCCGTTCCATCACCTCCGCCGTCACACTTCCGATCAAATCCAAATCCTTCTGGCTACATCCTCTTGTACCCATCACTATGGCTACCGGCTTAACAGCTTCTGCAAAATCCAAAATCTTCTCCTCCGGAATGCCTTCATGCATCATACTACAATACTCCACTCTTGGAATCTTATTTGATGCCATCTCTTCCTCTATCAACGACCTCAAGTGATTCATCTTCTCATTCACCTGAGCTTCCATCTGCTTCAGATTCGCCTCATCTCGCTTCGTCTCATATACCTCCATCGTCGCCATAACCGTCTTCTGCACCGTATAAGCATGATAGACAATGACACGCAACCCCATCACAGCCGCCATCTGAAAACCTAGCTCACATAACTTGATAGTATATTCGGAAAAATCTACAGGCATCAATAATATCCCCTTCTCATCATCTTCCTGCGAACTCTGCTCCGAATTCTTCATGTTCTCTATAACACTCAAGGCTCTTTGCAAATCACTCTCCTTGACTCTTACCTTATAACTAAAAGGCATCGCAGGTAACAACGGATTCACATCCTGTACATACACATCAATCCCATAAATCTCCAACACAGACCGTAAAATCTGTGCTTTCTCATATGTATGCGTGGCTAATGTAACCAACCTGTCTTCCATAAATTTTCCCTCCGAATTAGACATGTCAAATTCAAGATTGCAAAGATGTTTCAAAAATACAAATTTTATTTTAAAAAAAACAGTTTCAGGCACAAAAAATCATAGGTAATTCATTGAGAAATGTTAATTTTTATATACCTTTGTTTAATGATATAGGGGTATCGAGCCTAATTCACTCCCTCATCCCCCTTTCAATCTTATTAAATTCTTGATAAACATGGTTCTATTTCCAAACGCAAAAATAAACATCGGTCTTAATATAACAGAGAAACGACCTGATAACTATCATAACATCGAAAGCATCTTCTATCCTATCCCCATCAAAGATATTTTAGAGATTGTCCGTTCAGAGTCTAATCAAACACAGCTCCATCTTTCTGGCATTCCAATTGATGGTGATAGCCAGGATAATCTAATCATGAAGGCTTACAGACTTCTGGCAGCTGATTTTTCAATCCCTGCTGTAGATATATATCTTGATAAAATCATTCCTTTTGGTGCTGGTTTAGGGGGCGGTTCCTCGGATGCTGCTTTCACGCTAATGGGTCTTAATCAACTGTTCAATCTAGGTTTATCCACCGAACAGTTAGAATCATACGCCAGTAAGCTAGGTGCCGATTGTCCGTTTTTTATTCGAAACCAACCTACGTATGCCACAGGCATCGGAACCATCTTCTCTCCGATTCAGCTATCCCTGAAAAATATATTTATGGTTTTAGTGAAACCAGATGATTATATCTCCACAAAAGAGGCATACGCTCACGTACACCCTCAAAAAACGAGTGTATCCGTATGCGAAAAGATACAACAACCTATGGAAACATGGAAAGGTAATATTGTAAATGATTTTGAACAAAGCATATTCCCTAACCATCCGACCATCAAACGAATCAAAGAAACACTCTACGAAAATGGGGCTATATATGCTTCAATGTCAGGTTCCGGCTCGTCTGTCTATGGCTTCTTCTCCCAACCGACTGACCTGAAACATCTCTTCCCAAGTGAATATGTCTTTCAAGGGGGTATATAACACGTTGAGACGCACGGCCGTGCGTCTCTATCGTTTGGTCTTTTGTATCTCTTCTTTCACAAATTTTGTACCATCATACCTGATTTGATAGGTAAAGGATTCATTTCGTTCTACTTTTAGATATTCTGGAGCCAGAATTATTTCCCCATTCTTTTCATCATAATGAGGTTCATAATACCTTTTCTGATAAGCATCCATAATATTCAACACATAAAACCCATTGATCATTTTATCTGAAATGTTCCATACACATTTACATTTAGTTTCGCTATAATATTCCTCACCACTTCTTCCTTCTATTCTCGTATCATGAGAACGGCCATAAGTATATGAATGTTTACATATAAATTTTAAAGAATGGGCACTCACCGCTATGAAATATAAATCAGTAAAATTTTCATAAGAATCCCTCGGCCTAGTTATTGGTAAATAGATATCATAATTCATTTTTATCATAAAGACCTGTGTAGTATCATTAATATTACCTATCCATTTTTTTTCTAATGTTGGATATCTACCATCGAAAGACAGACTAACGTTCAATGAATCGATTATAATAATATTAATATTTTCGTCTTGTTCATTATCTTCGGGTTCTTTCAAATAGTATAGACTTAAAAAAAATTGATA
The DNA here is from genome assembly GCA_902766045.1 of uncultured Bacteroidales bacterium. Taxonomy (GTDB): domain Bacteria; phylum Bacteroidota; class Bacteroidia; order Bacteroidales; family Paludibacteraceae; genus UBA1181. Next base: position 56,187 of record CACXCA010000018.1, read on the forward strand.
ATCATGAGGATAGCAATAACTAACATCCTCTTTATCTGAGAGACACTCTAGTTTAAAGTTGATGGAATCAGCAATTTGTGTGTTTTCCAACTCTGAAAATTCATAATTAAAGTTATCCAAAAACCAATCGGGATATGTTCCTTTATAATCATAATGATATAGGAGTTCTTCTTGGAAATCACTATAAGCTATCGACGAAAAATCTTTTGGTAAGGAGATTGATTTCAATTTATAACAACCTGACAAGGCATGTTCACAAACAATATCGATTTTAGTCTTTTCAGAAAAACAAATTGAATCTAATTGACCACAATAATAAAAAGCATAATTACCTATGCGCCTCACACTATCGCCAACTATCAATGTTTTCAATAAAGAATTTGCCATGAAAGCGCTATCTCCTATCTCATTCACCTTATATTTTCGTCTTCTTTCCTTGATTACGTTTGGAATCACTACACGACATCCACTCTTTTTTCCATCCACTAACTTTGCTGTACGTGTGTTCGGATCTAACTCATACGTAATACTATCGCGCACTACCCTAAACGAGGCTGCTGTATTCTTCGCCATACACATCATGGAGAGGAGGAGGAAGCATAATAGGGAAATGAAACGAATTGTGTTTTGCATGTTATATTATTTTGTTATTGATTGGTAGAGACGGTGTGCACACCGTCTCTACATCAAACATTTATTTGGCAAATAACAATTCACGATATTTTGGCAATGGCCATATATCATCGTCGATCACCAATTCCAATGCATCAATATGGGTTCTGATTTCCTCCATCGTCGGACGAACTACCTTATCATAGATAATCGCTTTCTCCTCTTCTGTATCACATGTGTTGGCATTTCTGCGTTCTTCCGTCATGCGCTTCAACAGTTTTTTTATGGCGGTCACATGCAATGAGATTTCACGTATCAAATCCTTTCGGTCCTCCGACAACTCATCATATTCTGCCTCCGAGAAGAGTTGTTTCAAACCACATAAGTTCTCTATCAATCGATTTTGATAGGCTACTGCCGTTGGAACAATGTGATTCAATGCAATATCACCTAATGTACGTGATTCAATCTGCACTTTCTTAGAGAACTTCTCATACTCCACCTCTACACGTCCGTGAAGTTCTATTTCATTGAAGATATGTTCTCCAATCAAGACCTCCTTGGATGAATCATCCAGATACTTACCTATTGCTTCTGGTGCACTTGTAATATTGGTCAAACCACGTTTAGCGGCCTCTTTCTTCCACTCTTCTGAGTATCCGTCACCTTCAAATCGAACGGCTTTTGACTCGACAATCAGTTTCTTCAACACTTGGAATATTGCTTCATCCTTCCCTTTTCCTGCGGCACACAACCTATCCACTTCTGCTCTGAACTCATTCAATTGATGAGCCACAGCCGAGTCTAATGCAATAATTGAGGCAGCACAGTTAGCTGACGAACCTACTGCACGGAACTCGAAACGATTTCCTGTAAACGCAAAAGGTGACGTTCTGTTTCGGTCCGTATTATCCAACATAATGTCGGGGATACGAGCAATACCCAGTTTCAAAGCCGTCTTCTCTTCTGGCGTCATCTTACTGTCGCCTACTTGATTAGCTAAATTATCCAACATAGAGGATAGATTTTGTCCCAAGAAAACGGACAATATAGCAGGAGGGGCTTCATTGGCACCTAAACGATATGTATTTCCTGCACTCATGATTGAAGCACGAAGTAAATCCTGATGTTTATATACTGCAGACATTACATTTACTAGGAATGTCAGGAACAACAGATTACCTTTAGGATTTTTGGCAGGTGACAACAGATTAATTCCTGTATCGGTCGTCAAAGACCAGTTATTATGTTTACCAGACCCATTCACACTGGCAAATGGTTTCTCATGCAGCAAGACACGGAAATGATGCTTACGGGCAATTCTTTTCATCAGATCCATCATCAACTGATTATGGTCATTTGCCAAATTAGCCTCTTCATAAATAGGAGCAAACTCAAACTGATTAGGAGCCACTTCGTTATGGCGTGTCTTTAATGGAATACCCAGTTTATGAGCTTCGAACTCTACTTCTCTCATATAGGCTGTCACTCGTTCTGGAATGGAGCCGAAATAGTGATCATCCAATTGTTGATCCTTTGCTGAAGCATGTCCCATCAACGTGCGTCCCGTCATACATAAGTCCGGACGAGCATCATAGAGTGCGGAATCCACCAAGAAATATTCTTGTTCCCAACCCAAGTTGGTATTCACCTTCGTTACATTCTTATCAAAATACTGACAAACAGCCACAGCGGCTTTATCTACAGCAGAAATAGCTTTTAGCAATGGAGTCTTATAATCCAATGCTTCACCTGTATAAGAGATAAATATCGTTGGGATACACAATGTTGAGCCAACCACAAATGCTGGAGAAGATAAATCCCACGCCGTATATCCTCGAGCCTCAAATGTGTTTCGAATTCCTCCGTTAGGAAAAGATGAGGCATCTGGCTCTTGTTGTATAAGCAACTTACCAGAAAAACGCTCTATCACATCTCCATTCTCATCAAAATCAATAAATCCATCATGCTTTTCCGCAGTTCCATCAGTCAATGGCTGAAACCAGTGCGTATAATGTGTAGCGCCTCTTTCCCTAGCCCATTTACGCATACCTGTAGCTATCTGATCGGCTACATTTCGATCGAACAAAACGCCTCGCTCCACTGCTGCAATAAATGCATTGAAAGCATCTTTGGAAAGATACTCACGCATTTTATCTTTCGTAAATACATTGATTGCAAAATAATCGGACAATCGGTCAGAGGGTGTTTCAATCTCTCTTGGTCGTCTGCGAGATAACTCACGCAACGCATTAAATCTCATTATTGCCATACAAATCTGTTTAATATTCAAAAATACCCCCTATTTTTTAGGGTTCACTTTGCAAAAATAGGTATTTTTTGTGAGTATACCCCTATTTTTTATAGGTATATTTAAAAACAGGACACAAATTTTTATTTTTATGAAGACGTATGGCCGTGGAAATGCACATCCATGTAGAGACGCAATGCATTGCGTCTCTACGGTGACCAACAAAAAAAAACATTTCTCTCAATCTTCTATCAGGCCATTTCCTTTTTCATCGATGAAAAAATAACGATCCCCTGATTTTAATCGAAGCAATCCATCTGAAAAACAACTAACCCCATCAACATCAAATGGCAGGAGTTCTAAACCATCAAAACGCACAACCTTCAGTTTCTTGTCGAAAGTTCCTGCTTTAATATAAAAATGACAATTCCGATAGTTGTCCATATCACTCAATTCTTTCTTATAATTACATAGCAATTCGACATTAGGCAAATTAGTCATTTTAACAATACCAGCCTTTAAATAATCGGCATACTGAGATGGTATAGTATCTCCAGTATCAGTAAGGAAGAAACATCTGGATGTGTTACGGTCTTCTATCACGATCTTATTTTGGAAACGAGAATATAGAAAAAAATGATTTGGATATACAAGTTGTCCTCCCTCGTCTTCCAATTGCCACAAATGCCAGTGTCCATCGAAAACAGGACGCAGATAGTTTTTCCCAAATTGGAATCGTGAGACTTCCTTTCCATTCATATCCAGCCATTTAGTCTCATTATTTACCTTAGGAATTTTTCTTTCATCTAAACCAGACTCTCCTTTCCACCTTTCTTCAAAATTCTCTGCTTTATTAAAAAGAACCATTCCCATAGGAGCAAAAGTATAGGAGAAATCAGGAAGGTGTTCATACAACAACCGACCATCTTTGTAAACATTATAACATACTGGTAGCTTTATAAATCCAAGATCCGAATCATAACTTACAGAGAGGGTCTCTATCAATAACCCATAACACAAACATATAGAATTATCATACTGAAATGGCACAACAACATTACCTTTCTCATCTACTATTCCATATTTGTTTGTCCGAATATTATAGAGGGTAATTAAACCCATACTATCAATACTACAATTTAATGTCGGAGAAACACGATAGCCATACTTCTCTTCCAAAGCCTTCTTACCCACAACGTTTCCATCACACAAATTTTCTAATGAAAAGCAAACATATTTGGATTCATCAGGATCATTGTAATTCCAATTTCTATCTGTTACGACATCATCATTTTCGTATGGTTCCATCTTTATGACAGTATCTTTTTTCACAAAATAAGTGCTATATCCAGATTCGTTGTCAACATACATAACATCAAAATCTCTAGTCTCTTTATTAATAACAATACTTTTGCCAGAATATAATTCATTACCATTTTTGTCTATTATGTATGCATTTGTGTTTATTGTAGGAGGAAACACATTAGAGTTTATTGTATGAGGTATATAGCATCGTCCATTGTAAAACATAATTTCATCATACTTAGAAGCATCTACATTCCATTTCATTGGAATCACCAAATCACCAGACTTGTCGATAAATCCTATCTTTTCATCTTTTACAACAGCTGCAAGACCTTCATGAAAATTACCCACATATTCATACTCCTTGATTTTTTCGTTTAATCTTTTTATATCTCTTGCAGGATCTAAAACTGTGGACAAGAAATGATAAGCCAATGGGAGCAAGACAATAATAATTATCAAAAGAATTTTTTTTTTCATACGTGAATTCAATTTAAAATCAACAGGATAAATTTCCCCAATCAGATAGTTCTACAACGCATCCGTCGAAGGTTCTGCGTGTATGCTTATCTGCGTAAGCTGTCCATAGTTTTTCCGCAAGGCTTCTTCCACCCGAATGGTGATATCATGTGCACAAACCAACGTGATTTGAGGATCCATCACCACATGCACATCGATAATCACATGCGGGCCATTCCGACGTGTCTTCAACTCATGTACATCCTCCACCCCTTCTACCGACTCTATGATCTGCGTGATCTTCTTCTCTTCCTCTTCTGGCAACGAAGCCTCCAATAATTCCGAAAGTGCAGGCAAAGCCATTTTTACTGCCACCACAATGATGAAGATACTTATCGCACATCCCACAAGAGGATCCAACAATGTCCACTTCTCTCCCAATAAGATTGCACCGCCAATACCGATTGCTGATGCAATAGACGAGAATGCATCCGTACGGTGATGCCATGCATTGGCCATCACAACCGGACTTCCCTCCTTACGTCCCGTGCGCCACGTGATTTGATACAGAAACTCTTTAAAAACAATCGATATGATTGCCACTGCAAATGCAATCCAACTTGGATGTGACGTTTCTGCTCCTCCTAAAATTTGACATACTGAAGTAATACCTGATGTCATAAGTTTCAGCGCCACAACAAGCAATATCACACTCACTATCAACGTGGCTAACGTTTCAAACTTTCCATGTCCATACCTATGACTTCGATCATTCTTCTTCGATGAGATGCGAACAAAACATAGCACAATGCCATCACTAATCAAATCGGACAAAGAGTGTATTCCATCTGCAACCATTGCAGCACTCTGTCCGATAATTCCTGACACTAATTTTATAACAGTCAGAAACAGATTGACAATCGTTCCTAACAATGTCACTTTAACGATGGATTTTTCCCTACTCTCCATGACCTCACCTATTTGCTCAATTGCTCAAAAAAACTCCAAACAACGATGCCAGCAGTGACCGACACATTCAGAGAATGTTTTGTACCATATTGCGGTATTTCAATACACGCATCAGAGAGATCCACCACCTCTTGTTGTACACCCTTCACTTCATTACCCAGCACAACTGCATATTTCCTATTCGGATCCAACTGAAGGTCTGGCAACATGATACTGCCCTCCACCTGTTCAATGGTGAAGACATAATATCCCTGTGATTGCAATTCACGCACAGCCTCTTGAGCTGTTTCATACGCTTGCCAATCCATAGAAAACTCAGCGCCTAAGGCAGTCTTATGTATTTCTGGATTAGGAGGTGTGGAGGTGATACCACACAGACAAATCTTTTCAACTAGAAATGCGTCACTCGTACGAAAGACAGAGCCCACATTATATAAACTTCTTACATTATCCAAGACCACCACCAACGGTAGTTTCTTTGCTTTTTTAAAATCCTCCGTAGAGATACGATTCAGTTCTGTAACTTCCAGTTTTCTCATGCTTTCACCATCTTGATAAAGTCTTTCATTCCTTCTGAGGCACCTTTTTGAATCATGGTAATCTTTCTCGTTGATGGAACGGGAACAGTTTTCGGATCGATAATGTATATCGGTGTTTCATAAGGCACATAATTGATCAGACCAGCGGCAGGATAGACATTCAACGAAGTTCCCACAATAAGGAATATATCCGCCTGCTGTGCCAATTCCACTGCGGGTTCAAAATTAGGCACTGCCTCACCGAACCATACGATATCAGGACGCAACTGAGCGCCATCTGAAGCTTTATCACCCAAATGAATCTCACAAGCATCATCCGTTAAAGTCGTCACCAAATTAGGATTACGAACCGAGCGTACCTTCATCAGTTCTCCGTGAAGATGCAAGACACTCTTGCTACCAGCCCGTTCATGTAAATCATCAATATTCTGTGTGACAATGCGCACATCAAAGTCCGACTCCAACTCTTTCAAGCCGATATGACCATAATTAGGTTGATGTAGTTGATGTTCCTTTCGCATGTCATTATAGAAATTCAAGACCAATTCTGGATTTCGTTCAAAGCCTTCTGGCGTGGCCACATCTTCTACTCTATATTCATTCCACAAACCATCCGAATCTCTAAACGTACGGATACCACTTTCTGCACTGATACCAGCACCTGTAAGGACAACTAATTTCTTTTTCATAATTATGTACGTATTAAGTCCAGCCTAATATTTACGATTTAAAATCTCCGAATAGACAAAAGCACGACGTACCTCATCGGCATCATCTATATTCAATTTAATAGGAGCTTCCTCATTCGCCACGACCTGCGTTTTAGGTTCCTTTCTGTCTTTTACGTTGACAATAACAGGTTCGCCCTCAACGAAGGAGGATGCAGAAGAGGTAGCTGCCTGATTCTGCTTTTGATTACTAATCTGTTCTGCTTTTTTCAATAACTCCCTAAGCTTTTCCTCTTTTTCATCACGTACAGGTTCATCCTTATACTCCTCTTCGTATTCATCTTCATACTCTTCTGGCTCCTCCCATTCGGTACGTACATCCCGAGTATTTTCTGATTCCATATAAGGATGCTCATCTGGTCTTTCCTGAAATATTTCACGATCAGTTTTGCCAAAATCAGGGAATACCTCTCGAGGAGATTCAGAAGTCTCCCGAAAAATATCACGAGTAGTCTCAGCATTTTTCCGTTGTTTAGCTTCTGTCTGGCTGACAGCTTTCCTTGCATTCTTTATCACATTGAAAACAAAGATAACAGCAAAGAATATTATGTATATTACTTCTTCTGAATCCATAAGCATAGAGTTTTAATCTACGCAAAAATAAGAAACTTACTTATCTTTTCAAAATGATTTATTTACAGAAATAGATGGACACATTAATAAAATAAGAAGACGTGTCAAGATGCAGAAATTTACGCTTTCTCATTATGACACGTCTTGTTGCTTTTTAGCACTAACTTAGATTTCAACTCTTACTTACCAATACGTAACCGGACAAGGATACTTTTCTACCTTCTTGATAATATAGATAAAAGATATTTCATGCGACCAAGAGCCATTCTTTTTAGAAGAAGTGAAGAGGTCATACACATAAAAGACCTGTAAACCTTTGTAATGAGCGCCGACCATGAAACCGATAACATTCACTCCACTCAATGAGTTTTTATCGCAAATACCAGCAATCAAAGGATCCCAAGCGACACCGACACCGGCATTCAACATTTGGTAATCATCCTGACGTTGGTACGAACCATTGACGAATAAGTAGTTACCCGAAAGACTCTGTCTTCCCCACAATCCATTGCTATACTGAAGATCTTGAAGGAAATTAGCATGAATAACATATTTACGATACAGAGTATTATCGTTCAATTCCATAAAACCATTACTTGGTTCTGAAATATGATAGACAGCAGCACCCAACGTAAATCTGTTTTCTATGATAAACGAAGCACCAACTGAAACATCAAAGAAATTACGAGTATCCGTATCAAATGATTCCAACGTTTCAAATGTCGGCTTCCTTGTATTTTTATCGTATTGATCACCATACTTGATTTTATCGTAGCCAAAACGATTCAGGAAGAGCGTTCCTTCAACACCCAGACGTAACGACCATTCGTCTTTTAATTTAATGCAATGAGCATATACCAAAGAAAACTCATTCACATCATAGACACCATTCGCCATGTTATCATACGAATAGATGAAACCGGCAGAGCACTTTTTTTGATGGAAACTCTCATCAAAAGAAAATCGTATCGTATGATAATGATTTCCCAATGCCATCCACTGTTGCCTATAATTAAGGCCGAATCGTATATCCTTTGCATTACCTGCCAGTGAAGGATTTATACTGAAAGGAGTCAAATTATGGTTCACTAACGAAAAGTCTTGAGCAGAAAGCATTCCGCAAAGACCTAAGGCTAATACTAATAATATCTTTTTCATTTCAAGTCAAATGTGTAATAGTGGTTATCTGATAAGCGAGACAAATCCTTTTCGTTCGCCGTCTTTATCGATTCCCATATAATTGCTTTTATATTTACAATACCATCCATATACACCCCAAGGGCAAGGTACACCATCAATGGTTCCATCCCATTCGTCGGTAATACTCTTACCTTCAAATACGATTTCACCTATTCTATTGTAAATAATGTACTCGAAACTATCCATATATTCTCCGCCGTAGAATTTAAACGAGTCATTTACATCGTCGCCATTCGGAGTAAAGCCTTCTGGTGCCCAGAAATCCAACCATGTATAGATGGCTTGACGACCTGTATATTCACATCCGAATTTATCTATTGCTTTTACTTTTACTACAAATGAATCAGCCGCATTTGGATCAAAGTAATGCGAGGAATTGACACCCTCAGAAATCGTATAGGTATCATCCGTCTCCCAGAACCATCGGCTATCTTTTGGCGACATACCTGTGAATCGTACATTTGAGCTACCTGATTCAATGAATGTTGGGAAGACTGCAAATTCTATCTGTTGACGAGGCATCAACTCCATAGAGATCTCTGCCTGTCCTTTACAACCAAACTCGTCTGTTCCCTCCACCATCACCAAGGTTGGTTCCTCAATCGTTGCAGTTAAATCAGATGTAAGACCATTCTTTGCCACACTAGCGTTATAAGGGTCACTGGTCCATTGATACAAAGATGCTCCTTTCGCATGAAGACGAATGGTATCAGGTTTATTCAAGCAACCTGACTGCGGACCTTTCTCTATCTGAATGATAGGAGAAGGACGTACCATCACAATATGTGAAGCAGATGACGTACAACCAGACTCATTCGTTCCATATACCGTGTATTCAGAAGTAGAACTTGTATTATAAGTTATATGGTCTGCTTCATCTCCTGTATTCCACTTATACGTAGTTGCACCCGAAGCATAGAGATTGAACTCTTCGCCAAGACATACTGCCGTATCTCCTGTGATTAATATAGATGGCAATGAAAGCACAACCAATTGTATATCGATGGTTGCAGGACAATTTCCAACATTGCTTCCTGTCATACGAATAAGCGTATTTGACGATGGCTTAACATTAATTGATGAACCACTATACTCGTTAACACCATCATTCCATACATAGTTCAAAGCTCCTTGTCCCTGCAAAGTCGTTGTTTCACCATAGCAGACGGTCGTATTACCCAAGAATGAGAGGTCTGGTACATCTGTCAACGTAACCGTATGAGTTGCGGTACTCTTACATCCAAATTTATTCTCAGCCGTTACGGTAAACGTCTGATCATTCATAATCTTCGGAGTAATAATAGAACCTAAATTACCAGTATCCCATGAGAAGCTTGCGGTCTCTCCATTTGCATCAAATGCCTCGATAGAGACCGTTGATTCAAGACAAGCTTTCGTATCTCCTTTGGTATAAACCATCGGATTTGGATTTACTTTTACTGGTACAGGGATGATCACCTCACATCCTTTCTCTGAGTAACCATACAAAGAATAGCTGGTTGAATTTGTTGGATAGATAGTTATGGTATCAGCCGTCTCACCATTACTCCATTGATAACGATCAGCTCCATGTCCGATCAATGTTGCAGGATCTCCAGCGCAAACACCCGTCACACCCGTACCTGAAACCCATAAAGAAGGAACTGGTAAGACACTGACAGGAATCAACATGCTGGAAGAACAGCCATTGATGAATCCCTTCACCTTCAACTCCATATCATTTTCCAAGACCTTACTGAAAACAGAAGTACCTGATCCATCTTGCCATTCATAGGTATTCGCACCCGTAGCAGTAATCGTCAAAATATCACCCGCACATACGGCTGTTTCTCCCGTATATGAAAGCTTAGGTAATTCCTTCATCTTAATCGTCCATGTTGCAGTTGCCTCACAGAGATTAGCATCCACACCTCGAACAGTCAACGTATCATTCTTTGTTATATTGACAGAGACATTAGGACCATACGCACTATTGCTCCAGAAATATTCGTTGGCTCCTGAAGCAGTAACCTTAGCCACATCACCCTCACAAGCATCTGAATTACCAGACAAGGTAAGGACTGGCGGTTCATTGACCGTCACCTTGAAAGAAGCCGATCCTACACAACCTCCATTGCTAACGGTTCCAATCACAGAATATTCAGACTCAGAATAAGGAGAGACCCATATTGAATCCACCACATCCGATGTATTCCATACATAGGTATCCGCACCACGTGCAATCAAATTCGTAGAATCACCCTGACAAATGGTTGAATTACCTTCAATCCATACCGTCGGAACATCCAAAAGCTTAACTGAGAAATCTGCCCTACCCTTACATCCATTTGAAACACCTTCTACCCAATAAATAGTATCTTGCTTAGGTGTACGTGTGATTGTCGTCTGACCAATGGTACCATCATACCACTCAACATTAGACCCCACACCATTAACTGTAAGTTTCGTACTCTTACCCTCACATATAGCGGAATCACCCGTTATTTTTATATCTGGCAACGGTTTCACCTTCACTGTAAATGTAGCAGGACGTGACTTACAATTCTTTTGGTCGATACAAGTTGCCGAATAAGTTGTAGTACTATCAGGGTACTCTGTACGATCCTGTCCATTAAACAAATCTTCCCACACATAGGTTACTTTGTCTGCAGCTCCATTGCATGAAATCAGATTAGCAACCAATTTGGCAGGATCATCTTTACAGATCTGTGCATCACCCGATACGGACAAAACTGGTAGCGGATTAACACGTACCACTTTCTCCATCGTGGTAGAACATCCGTTTCCGTATGTACCTGTCACTCTATACACCGTACTATCTTTCAACGGACGAGCATTCAAGGTTGCAGACGTTTCTCCTGTATTCCAGATATAGGAAATCGGACCACCTGTCAGATATTCAAAAGCTGTCAAATGAGCAGTATCATCCAAGCAGACTTCTTCATCACCTTGAATAATAAATAGCGGACTCTCTTTCACACGAATCGTCCAGTCAGCCTTGTACTCACAAAGATATTCATCCTCCACAATCACATTGAATCGTGACAAAGCATTGATTACAACCTTAATAGAAGATGTTGTATCAGCAGGATTTCCTGTATCCCACTTAAATCGGCTCTTAGCGGATGCTCCAATAGCAGTAAGTTGCACCTCTTCACCTACACAGACCTCACCTTCCGAACTAACTTGCAGTCTTGGAAAGTAACGAACTTCAATATCCTTTGTAAACGATTTGGTACAACCCAAATCAGTCTTAATTGTCATGGTCACAGGATAATTTCCTGGTGCCATGTATTTTGCGTCAGGTTCTTTCACATTCTGTGTCGTTCCATCACCGAAATCCCACAAATAACCTGTGACTTTATCACCTATGATATCATCTTTAATATCTTTGAAATGAACCAAACCATCGCAATCGTTCTCATAGTCAAAATCTAACACGGCATCCATCTCTTGCAATTGCGTTTTCAACTCAACTGTAGCACAACCCGTCTGAGCACTCGTTAATTTACAAATGTACTCAGTAGAAGTGTTTTTCAAGTCATTCGGAATAACAGCAACTGAAGGATCCTCAGGATCTGTTTCAACTCGAATACCATCGGCACGAGACCATTCGTATGTACCGAATCCAACAGGAGCCATAATTCTCGCAGGTTCACCGATACAGTTCTTCACCTTCAATTCAAGTTTCTTCGTCTCACCCCAGAAATAACCGTATGCACGATGTCCACCAGGACCTATCTCACCATTGCTCTCTCTTAAGCAGTCATGCACAATGATTTCAATTGTCACCTCCTGTCCAATATGATTAGACAAATCAAAATTACCATACGTCCAGCGACGGAACGCATATTGAGAGATATTGTTAGCATCCGCTGAACCACGACAAGTTGTAACTGGCTGTTCCTCAACCAATTCAAGACCATCTGCATTGTGACCATCCGCATTGACAGTGAACTCACCACAAGGCAACTTCGTATCCAATCCCGTAGCAGGATCAAACAATGTAACCGCAATAGCAAACGTAGGCAACTGTTCTCCCGTATGCTCAGCCGTAGCTCTTGTTCTAGCTCCATTAGTCAAGTCAGGACAGTGTAGAACTGCAGCAAAACAATATGTAAACAACGTAGTATTCTCCGTGACCGTGAATTTATACACAAGACGCTCAGCCGCAGCTGGTTTTCCACCTCCCGAATTATTGTTCTCAGGAAATCCTGTAGAACCTATTCTAACAGTGGTTTTACCATCTGGATTAGTCAAGAAATCCCAGCAACGAATGACAGGGTCACTCGAATCAGAGAAACCATTTACAACCGAAATTCTGTTTGAATTTGTAACTTCTTGCCAAGGCTGAAATTTATACTCGTCATTTACACTATCATAATAAAAACCTCCGACGTACTGTTGCCAACCTGACAAATTACCTTTTTCAAAACTCAAATTAGGCGTATCGATATTAGTATCTTGAGATTGAGAAAACAGATTTAAGGTATTAAGCAATAATCCTAAGATTATCACCCTCTTTATTTTTCTTGCCTGGAATCTTCCAGAAATTAGATTTAAGGACATTTTTATTTATTTTTATGTTTTTCTATAAAAAACTTTTAATTATCACATCAAACAATTAGTATGAAACAAAACAACTGCATGAAACTATTTCCCTACCATATTAATCTTATCTCATACTTAAAAACCATTACGATAACGGTTCATTTTCATTAAACACATTCTTGTCCGACTACAAAGATGGGAAAATATTTTCAATTATTTTGCATTTTTTAATAAAAAAATAAAAACTTTCAGCAAACAACCATATTTCTTCAGTAAAAAAAACACGGCCCAAAAATCTACCTGTCCATATTCGATTGTTACATTTATTAGTCACTGACAATCAAAACAATAATCGTTTCACACCCCATCGTAGATTTTCTATTCCGAAACGAATTCTGTATATTTGCTCACGAAAAAATGCATAAAAACACAACAGTCATCATGGATAGTGTATCTCCACAAAAAAGGAGTTGGAATATGAGTCGGATCCGTAGCAAAAACACAAAGCCGGAACTACTTGTCCGCCGTTTCTTATTTGCCAACGGCTATCGTTATCGTATAAATGTGAAATCACTTCCTGGCACACCTGATATTGTACTCAAGAAATATCATACAGTCATCTTTATTCATGGATGCTTTTGGCACAGACATGAGTGCCTTAGGGGAAAAATGCCGAAAACCCACACACAATTTTGGGAAAAGAAATTCACCAGAAACCAAGAACGTGACCTGGAGGTACGAAACCAATTGAAGATGATGGGTTGGAATACCTTAATAATATGGGAATGTCAACTCAAGCCCTCCAGAAGAGCCCAAACATTAGAAGAGATAAACTATTGGCTCAATGAAGCCTACCTAAATCAATTCAGGAACGACTCCCCTACTCCTCATAGAAAGGTTCTACATTCATCTCGCGAAATATACAATCAGGAAGAAGATAGTGAAAGCCTTTTAGCGGCAGAAGACTTCCCTGAAGAAGAACCTATCATCTAAACACCTCATAGCGGGAACTTGGCTTATAACTTTTTTTCTTTTGTTTCATACTTAACTGATAGGTAATCACCTCATTAGATAAATAGACAGGATCATCTTTCGAATAGGTTTCATTCCGAACGAAACCACCGAAGACACCATCTTCCATTTTCTTATTTGGATTCCACCCTTTCCCTATATAAAAGAACAGTTGATATTTTCCATTATCCACTTTGAATGTATAGGTACTGTCTGCTCTGACATACGCATGAGCCACCACCTTCCCTGTTTCATCTTTTTCTCGAATGACAGCCACCATATCAAAAGCGATTGGTGCGGTCACCACAACATCAGAATTAAATTTAGCTTTTGACTCTCTATTTTTACCGAAATAGGGCTCGTATGGACATGTACCCTGCGGTAAAACATTCTTACCATATTTCTCAATATCCAACTCTACTTGCAGAAGAGAATCTCTCAGACGAATTGCTTCAGAGGTATATTTATCAGCAGGGAAAGCATGGATAAATTCCTCATACGATTGGATTGTATTTTTGGCATGTTTTTTTTCGAAATAAGGTTCCTCCAACAAAGCCTTTCGTTCATTGACACTCTCTACATATTTACTGTCTGGATATTTATCTCGAAATGCAACATACGCCATAACCGTATTATCACTTACTGCGGAATAGTATTCCATCGTTTCTGTAAATACGAAATTGAACAAGAGGAAGATACCTACAAGTACAATGACAACCAATGCAATAATTTTAGCAATCTTTTCCATTTCTTATTTCATAAAAGTTTCTATAACCTTTAATATTCCATCTGCATCCATTCCATAAAGATGATACAACTCATCTTGTGTTCCATGAGTAGCGAATTCATCTGGCAGTCCGACACGCTTCACCTGAATATTTGTATAATCATGATCAGACAGGAACTCCAAAATGGCAGAGCCAAATCCACCACGAATCACACCATCTTCGACCGTTATAATCTTTTTAAACTTTCCTGCCACCTCATGCAACAGCTCCTCATCTAATGGTTTTAAAAAGATCATATTATAATGTGCTACAGAAATGCCTTTTTCCTGTGCCATTTTTATTGCACTTTGCACCCTATAGCCTAATGGTCCGATTGACAATACTGCCAAATCACTTCCTTCTGTCACACAATATCCTTTCCCCACCTTGATCTCTTCAAAAGGAAGATGCCAATCCAACAAAACGCCCTTTCCTCTAGGGTAACGAATCATAAACGGACCATGTCCTGGATGTGAAGCCACATACATCAGGTTCCGCAACTCCACTACATTCATTGGTGAAGCAATTGTCATATTAGGCACACATCGGAAGGCAGCCAAATCAAAAGCTCCATGATGAGTTGCACCATCGGCACCTACCAAACCTGCTCGATCGAGACACAACACCATATCCAAATTCTGCAAGGCCACGTCATGAATAACATTATCATAAGCTCGTTGCATAAAAGATGAATAGATATTACAGAACGGCATCATACCCTCCTTGGCCAAACCAGCAGAAAATGTAACCGCATGACCTTCTGATATTCCAACATCATAAACACGATCTGGCATTTCATGCATCATAAATGACATAGAGCAACCTGTTGGCATAGCAGGTGTAACACCTATGATTTTTTTATTCTCACGAGCCAGTTCAAGCAAGGTGTGTCCAAAGACATCTTGGAACAACGGAGGGGTATCTTTCGTTATCGGTGGAATGATTCGTTCTCCTGTTTCCTTATTAAACTTTCCAGGAGCATGCCACTCTGCAGCCGATTCCTCTGCAGGTTTAAAACCCTTCCCTTTCGTTGTTTTCAAATGGAGGACTTTCGGTCCTTTGTAATCTTTTATCTCTCGAAGGATTTTCACTAATTGTTGCACATCATGGCCATCCACCGGACCAAAATAGCGAATATTCAATCCTTCAAATATATTATGTTGATTCGTCAACGCTGCTTTCAGCGAATTGTTACGACGAATCATCTGACCTTTCTTGTCATCATTAATCAATCCATGTTCCTGCAAGAACTGAGAGAACTGATTTCTTAATTTATTATAGGCTTTAGAGGTTGTCAACTTCACCAGATACTCACTCAATCCCCCCACAGGGTTATCGATAGCCATATGATTATCATTCAAGATAATCAACAAATTGTTCTTATAGAAAGATGAATTATTCAATCCCTCAAATGCCAAGCCACCACTGATAGCAGCATCACCAATCACAGCAACCGTATGGACATCTTTCTCACCCAACTTTTCTGCCGCAATATCAATTCCCAATGCAGCAGAAATCGAATTAGAAGCATGACCAGCAACAAAGGAGTCATACTCACTCTCCGCAGGATTAGGGAAACCGCACAAACCACCCAATTGACGGTTGGTATGAAATAAACTTCGCCGACCTGTCAGTATCTTATGTCCGTATGCTTGATGTCCTACATCCCATACAATCTTATCTTTCGGCATATCAAACACATAATGAAGAGCCACCGTCAACTCTACCACTCCTAAACTTGCACCTAAATGGCCTGGATTATGAGATAACTCATCAATAATGAACTGACGCAATTCCTGACAGAACTGTGGCAATTCATCTTCCCTCAATTTCTTTAAATCAGAAGGATATTCAACCATCTGCAATAATGCTCCAACAGAATCCGACATTATTATAATTATTTCGTCATATAAATTGTGTTTTCTTCATTCAAAAACACCTTGTTTATAAAATTGTACGAAGATACAAAAAAAGTAGATTGAGAGAAAATTACAAGCTAAATTTAGCAAAAATATTACAATAGGATAGTTAAATCTCACATAATTTATGTAAGTTTGCATTAGTTTTATCAAACAGAAAATCAGATGAAAAAAATAATAGCTTTTCTTTTATTTGGAACGACAATCGCAACTTCATGCGTAAGTAAAAAAGAATTAACTGATGCCAACTCTGCGCTCAACAGCTGTAAAGCTACTACAGAAGCTCAGAACATAGACATCAATAATATGCGCAAACATATCACCCAGTTACAATATGACTCGGCTGCCGCTCAAAAAGCAATTGACAAATTCTTAAATGACTCCATCACACAGTCAAAAAGCCTGCATCAAGCTAAAATGGAGATTCGTGACCTAAAAGAGGCAAACAAACAATTAGCTGAACGTGTAACTGGTTCTTCCAACTCATCTGAAATCAAAGCCTTACTTGCTGATCTTCAAAAGACACAAGAGAAACTACAAAAAAGAGAGGATGCCCTCAACGAATCTGAAAAGAACCTAAAAAATTCACAAGCAGCTCTCGAAAAATCTGCTAAATCACTTGCTGAAAAAGAGAAGAAAGTAAACGAACTGAGCGCTATCATAAACAAACAAGACAGTATTCTGAAAGACCTTCGTACCAAAGTGGATGCTGCATTCAAAAGCTTCCAAGGAAAAGGTATCGAAGTTGTCAACAAGAACGGAAAAGTTTATGTCAGCTTGGATGAAAAACTCATGTTCAAATCTGGTAAATGGGAAGTGGATGAAAAAGGTAGCAATGCCCTAAATACACTTTCAAAATTTTTAGCTGAGAACAAAGATATCAATGTCGTAGTTGAAGGTCATACCGACAGCCTTGCTTATAGAGGAAATGGATATATCTTAGACAACTGGGATTTAAGTACGAAACGTGCAACTGCTATCGTAAGAATTCTTTTGGGAAACAAGGATGTTAATCCTGCAAAAATATCAGCTACCGGACGTGCAGAATTTTGTCCAATCAACGACAACAACACGTCAGAATCTCGTAGCAAAAACAGACGTACAGAAATTATTCTTAGCCCTAATCTTGATGAATTGTTAGAGGCTATGTTAAATAGCGATAAATAAAATCTGACGGAAATGAATTCTTTCCGGACAGAAATCTCCATACAGCAAGAACTAAACATCACCCATCAAAACAAGATGATGATGTTTGGTTCTTGTTTTACTGAAAATATCGGACAAAAACTGATTAATCACCTCTTCCCTGTTTCGTGCAATCCTTTGGGAATACTATTTAATCCAATCTCGATACAACAAGCTATTCATCGTATTAGCCACAATCAAAAGGTGAAGGCTGAAGAGTTGTTTGAATCAGACGGTGTCTGGAACTCCTTTGATTTCCACAGTCAGTTTGCCCGTCTATCCAAGGATGAGTATCTGAGCAACATCAATTCCATTATTGAAACGGCTCATCATCACCTTATCTCTTGTGATTATATATTTATCACCTTAGGAACATCCTGGATATACGAAGAGATCGAAAGCAATAAAGTTGTAGCAAACTGCCATAAGGTATCGCCCGATCATTTCAACCGCAGACGAATATCCGTCAGCGAATGTAGCAATGTACTCGTTTCTATTCTACAAGAGTTAAAAGCTATCAAAGAGGATATAAAGATAATATTTACCGTCAGTCCCATCCGTCATTGGAAAGATGGTGCTCATGGCAATCAATTAAGCAAATCAATCCTACTGTTATCGATTGACAATATCTGTAACAACTACTCTGACTGCTACTATTTCCCATCGTATGAAATCATGATGGATGATCTTCGAGACTATCGTTTTTATGCTGATGACATGCTACATCCTAGCGAACAGGCTCAAAACTATATATGGAAACGCTTCGAAGAGTGCTATTTCAGTGACAATACCCAACAGATCAATCGCAAGATTGAACAAATCATGTCAGCACTCCAACACAGACCTTTTAATCCTGAAAGCAAAGGATATCAACAATTCAAGGAGAAGACGATTGGAAGCATCAAACAACTGCAAGAAGAGTATCCGTTCCTACCATTAGAGAAAGTTCTTTCTGCAATAACTCAAATAAACTAATCCTATATATCAAACATAACAAGTTGAGTATGAGCATTCAAAACAAAAAAATACTATTTCATACATTAGGTTGCAAGATGAACTTTGCGGAAAGTTCCACCATAGGCAAACATTTATTGGAAGCTGGTTTCCAAAAAGCAGAGCCAAATGAGGCACCTGATATATGCATAATCAACACATGCTCCGTAACAGAAGTAGCCGACCGAAAAGACCGTCAGGCTATCAAGCAACTCATAACGAAATATCCGAACGCTTATATCATCGTCATTGGCTGTTATGCTCAACTAAAGCCTGAAGCCATTGCAAAAATAGAGGGGGTTGATTTGATATTAGGCACACAGAACAAGTTTGATATTCTCGATTACATGGATGATATTGAGAAAAAAAATAACCCACAGATTGTTCACACACAACGAAGTGGAATCAACAAATTTTCTCCATCCTGCACAAGAGGCGACCGCACTCGTTTTTGGCTAAAAGTACAAGATGGTTGCGATAATTTCTGTAGCTACTGCACCGTACCGATAGCAAGGGGAAAAAGCAGGAACGACTCGATTGTCAATACAGTAGCACAGGCACAATATGCCGTCGATATGGGGGCCAAAGAGATTGTTATCTCAGGTGTGAACATTGGTGATTTCGGCAAATCCACCAACGAGACATTCTACGATCTTATTGTTGCACTCGACAAAATCGAAGGAGACTACCGCTATCGCATCTCTTCCATCGAACCCGACTTGCTCTCAGAAGAGATTATTCAAACCTGTGCACACTCTCGACACTTTGTACCGCACTTCCATATCCCTTTACAATCTGGATGCGACGAAGTGTTAGCGTTAATGAAAAGACATTACGACACTGCCCTATTCGCCAGCAAAATCGACTCCATCAAAAAGGCAATGCCCAATGCATTCATTGGTGTAGATGTGATTGTGGGCACCAACGGAGAGACGGAAGAATACTTCAATCAAACGTATCAATTCATAAAACGATTGGGCATATCACAACTGCATGTGTTCAGCTATTCTGAACGTCCCAACACACAAGCGCTGAAAATAGGCAATAAAGTCACCGTACAAGAGAAAAAGAGAAGAAGCGAGATTCTTCATCAGCTATCCGAAGAAAAAAGAGTCTCTTTCTATCAATCTCAAATTGGCAACGTGGCAGAAGTATTGTGGGAGGAACGCAAAGAAAAGCATATCATGAAGGGTTTCACCCCTAATTATATCTGTGTAGAAAGAGCGTATGATGAAAAGCTAGTAAATACCCTTACCCAAGTAAAGCTTGGAGGTTTCAACGCTGATCAATCTGCACTGACTATCGCAAGTGAAACTAACGAATGATTGTAACGTGTCCCACAAAAGAACGATCGATATCATATATATAAATATAATACCAATACGTATCCGAAGGTAAAGGCTGCCCATCATGCTCGCCATCCCAAGGTTGATAATTGTTTCTATATTCGTGTAGCAACTCACCATAGCGGTTATAAATATCGATAACGTAGCTTGAATAGTTTTCCAGGCTATCAATCACCAATGTCTCATTCACGCCATCCCCATTCGGGGAAAAGAAAGAAGGAACGACCAACCACACTTTTTGTTCTGTTTCCTCCGTTTTAGGCTCAGGACAAACACTTTTCGAATAAACTATGGTAAACGATGCTGTGTCACATAACTCATCCAAGGAAATCACATACTGAAAGGTTTCCGAATCCTCTTCATCTCCATTAGGGGTAAAAGACATCACACCATTATCATCAACAGAAAAACGTGTATCATCATCCAACAAGCGGACAAAAAGCGGATATTCAACATCTCTCAGATAGACCTTACTTAACGAAGCAACCAACGAAACAAAATCATTCGCATACACATTCATTTCTGTCGGGATAGAAGCCTCATTCTCGCAGGGTAAAACAACACCGAAGGTATCATTCTGTGCCTCAAGATAACGGCGTGTTTCAATCACAACCAAACACCTCTCCTCATCAATTAATTGATAAAAATAAGATCCATCCAGTACATCATAAAAAGTCTGATTATACGACTCGTATTTTTCCTCCTCTGTATAGGCCGTATCAATTAAAACAGCCCGACGATTATTGGGAACACGATTGTACTGATCCATATAAAGCGTAGAGGTTAACTTAATCACATCAGATACTATGCTATACGATGTGCAAGCTTCCGAAAGAATTGATTGAAACGGATATAGAATCAATACCCCTATTAGTATGGGTAAAAAACGTCTCATAATTTTAAACATTTATACAATAGCAGTTCAAATATACAAAATAATCTTTATTCTAAACAAAAATCCCTATAAATTCAGCAAAAAAAATCTAAAAAATCTTCATGGAACATTCTCAGGTCATAAATCAATTAACATAGATAGCCTACTCCACCCTAATAAACATTCTATTCGATTAATCTGCCAATGTTGCAGACAAGCCAAACTTCAGATAAGACGGATCCATAGCATAACCACGCATATACAGATAGTTATAGTGATTCGTCCACAATTTGTTCAAATGGTTGAACTCAACATAAAAACGGACACGTTTCAAATGGAAATTGATGAATGCATCCATATAAACGTAATCACCATACTTTTGATAATCTATGCTGTTGGGATCCTGAACAAAGAATTGTCCTGTTGCAGGCATGTAATTAGGAGCATAATAAGCTGAGTTCCAACGCATATCAACACCCAGTTGTATATTCAACACTTTAAACAACTTGTCAAAGCGGAAATAGGCAGAAGAGTACCAACTCAACTGAGGAAGAGGTAGCACCTTATCGTTACTAGTTTGTTGGAAAGCAAGAGCATTATCCCAATGCACACGCCAAATACGAGCTCGTTCTTTTAATGCGAAGGTTAACACCTGAAGATTTTCAGTATATTGCTCTGGCTTTGCCTTTTCGTTCCAGAAAATATAATTATTTAGGTTTTTAAAATCAGCTGTAAAATCAAGTCCCAAGCCATCATAAAAAGCGAAAGTTGGGAACGACAAGTAACCATTGATAGAGAGGTCCTGTTTGTTTTCAAAATCTTCCTGCCATTCAATATGATTACTATAATAATACTCCTCAAAGAAATCAGGACAATACCGTTCAAACTTTGCCGACGCACCGATTTGGACTAACTGTTTACCCCAATTAGCCTTACTATTCATTGTACCTCCTACTTCAAACGTACTTGCTGTTTTTTTCTCATCCAAGAAGTAGTACTCTCCATAGAAATTATAGGTGAAAGCCTCACCTAAATGTTTCGATAAGACAGCACCCACGCCAAAGCGATGACGTAGAATAGAACTATACGCAGGATTATATCGAAAACCCAACGAATCATTATGAGGTGTGATTTCACCCGACCCTGTCGTTAATGCCTTATCCAGATATGTATATTTTTTGGTGGTGATGGATGCATACGCAGCAAAACCAAACTTCATAAGCGTATTATACTCTTCATTCAGTGAGATTCCTACGGTATGCTTCATCTTCCAAAAGCGAGTGGAATCAGAAGTGGAAATCTTGTTATAATACAAGCTGTCACTTAGATTGTATCGATGATAAAAACTATCTACCATCAAACCGACAGAGACCAGATTGCGTTCATAGAATCTACGCCAATCGCTCTCCGAACTGAAATTATAGATAATAGAAGTAATCGGAATCACCTCCACGGTAAAAGAGTCAGGTTTAACCTCTACCTCTTTTTCCAATCCTATGTTGTAGCGATAATTAAAAGCCACATTCCAATTTCGCACCTTCGTCCAATCATTATCAGAGAAGAATGTTGGAATATTCATGGGATCCATTCGTCCTGTATTCTTCGGATCCGTTATATTTCGATCATTGGTGAAACCACCATTTTCGTAACTCTCAAAACCATTAAAGGAGATGGATGTACCAAACTGCTGATGAACACCATCATAGCTTGCGAAGAAACCTGCACCATAATTCTTCGTAGATAGAGAATTATAGCATCCATAAGCCTTTGTCCAATCCCCATACAGACCGAAATTCATCTTTTTATTAACATTGACAGAGAACAAGCCGTCCAATCGCCTATTATCGCGGTTATGCGTACCTCCACCATAGTAATTCAAATATGAGAATGGTCTTTTTGTGTTAAAGAAAAGAATATCTTCGCTAGGTTTATAGTAGATTTGGAAGGGTTTAAAAAAGACAAAATCAGTTTTTCCCACTCTATCCATGAAAATAGCTGACTGAGCGGGGGAACCGAGATTTCCCAACGTTTGTAATGCTATCGTTTGTTTTTGAGCTGGATTATTAATGTAGAACTCCACCATGGAAGTATCCAATCCTGCGGTTTCTTTTTCTGTTAATGCTCCCTTGTATTTCCACGAAACAATATCACGACTTACCTTCTTATCAAGTTTATCTTCTTTTTTTTCTGTTAAAATAATAGAATCAGGAGTTAACGTAACACTGACAGAATCTGGTACAACAACAGCCTCTCTTTTTTTTGCCATAGAATCAAAAAAGAAAGGCAACAATACAATTATAAAAATCCATCGTTTCATCAGCATGCAAAATTAGAGAAAAATCGAGATAAATTCAAAAATCCCATGAAATGAATTTATAGAACCTACCATAACGCTCATCTCAACAACTCATGATTCTCAACTTCAATCTCTTATCATTAAACTCTTAATTCATATTCATCTCCTCTTCTTCCCGATATCGACAATTCACAAAAGCACAAGCTGCAAAAATAGCGCCAAGCAAAGCAAATAGCATATCCTTTTGCGTATCGTAAGAATCTCCCTGCGAAGCCACAAAATCTTGAGCAAAGTCTGACGATATCAAAACAGTAAGATACTCAAACAATTCATATATTGCACTAACAGCCAATGAGACACTGATACAAAGGAAAACCTGCATCGTACTTCTTTTAACCATTTTTTTCTTTACCAAGAGTTCCTTGGTTGCCAAATAAGGAGTCACACCCTGCATGAAGTGACCTAATCGATCATAATTATTTCGATTCCAGTCTAGCGCCTCCCCTAACCAATCTGTAGGATTAAAAAAAGGCACTTTCGCATACGTGTAGATTCCTCCTATTGTCAAAACGATAATCTGAGCAAAAAAGATTATATGCAGCAACAATGAGAATTTCACGTTCTTATCCAACAAGATGAATATAGCGAGAAATCCCAAGTAAGCAGGAAGGACCTCCATCAGCCACACTGTCATATCTACAGAGATAAATGCTGTAATGGTACATACCCAGAACAATATCATAAACAGATATTGTGATCTCTTTTTTTGAACATCCTCAGTCAGTTTCATTTTTTTGCTTTATATAGTAATGTATTAGAATTATTGCGCACAAATGTTTCTCTGGCAAATTGCTGAGCCATCTCAGGTGTAACCGCCCCATATAACGCTACCTGTTGATTGATCGCTCCCGCATCTCCTAACAACTCATAATAAGCCAGATCACTAGCCAGATCCATCAACACCATATTGTCCGTTATGGTTTTTGACTCAAATATATTTCGCAATTTTTGTGTTTCATAATCAGTAACGACAGATGATTTTATCTCATCTATCAACTCCTCAAAGGCCTCATCAGCCAACGAATAGGTCGTACCTTCCGCAAATTTACCTGTCAAGAAAAATAACCCTTCTTCTATATCACCCGAGATATAGGCAGAGGCCTGCGTGAACAGTTTTTTCTCTTTCACCAATGACTGATACACACGCGAAGACCGTCCATTAGACAACACATCCGAAACAAAATCTGATGGCCAGAAATCTGAAGAGAAACGACCGCCCGTATGATACATTCGGCAGAAATAGGTGGTAGGAACATCCTCTTCCACCTCCATATATTTCTCCTCCTCCTGTTTTTCAAGTTTTGGAATCGCTCTTGGGGTTATATCTCTTGCTGGCAGTGCATCATACCACTTATGAACCAACCGTTTCGTTTCTTCTAAACTGATATTCCCCACTACCGACAATATAGCATTATTAGGAGCATAATGAGAGTAGAAAAAGTTCTTCACATCCTCGATGGTAGCTTGCTCGATATGAGCTAAATCCAACCCGATGGTAGGCCACCCATACGGATGGGTTCCGAAACATAATTTTTTTATGTAATGATGAAGATTCCCATAGGGTTGATTCAAACAGCGTTGTTTAAATTCTTCACATACCACGTGACGCTGCACCTCCAGACTTTTCTGAGAGAAATCTAAACAATTCATGCGATCAGCCTCCAACCAGAAGGCTATCTCCACATTATTTCTAGGCATCACCACATAATAGTTTGTGTAATCCGTACAGGTCCATGCGTTATTCTCTCCACCCGCCTTCTGAATAGGATCATCAAACGAAGGAACATTCGGAGTACCGCCGAACATCAAATGTTCGAATAAATGTGCGAATCCCGTCTTATCTATTGTCTCATCTTTCGAACCCACATCATAGAGTGTATTCACAATCACCATCGGGGATGTCTTATCCTCATGGTGAACCACTCGAAGTCCGTTATCTAATGTGAATTTATTAATCGCAATCATCCTTATTTTATCTCTTTAACATAAATCTGTCCCGTTGCATATTTCTTCACAATCACCTTCACGCCTTCATTCAGATAGCCACTTTCCGAAACAGCATTATAAGACTCTCCTTCTATTACTACCTTGCCTGATGGACAAAGAACAGTTTCAGTTATACCCTCTTTCCCCACCAAACTATTTTCTTTCTGCGACACTCCTACATATTCATCATCAATGCTTTTGTTCAATGCCAAATTCTTAAACACACCCTCCACGCCGATTTTTGACGATAGATAAACAATCAAGACCGTAGAACCGATTAACGAGAAAAGAACCGTTGCCAAAGCAATGTATAACTGTTCGCCAGAAACTTTTTCGAACGTAAAGAAATCATTCGGAATCAATGTCAGAATCAATCCGGATATCAGCAATACGATACCTGCTATTCCGACTATACCAAACCCCGGTATGACAAACACTTCCAGCAGAATGAGAATCACACCGACAACGATCATGATACCCTCCCATGCTGTTGCCAATCCATCAATATACAACGGTGCAAAATATAGGATCGCCGCCACGATAGACACGACCAATGCGAATCCGACACCCGGAGTCTGCATTTCGAAATAGATTCCACCGATAATCAACATAATCAATATTCCATGTAACACCGGATTCAAGAGCCAGCCCTTTAAATCATCACCAAACGTAGGAGAATATGAGGATATCACATAATCAGACTCATGCAAAGCCCCTTTTATGATTCCATCAATATCTTCATAGATTCCCTCACAATAACCATGTTCGACAGCCTCACTGGCCGTAAATGTCAAAATTTTGGTAGAGTCAATAATCCCAGGTATATAGACGAACTCATCCACCATTGCTTCAGCAATCTTGGGGTCACGGAACCATTTCTGAAGTGTATCTCCATTTTCAACTACCATCACCTTACCATGAGCTTCCGCTGTCGAACGAATGATAGAACGCATATAACTCTGATACTTGTCCGGCATTTTCTCTCCGTTATCATTCACCACCGTTGCCGCACCGATATTGGCACCTTGACGCATGTAAATACTATCACAAGCGATGGAAATCAAAGCTCCAGCCGATGCAGCATTATTATCAATAAACACATACACAGGTTTTGAATAGTTAAGTATCGCAGTACGCATAGAATCTGCGAAATCAACCTGTCCGCCATACGTATTCAGATGGAGGAACACTGCATCCACCTGTTTTTCTTGTGCTTCTTTCAACCCATTCTTCAAATAGGTCCAAGACGTAGCACCAATCTCCTTAAAAATCTTTATCTCATAATACGACTTCTGTGCGACACTCTTCATGGCACAGGAAAGAAGAAAAATGACAAATAAAAATTTGACAATATTCTGTTTGAAAAAAATCTGTTTCATTCCTATACGAATCGAATTAGAACTATTACAAAAGTATAAAAATAAAAGAATAAATACGATTTATTCTCACAATATATCGATTTGAGTTTCTACAATCCTATATTCACATCCAAAATCAGCGTTATATCAATCTTTTTCAGAGACTAAACAAAATATTTTTTAATACAAAAAACACCTTTTCCCCTACACTCTAACAAAAAATAAGTATATTTGTAAAATATAACCTAAATAAAAAAAATCAATATGAGTATAGTAAAATATATCGGCGTGGATGATCCTGACTTAGATTTATTCGAAAGTCAATATGATGTACCAGAGGGAATGTGCTATAATTCATACCTTGTTGAAGGTAGTAAGATAGCCATCATGGACACAGTAGATTCTCGCAAGACAAAAGAATGGATCGAGAAGTTGGAGAACGCACTAAACAATAAGAAACCTGACTATCTTGTGGTTCAACACATGGAACCTGATCATAGTGGTTCTATCGCTGCATTATTAGCTAAATACCCTGCTATCACGATAGTTGCTAGTGATAAAGCCATCAAGTTCATGGAACAGTTTTATGAAGGCATACAAATCAAGTCTCAAATAGTCAAAGAAGGTGACATTCTTGATTTGGGCAACGATATAACGTTGAAATTCTACAGTGCTCCAATGGTACACTGGCCAGAAGTTCTGATGACCTACGTTGAAAAAGAAGAGACCCTCTTCTCTGCAGATGGATTTGGTAAGTTTGGTGTTTACAATGCTGATCCTGACGATTGGGCATGTGAGGCTCGTCGTTATTACTTCAACATCTGTGGTAAATACGGCAACAATGTAGCAAACGTATTAAAGAAAGTAGCCGCTGTTAAGATTCAAAAGATATGTCCGCTTCACGGTCCCGTTTTGGAAGGTGCTCAAATGGCAGAAGCCATTCGTTTGTACTCCATCTGGTCTAGCTACGGAGTGGAAACACCAGGTGTTTTGGTCGCTTATGCTTCCATACATGGTAATACAGGAAATGCTGCTAAGAAATTGGCAGAGATACTGAAACAGAAAGGGGCTCCTAAAGTAGCTGTTGCGGATTTAAGCCGTGACGATATGGAAGAAGCAATAGAAGATGCCTTCCGCATGGGTTCCATGGTATTAGCTTGTGCGACATACGATGGAAACATCTTCCCACCAATGCAACAATTCTTGTACAAACTAACCATAAAGGGATATCAACGTCGCCGCGTTGGTCTCATCGAAAATGGAACTTGGGCGCCACAAGCTGCAAAGATAATGCGTACCGCCCTAGAAAACATGAAAGAAATTGAGATCGTAGAACCCGTTGTTTCAATCAAAAGTGCATTGAAAAAAAATGACGAGTCTCAATTGAATGCTCTCGCTGATGCTATATTAGCCTAATACAAAGCAAGGTGTTGTTTGAAACAACACCTTGCCTCTACAATTTCAAGAAACCATAAAATCAAATAAATCTAATATGAATAAAACATCATTGCTCTTGTCATGCGCAACACTGTGCCTCTATTCCAGTGTTTTTGCTGCACCGTTGTACACCTTTGAAGACAACGAGATTCCTGGCGATTCATGGGATGCAGACATCTCCATTGTCGCTAATCCATCAACAGAAAACAACAATAGTAAAAACTGTTTAAAAGCCACATTCAAAGAGACGTGGGGCGCTATTGCCACCTTTTCTACGGCACCTGACTACTCCAAATACGGATTAACCTTTTTAGTCTATTTGGAGAACCCCGGTGAAGTAGCAGCCCGTGCATACGATGGACAAACCAACTACGAAATCAAACAATCAGTTTTTGATGCAAAGAAATGGACTCGCGTCTCGTTTGACTTCTCAAAACAAACCCCTACATCCAATAGCATCATCATCTTCACAGGTAGTGCCAACACGATATATGTGGATGATATCGAATTAGTTGCGTTAAACGAACTATCACAATCTGGATTCTCTTGTGATGGCATGGATGTGCCCTACTCCTATGGTACATTAGCCATCGGTGGTGGTGGATTCGTTTCCGGAATCATCTCATGCGAAAACACCAAAATAGCGAGAACCGACGTGGGAGGAGCATACAAATGGAATGCAGCCAACTGTTCATGGAAGCCATTAACCAACTTTATCTCCGAAGAGGACAAGGGGCTTTATAGTATCGATGCTGCTGCCATCGACCCTCAAAACGAAAAGAACATCTATCTTTTAGCTGGTGCTCAATACTTTAGTTCTGCCAAGACTGCCATCTTATACTCTAACGATGGTGGTGAATCGTTTAAGGTTACGAACGTAAGCCACCTGATTTATACTCATGGAAATGGTGACGGACGAAACTGTGGTGAACGTATTGCAGTCGATCCCAACAACAGTAAAATCATCTATTGTGGAGGTAGAGCAAAGAATCCATTAATTAAGAGTGAAGACGGCGGTGCCACATGGTCGGCTGTCTCTTCGTTCCCTTCTAATGTATATTCAGTAAACAAGAAATGGAACAGCTGGGATGCAAACACTGAATGTACGACAACAGAAGACGACAATGGAACAACCACTGTTGTTTTCGACGGATCTCAGAAGAAGAACGGTATCACACAACGAATCTTTGTCGGAATATCACGTACCAACGCCAGCAATGTGTATGTTTCAGAAGATGGCGGTGCCACATGGTCGGCTGTCACAGGTCTTCCTACAGATTTTATTCCATGCAAGATGAGAATGGATCCAAATGGCAATCTTCTTATCGCCTATTCGAACAAAAAAGCATACGGAACAAGCGGTGCCATCTACCGATACAATCCTAACACGCAAACGGCTGTCAACATATCTCCTCGTTCAAACATAGCTTACGGAGATGTTGTTGTTTCAAACAAGGATGCTAACAAATTGGTGGCTTGTACCAATAACACATGGATCTCACAGAAATGGGACAATGGACAAACACCGAACGGTGATATCTATTGGACCTCAACCGACGGAGGTGTTACATGGCGTTCTTTACAAGACAATATGGTACTTACCAACAACAATGTGACATGGATCCCAGGCTATCAGATACACTGGAGTACACTCTGCATGGATGCAAACGATGATTCAAAAGTATCTGTTGGCTCAGGAAATGGTATCTTCACCTGCAACAACATCTGGTGTGAGGGCACTCCTACATTTTATTTTGATGTCAACGGATTAGAAGAAACCGTACCATTAGATTTAGTAAGTATTCCGAAGGGAGACCTTCTCTCTGTAATCGGTGATTATACAGGCTTTATACACAACAACATTCATGAGTTTGCTCCAATCCATGATCCAGCTCCTGGCACAACAGGTGGTATTAATTATTATAGTAAGAATGCAAACGTCATGATGCGTGTTGCCAACAGTGGTTTCTACTATACCACCACAGGTCATTCTGGCTGGAAAAGCATGGCTAAAACCAATTACTCATATACGAATCCATACTGCAACACCTGTGATGCTCTTCCATCCAATGAAGGGAAATGTGCCATCACAAAAGTAAATGACCAGTATCGATTCTTCTTAATCCCTGGTCCTGGCGAAAGTGGTATCTACTATTCAGACAACAACGGAGCCTCTTGGACCAAAATATCAGGGACTGAGAATGCCACAAACATACAAGTAGATCCTGTCAACGATGCGTATGTCTATGCAGGTGGCAATAACACATTCTACTCAAGTAGCATCTATGGTGAGAGTTTCACCGCAAGTAATTTCAGTAACGACGGACATGGACGAATCACAATCCTCCCTGGCCACGAAGGTCTCATCTATGCACCTTGTGGAGGGAATGGTTTGAAAGTCTCGACTGACCATGGAAAGAGTTGGAACAACATTAAATATGTGACCCAATGTACTGCTGTCGGATGCGGAAAAGGAACGTCTGACGATTCCTATACCATCTATATTTGGGGAAAAGCCAATGGTTGTGAGATAGGATTATATCGTTCTATCAATGAAGGAGAAAGCTGGCAACGGATCAATGATAACCAGAACCAATTCGGAGGTCCTGGAAATGGTGATTTCGTCATTGGTGATTGGAACACCTACGGTCGTTTCTACATGAGTTCAATCGGTCTAGGTATCATCTATGGTGAGCTCTCAGAGAATCATCAAGAAACCACATGGAACTGTTTCATTGACAACACAGAATGTAAGAAACAAAGCACATCCGTTAATGAGATCAGTTCAGTCGATCTTCAGGTCTCTCCTAACCCATTCACATTCAGTTGTACACTGGCAGGACAAGGAGAATACATTGTAACCAATCTATTAGGTATTCCTATCGAGAGAGGTGTTGTGAACGGACAACTATCCACGGGAACACAATGGCCATCCGGCATCTATTATATCATATTTAATGATAAAACAACAAAAGTGATCAAGGAATAAAAACAACTACAAAATAGTTTTTTCAAAATTCCATGATTTGTTATTTATAAATTTATATATTTGTAGAAATATAATTAACCACAAAACACTATATTCTTATGAAAAGAATTGCATTATTTATTTCATCCTTATTTCTTTTAGTTCTAACAGCTAATGCGAAAGAAGAAGGCACACTCAGAATTGTTCAATTGGACAATAATGAGCAAAGAGAAGTGTTATCAATAATTGGGAAAATAACATTCTCTTCAGAAGACATGTATTTATATTCTAATGACAATCAATTATTGGCACAAACATCTCTTAAAAGTATTCGAAAAATAGTATTCGAAGGAGAATTTTCAAATAATAAAGAGATAGCCAAAAATACATTATGCATCTATCCTAATCCTACGCAAGACGTCATCGTCATCGATGGATTAGAAAAGAATGAAACCACTCGAATTTACAACTTGCAAGGAATCTTATTAAAAACTGTACAAGCATCAGAGAAGACTCTCATTGATGTTTCTTCCTTGGCTAAGGGAACTTATCTACTTCAAGTAGGAACGCAAATTGTGAAATTCATTAAAGACTAAAAATGAATCTCACAAACCAACTCAAGGAACTTTAATCGTTCCATTTTGAGTACATAAACGCAAAACCGTTTTAGAAAACTGATTTTGGAATATATTCCATCGTCAACTAATCTAAAACGGTTTTTTCTCCTATCATGGTCGTCTGAACACATATACGAATAATAAACAACAATAAAAACATGTCGAACAATACCGATTCAGAGAAAAACACAGTAATTATTCCAGCGGAAGGGGTGACTGAAATTACGAATAGCGAATACAAAGACAACACCGACCTTGTACATATCATCATCCGAGAAGGTGTGACAAAGATTGAATATAAAGCTTTCAAAGGCTGTTCAAACCTTGTCTCAGTAAAACTACCGAGCACATTAACTAAAATATGTTCCAGCGCATTTTATAATTGTTCCAAACTGAGTGATATCACGCTACCCGACCATCTCTCTGAATTAGAATCACATGTTTTTTATGGTTGTAGTAGTCTTAAGAAAATAACGATTCCCGACACGATAACGCTATTGAAAGATAATATCTTTGAAGAATGTTCTGGTCTCGAGGATATTACATTACCCAAGAACATAAATTATCTGTCCTTCTCACTTTTCAGAAATGCAACCAGTTTGAAGAAGATAAATCTTCCTCAAGGTGTAAAAAAGATCGGCATCGCTGCTTTTGAAGGATGCACAAGTCTAACCTCAATCCAGTTACCGGATGCCATAGAAGAAATAGCCTATTCGGCATTCAACGGATGCACATCCCTATCGGATATTAAGTTGCCTTATTCATTAAAAGCATTGGGAGATAGTGTTTTTTGGAATTGTCCCAACCTGAAAAAAGTGGAACTGCCACCACACCTTTCTTCTATTGGTGGTGACTCATTTCCCAAGGAGACTGAAATCATCATTAGCCCTGAAAATCAAAACCTCAAGAAAGAAAATGATATGATTTTGAGCGCCACAGGGAAGGATCTCTTCTTCTGTAGTTCAAACGAAGAAAACATCACAATACCCTCCTCGGTAACCACCATAGGAAACCGTGTATTTGCCAAGAATCAACACATAAAAAACATCACGATACCGCACTCCGTAAAGAGTTTGGGAAAATATTGCTTCGATAGTTGTTCCTCCTTGAAAACCGTGGTTTTAGAAAACGGAGTGGAAGAAATAATGGATCAGGCCTTCTACCAATGTACACAACTGGAGTCTATTTCTTTCCCGATCTCTCTTAAACACATCAGGAAGGAAGCGTTTAAAAATTGTACCAGTCTGAAGGAAGTCAATATTCCTTTAAACGTAAAAAAGATTGACGAAGATTCCTTTAACAGTTCAGGTGTGACCCAACTAACCATCGACTCCACCTGCGAATTAGGTAGGAATGCGTTCAACAAATGCACCAACCTCACAACAGCCGTTTTAGCCTGTAAGAATATCTCCGAATATGCCTTCTACGGATGTTCTTCTCTCCTCTCCGTCATTTTTCAAAAGACGGTTGAGCGTGTGACAATCGGTGCCTTTTACAACTGCAGAAGTCTAAAGACCGTTCACATAGCATACCTCAATAAAACAATTGACGGTCAATACTTCATAGAGCATAACAGTGACTGTGACATAAGAATGCAGGTCGAATCATCCTGGATGAATGTGACGAAGAGTGATTTCAACAACGTACGTGAGCTGGCGAAACAAGGCGATGCGAAAGCACAGAAAGAGCTTGGAGACTACTATTACAAAGGAGAAGGAACAAAAAAGGATTATGCAGCTGCCGCTAAATGTTACCTTTTATCTGCCAAACAGGGCTATCTTCCTGCACAATGGTCCATGGTACTATGTTACACCAATGGCAAAGGCGTTGAATGTAACGACAGATTGGCCTTTGAATGGGCTCGAATTGCGGCTAAACAAGGTCATTCTGGTGCACAGACCTTAATAGGCGACTTCTACTCAAATGGTAAATATGTGATGAGGGATTACGAAAAAGCTGCAAAATGGTATAGAAAAGCAGCAAAGAACGGTAATGAAACCGCAGAAGGAAAATTAAAGCACCTGACTGAAAGGAACCTTATCCTCCCACCGAATGCAGTCAAACAGATAGATGAGACATTTGGCACTATCATCTTCAATGGGAAAAATAGGTGGATATGCAAAACAACCAACAGCTTTGTTCCAAAAGAAACGCCTTTCGACATAGAGTTGGAAGGCACATTGAACGAAGGAATTACTGATTCTCAACGTAAAGCGTATGCCGACTACCTACAAAAGAAGGATATATACTTCGAAGAGGTTCAACAAAAAGCTAAGCAACTCTATCGGGGAGCTAACCGAAAGACGAGGAACCAACTGATACCGTTAGCGCTCTATATCGATCGTATGGGAAACTACGGATGGAGATGTCACAAAGCCTGGGGCGGCACCCCTAATGCGGTTATACTATCCGACGGACCTATTCAAATGGCAGAAGGAGACAACATCCTGTATAATTACGACAAAGTAATAGCTTCTCGTACAAACAAGAATTGGCATATCGGTGATAGCACTTATCTGAATCTTTTCGGGGAGATCACAGAGGTGAACATCTGCACCTCAGGAGAAGAAGAAATGGATGAGGAACTCACGAAGGAAGAAACAGAACTCTTGATGTGGCTGACAACTGAACTCGACACAGAAACAATCAAACAGAAGGTGCTTGACTACTGCAACAACTGCTATGATATGTGGAGCGATAAAAAAATTGAAGCAGAAGACCTATTTGATGAGATTTCGATAAACTCCATATACATAAATGTCAAATTTGCAGCAGAAATCAAGCACATACCCGATATATTCCTGACCGGTGAATGTGAAGCCGACGAAGACCATGGTATATCAATCGGTTTCAGAAACAAAAAATTTATGATAATCAGCGAAGAAGGTGATGCTTTTTAATGCAGAACAATGGGAAAGGGAGTTCTATAAATGACCAATGATAAAAAATCACGGGTTGAATTTATAGAACTCCCTTTTCTTACAGATCAAAGTCTGCCGGCAGAATGATAGTCATTCATTCAAATGACTATGCATTCCCCCTATTTCTTTTGTTTCTTAGCTATACCATACGACAAGATAACCTCATGCGTATTGGATGGCAACCAATCATTAGAGCCAAGTCCTAAGTCATACGAATAACCGAATCTAAACTTCTTCCACTCCAAACCAAGAGTAATGACCATCATAGAAGGGTTCGTCTTGCTATGGAAATCAGGACGCCAAGTTAAACCTCCCCAAAACATTCTTCTAAAATAAGCCAAAGAACCTATTTCTATGACATTGGTCTTGTCATGATGAAAATAGTTCACCACAGGAGCCAAGATCCATTGGTCACACACATGAAAATTACCGATACCATAAAGATATAGATGTCTGCCACTCTTGAATGTAGTCGATTCATTATTCGTCAGGTGAGTCATCGAAACACCAACGGTCCAGATTGGATGAGAGAATTCGAATCCAAGATCAAAATCTGGAGAGACACGCACCTCCTTCTCATAAGGATAGGTATCCTGCCCATACTCATTCACATCGTCCATCACATTAGAAGTATAATCGAAACCAGCTATTTGAAGACCTGCACCCAATCCCATTGAGAGGATATAACGTTCACTGAGATCGATTTGGTAAGCATAAACCAATTTCATGTTCGTCGTATTATGACCAATACCCATGTGATCGTAGAACATCGTGAATCCAACACCCGAATGAAGCTTTTCCAAGTAATTGGTCACATTCAGAACTGTCGTTTTAGGACCATTATCGATCCCTGCCCATTGAATACGTCCATGAAGGAAGATATCGATATCATTGGTATTACCGGTTGCCGCAGGGTTTTTGTTTACACGAGAAAAGATTTCCTGAGACAACATCAAGTCTTGTTGGGCATACGAAGAGAGTGTCAACAATGCGACGCAAAGCGTCAATATATATTTTTTATTTTTCATTTTTCGTTTCTTTATTCTCTAGTTTTACAATTTCCACACGGCGGTTCTTTTGATGGTCGGCTTCTGTTGTAGCATTTTTGACAATAGGATTAGCTTTTCCTGCGCCATTAAAGCGCATACGTTTAGGGTCGATACCCATCTTCACCAATCTATCAAACACCACGCCTGCACGATCTTTGGAGAGCGTCAAATTATAGTCTGCAGAACCACGTTCATCCGTATATCCAGTAATCTTGACAACTGAAGTTGAATCTTCGTTGATGAAGTCATAGATATAGTTAAACTCTGCTTCATAAGAATCGATCATAGAGGTCTTGTCATATTCAAAATAGAAGATGCAAGTACGAAAATCTTTACGGACCACCTTCAGTTGAGGTGTAGTATCCGCAGGTGTAGTATCGACAGGCTCAGGTTCTGGCACAAAGAGATTAGGACGATAAATATCATCACCACCTGCACGATTGGAGATCAAGAATGGTGTCTTCTCTGCTACAACAAAATTCTTGTCATCCGCGTCGCTGTTGAATTTCCCCATGGCCAATTGTGGAGTATGAACGTTTTTCCCCTTCATCAACTTCTTGTAGATATTGTTACCCTTAAGAGAGTCCGATCTATCAGAGGTGAAATAAAACATCGTATCGCCCACCAATTGAGGAAAGTCTTCATTCTTATCGGAATTGACATCAGGCATATTCTTAGGAGCGAACCATGTCTTATTATCAGGTTTACGCTCTATATACCAGATATCAGAGCCACCCTTGCCCCCCTCAAGTTGAGAAGAGAAATAGATACGTTTTCCCTTATTGGCAAATGCGGGATTATACATACCAGCCGCAGGTTTCTTCTTGTAGGTCCAACGACGGGAGATGAAGGTAGTGCCCTCTTCCTGTTCACGAGATGCCATGAAACCATCAATCATCAACTTTTCAGGATTACTCCACACATTATTCTTCAGCGTGACGCAATAAAGAACCCCTTTAGACGAATAGACAAGCTGGTTGTTGTATTGAGCAAATTGTCCTTCGATACCGAGAAGCGACAGATCATTTTGTTCCTTGATATCTTTTATATCAAAGCTATCATTGAGAGTAGCCACATAGACCTTTCCATCACGGGAGAAGGCCAATTTATTCTTCAACAAAGAGAGCCCAGATTCAGCCTCTTTGGTATTGATGCGGGATGGTTCCACTGTATATCCATCTTGGAAAGATCGTTCCACCGCATTACCATTCACTGCTAACATGCAGCTAAGTATAAACACAATCTTTTTCATCTTTCTCATCACTTAGACTTTACAACTTCGATGGTTCCCTTACGAATCTCCCCATCTTTCATAAATACGGTATAGACATAGACCCCTGGAGTCGCCACCTTACCTCTGTAAGTACCATCCCAACCATTTTCAGAATGGCAAATCAAATTACCATAACGATCATAGATATAAACTTCATAGCCTAGCATGAAGTGATCGTTCATATCATCCTCGAAGTGAGGTGTGAAAGCGGTAGGAATGATTCTGTTGTCCTTTAGTCCCTCTGGATTAGGATTTGGTCCTATTTCCTCGCCATGAAGCATACGGAAATAAAGAGTGACAATACTATCACATCCATTAGCAGCATTTAATTCAAGGCGATAAGAATTACCAGGTATTACCTTATCAATATTAAAACCTTGTTGATTATAGGCAGCACCTTCTTCAACAGTTGCCAAGGTCGTAACCTGATAAACAGAATCGACTTGAAGAGCCAAAGTATGATAAGCCCTACAGCCCTCTTCATTTGTCTTTTCAACGGTGTAATAAGACAATCCTGCCCTATGATTTGCTTCTATATCGAAGTCAGGGTCCTTATAAGATTCATCCTGACAGATGCGTCTTGTGATAGTATCGTACGTAGTAGGTTTCACATTCAAGTTCAATATCACGGTACTATCACACCCCAACTGACTGATGAATGACAATGTATCGTGAAAAGCACCTTTCACAAAAGGAGTCAAAGAGAAACCATGTTTATTATAATATTGACCCATACAAGCGACATCATCGAATACCTGTTTGTATTTTGGAGCAACGGTCAGATGTAAAGAAACCTCCGTAACACAATTTTGCTCCCCGACACTTTTTGTATAAGTTCCCGTTGTATTCTCTTTAAAACCATAACCAGAATAGGTTTCGCCCTCACAAATGGTTTCATAAATTTCCTGAGGTTCACCAGCCACGAGCACCTTACGACTAGCCGTGCTCTTGCAAGCATTTAACGTATTAGTTACTGTTACAGTATAAGTAGTAGAACTCTTGGGCGAATCCGTTATTCGGGTTTCTGTACTTCCTGTATTCCACAAATAAGTTGTTTGTCCTTCGTCTGTTTCATCCGCCAAATTGATTTGATAGAAGGGACGAACATCGCGGGTGAGATCTGTCCAACTTTCTGCTGAATACGCCGGCATACCTAAATACCCGCCATCAATCGTATGATGCACATATCGTGCGCCATTGCTTGCTTGAGAGCATGTCCAATAATTGCCAATGAAAATATCACCATTCAAGGCTTCACTCACTTTGTTTATGACAGATGCATAAGAATACATCTCACAGAATTCTCCTAATGAAGGGATATACCAACCTCTGTCAACTGGAATGCTATCAAGAATTGGAAAGACATAAGATGAGTTATTAGCCAATTCAATCATTCGCTTAGTACACTCTTGTCCATTAAACAAATGGAGTTGTGAAGTGTTTTCGCAATTATCAGAAAGACATTCATTGATATCGCTCGTAGTAAACAACGTTCGTTTAGCATAAGGAGAAATCAATAAAACCTTCTCCTGATCAATATAGAAAACGATGCCAAGATCTCCTTCTTTCGTTTTAACAACATCACCTATCGTGTATGCATAAAGAGAAGAGTATGACAATAATAACAATATAATAAATGAATATAATTTTTTCATTGTTTCAAACTAATATAATAATGATATCTTATTTTACACTTATTTTCAATAGGGGTAGGTTCATTTATAAACTCTCCATTGATATAACCATACGCAATTCGATGCGTATCCATCGTTCCATCTTTCGTATCGTTCGTCCAATATAATCCATCTAATATATCAGCGCCATCAATCTGACTCAGATATTTATTCAACACAAACCATTTCCTGAAAATATTTGCACCATGTATCAAATTATTATGAGAATAATACGGAACTAGTTCTCCATTATTTTCATCTTTAATTGAAAGTACATGAATATAGTTATTCGGAGCAAATTCAACAACAATTCCTCTTGCGACCTTGCCACTAAGCAAAAAATCCTTTAATTTTAAGAGTGTACCATCATCACATAACACATCTCCAATAGCTATATCATCATATCCATCCGCAGACTTATCAACAACCGCTAATTTCACCTCATCACCAGGGCAAACGACATCGGGAGCAGAGAATACTTGTAAATTAGGAGACTGCAGCACATAAAGCACCAATACATCCGAACTTCCACAAGAATCACCCAATTGACGGATGTATGTAGAGTACCCTAACTTATTTTGTACACCTAAGTTCCATCCATCTTTTTCGTAAGAGGTACCTTGACAAATTGTATCTATGACAAATGTTTTGGTGGTTTGGATTGGATGAACTGCCATTGACACTGTTTTAGAAACACAGCCATTGGTACATTTAGCAGAAATAACACCTTCTGATCCATCCTTAAACATCAAATAAGCATAATCTGACGTCCTACCCTCATCATACAATGCATTCGTAGGTAATATCCACTCGCAGGAATAGGCTCCAGGGACATTATAGGTATTCCACTTATTCATACAAGGTGTCCCATCTCCTTTTATGTACGGAGAGTAATCATTCGAAACAATGTTCAATTTCAACACATTCCATTTCTTACATCTATTATCAGATGCTACCTCAATTGTATCTTCAATATACCCGGCTGGCAGATTCTTGAAATAGAATCCATTCTTTATATAATCATCACCTTCACATATTGTCTCACTGATGACATGATAAGTAGGAATCGTTTTCAAAATCAATGTTTTTTTCGTAAGAATACAACTATCAGGTTCCACTTCCACTCCTACAAATCGTTGAGATCCCTGAAAATGTGTATCAATGTAATTCCCATTCCAATAATAATCATCGCCTTCACAAACCTCATCGTATGTTATATCTTCCGTAGGTTTAGCAGGATCGGCAATCGACACAAACAATCTTGTTATCAATCCAACGATAGAAGTCATATCACACCAGAGAGCATCATTTATATCTCCTTCAAATACATTTGACGTAGAACCATCATTCCAAGCGTATGATTCGAAGCCATCGATTACCGACAATTCAGTTTTTTCAAGACATAATATTTTTGCATATAAACCATCAGGAACACATGATGCACTAAAATAAGCATAAGCATAGTGACCATTTTGCAAACAATCTCGTGTTCTAAATGTGATTAGTACCTCCTGATCAATATAAGCGCCCAAATCAATCACTTCTTCTGTCCAATCACGCCACATAACGGGACTCTTTCCATCTAAATATTCTTGAAAACCAGACAACCCATTTTTTGCATACACTTCATAGCTAAATGTATTCCGTAACAGATTACCATTTTTATCTGTCACTGTTATAGAGAAAAAAGGTTGCTCACTGAGAGGATGTTCTGGGTTTTCAAAAACCACAGCAAAACTCAACTTAATCAAGGAGGCATCCCATGTAGGTATGATGTGATATGTCAAACTCTCACTTTGATTACCTCCCAATTCATCTCCCAAACGAATTACTCTATCTACTCCTTTTGGCAGCAGTTGAAGCTTGCCTCCTGTCCTCGGATCTGACCCCTGTTTGTCAATAAGAGAGTGCCTTCCTTTCACCAATTGATTACCTACTCCTGACGCATACGGCTCCACATAACTTGCCGTAAGATCAGTAAAGTCAGGACAGCCTGTATATGCAGTAGCCGCATATAGACTTCCCAACCCCAACAATAACAACCATAAGGTTGAAACTATTTTCTTCATTAAAGTACAAATTAAAGAATTATAATCTCTATTTTTAATTTTTTTTGAAATTGGGTGCAAATTTCCGAAAAATTATCTTAACATCAAATCAAATTAAGATAGAAATTATCTAAAAGAATGTATTAAAATTCAAGTACCCAGATAAACATGACATACAAGGATAGAGGACACACGACCGTAATAAGGATAGAGACACACGGCCGTGATAAGGATAGAGACGCACGGCCGTGCGTCTCTACGTGTATTAACAGGGAAATGGCATATCAATTTTAATACGCACCCTAATTCTTTTTACGTAAATTGGCTAGATACATCAAATGCCTGTTTGATGCGATCGCCCATACCGATACCATCTTTCAAATTCCCCGCAATCGTTAAGGTCGGATATTGTTCTTTCAATCGATCTATGGCTTGTAAACGTGCATCTGTCGTCAATTCATACTGTGGAATTGCATGTTCATGACGAAAGATCATGATCTCTTCCGCTCTCTTACCTTGCGGATACTTAAGCATCTCACTCAATGACCTATTCACCCACTCCGTCAACTCTGCATCACTCTTTTGGACGTACTCTGGGTGACGAACGCCTCCTATGAAGTATGAAAACACTGCTCCTTGTTCCGGAGCTCTATGCTGGAAACAAGCGGAAGGAAAAAGTATTCCTAACAATGTTTTATTCTCGCAGGATGGAATCAATCCGCCAAATGCCTTCCATTGGTTTTCTCCACAATCCTGCATACCTACTCCTATTTGTACAACTGGAGCGTAATAAAGATTATTCAGATCATTCATCAGTTGAGGTTCTACAAAAGGCAACAACTGGGGTAATGAATAGGCACCACAGGTTGTCACCACATGATTGGCATGTAGCTGGATCTGTTCATTTCCTTTGGTATAACATATATTCCAACCGTTCTTATCATCTGGAAGAATGGATATATTAGTAGCTGATGTCACAATCTGTTCGCTTCCGATAGCATCTGCTAAAGACTCAACCAGTTTAGAGAATCCTCCTTTGGCAGAAAAGACTTTCTTCGTCGCTTTCTTCTCTCTCTCGGTTTTAGGGATACGAGCCTTTGCCATACTTCCTCGTATAAATGAGCCATATTGTTGTTCCAACGCATAGAGACGAGGCAATGCCAATCGAGCCGGCAGCTTATACGGATCGCCTGCATATACACCCGACAGAAATGGATCTACTGCATAATCAACATACGATTTTCCTAAACGACGTTGAGCTAACGAACCGACAGACTCATTCGGATCTGTGCCTTTGGCTCTCCATGGTTCTCCTAAGATTCTGAATTTGTCATACCAACTGAACAACGGTGTACGCAACGCACTCATAAGACCTGAAGGTAACGGACAGAAACTGGAGCCTTTCCATATCAGCCGACGCTTACTCGATTCCAATGCCGTCTCCATCTCACATCGTCCGGATAGTTGTTCGAACAACTCTGCCACCTCAGGGTATTTCACCACACCTGTATTCGGTCCACTCTCAAATGTAAACGATCCTACATTAACTGTCTTTATTTGTCCACCCACTCTATCATTGCACTCCAGTATCAACACATCCCGATTTTTCCTTTTTAATTGAAATGCACATGTCAATCCTGTTATTCCTGCTCCAATAATTACTATATCATGCTCATTCATATTCATATAGGTTTTGAAAATTGTTTGGTTGTATTTTGCATCAAAGGATCTAAAACAGCCGCCACATTCCGTACAAACGGATGTCCGATTTCAGTCACCTTCAATTCTTCTTCGTTGTATAGTATCACCCCATCCTTTGCCATCGTTTCGAAGACTGACTCATCATAGTGCAGATGATTTTTCAGCTCTGCAACAGTCATCTGTAAAGAGTCAGCAAGCAACTTCCATATCACCCGATAATTACACATAAGGCAATCGATCACCGTCTTCACCACTCTCTCTTGATCATTCAACGAATATCCTTTTCTGATAGGTAATCGGTTCGCCTTCACTTCACTTATATACTCCTCTATATCCTTAGTATTCTGTGCATAAACAGAGTCTAACTGACTTATTCCTGTCACGCCTAAAGCATAGACTTGTCCTGTTGTACGCAAGGTACAATATCCTTGAAAATTACGATGAAGCTGTCCATTCTCAAGGGCAGAAAAGAGTTCATCAGATGGTAAAACAAAATGATCCAACCCGATACTCTTATAACCTGCTTCTTTCAATAACGACACAGCATTTCGATACATCTGCTGTTTGCTATCCGCATCTGGCAGTCCATATTTCTCTAAGATCAACTGTCGTTTAAAGACCCATGGTACATGACCATAACTGAACGTCACCAACCGATCAGGACGCAAGGCAATAGCTTTTTCAATGCTGTTCATAAAGGAAGTTGGGGTTTGAAACGGCAAACCATAAAGAAAATCCATATTCACCCCCACATGGGCAGCACGCAGAATCGCCATGATATCTTTCATGGGTATGGCTGGCGAGGTTCGTCCGACAGTCGTCAACACCTTCTCGTCAAAATCCTGCACACCGATACTGAACCTATTAAAATGACTTCTCGTCAAGGCCTCCCAATCTTCATGCGAAAGATAGCCTGGATGACATTCGATAGAAATCTCAGCATCTTTCATCATGGGGAATAGCGATATAATATGTTCATTAAGGTCTCTTAATATTGAAACAGGCATTGATGTAGGTGTTCCTCCTCCATAATGAATCTGACTTATCAAACGATTCTTGTCCAAATGAGCCGCAACCAAGTCAATCTCCTTATGCAAAGCCTCAACATATTGCTGCACAACCTCATCACTTCTCATCATATAGGAATTACATCCACAGTAATGACATAATCGTTTACAGAAAGGCATGTGTAAGTAAAAAGAGAGATTACGACTTCCTACCTGATTGGATGCATCCACGGCACGAAGGTAAGTCGCACCATCCATCTCTTTAAAATAGTTTGCTGGAGGGTAACTTGTGTACCTTGGTACCGATACGTTATACTTTTCTACAAGATTCATACTCATACAACACAAAATTCTACGATCACTCATTGAAGTCTCTTACCAAACGGACGAAACGATCCAGATCCTTCTGCGTATGTTTGATTGATATGAAGTTACCTTCAAATTGTGAAGGCGAGACATAGATTCCATGATTCAACATGTAACGGAAGAAACGGGCAAAACGCTCTTGATCAGTCTGTTTTACATCAGAGAAATTCTCCACCTTACCTTCTTTGAAAAACAAGGTAAACATTGGACCAATCCTACTCAACACAATTCCTTTGCCTTCTATTGCTTTCTTAATTTTACGTTCAAAAGCATCTACCTTAGTGTTCAGTTCTTCGTAGAAGCCTGGCTTCATCAACTCCGTAAGGGTCGCTATTCCGGCACTCATAGCCACAGGATTACCACTAAGCGTACCCGCTTGATATACAGGTCCATCAGGTGCCAGCATCTGCATGATATCCGACTTGCCACCAAAAGCAGCAGCCGGGAATCCTCCTCCTACAATCTTTCCAACAGCCGTAAGATCAGGCTCTATTCCAAATAGTTTTTGCGCCCCACCGACTGATAGACGGAACCCAGTGATCACCTCATCAAATATCAACAATGACTGATACTTTCGTGTGATGTCTCGAAGAAACTGCAAGAATCCCTCTTTCGGGAGGACAACACCCATATTTGCAGCAACAGGTTCTACAATAATTGCAGCTATCTCTTTTCCTTTTTTCTGAAACACCTGTTCTAGTGCTTTCTCATCGTTATAAGGAACCACGATGGTTTGTGAGACAAAGCTATCGGGCACACCTGCCGATGAGGATTTACCGAGACGAGCAACACCCGACCCCGCACTAACCAACAGATGATCAGCATGTCCGTGATAATTTCCCTCGAACTTCACTATATAGTTTCTACCTGTATAACCACGAGCCAGACGAA
The DNA here is from genome assembly GCA_902766045.1 of uncultured Bacteroidales bacterium. Taxonomy (GTDB): domain Bacteria; phylum Bacteroidota; class Bacteroidia; order Bacteroidales; family Paludibacteraceae; genus UBA1181. The sequence continues at coordinate 101,120 of CACXCA010000018.1, forward strand.
TAGCACTCATGGTGGCCTCTGTACCCGAATTCACAAATCGCACACGTTGCATTGAAGGAAAACAAGACCTAACCAACTTAGCTAGTTCAGTTTCCTGTAAAGAGGGTATGCCATAGCTTGTACCTCTTTTCACGGCTGATAATACAGCTTTATTGACCATAGGATGAGCATGTCCCAATAAGAAGACACCCCATGATAAACAATAATCGGTATATACATTTCCATCAATATCATATATCTTATTTCCTACTGCATGATCAACAAACAAAGGGGTTTCGCCCACAGCTTTCAATGCCCTTACGGGACTATTCACGCCACCAGGAATATAGTTGATAGCCTCTTCGTATGCCATCTTAGATTTTGTTCTTTCCATACTATGTGTCTTTTGTTAAATTCTAATCAATGACACGTCAGTCTCTCATCAGAGAATAAGACTGCCATTTCATAAACTTTTGTAATTCTTCTTGTATAATGACTTCAGCCTTTCCCACCTCGTCATATCGCAGACGAATATTCTGTTTGGCATAGGCCTCAATATCTTCTATGTTATGCAATGTAACCCACGGAAGAGCTGCCACATCTTCTTCCACATCCCGAGGGAAGGCAATATCAATCACCAATATATGTTTCTTCTCATGAAAATCTTCTTTTGTAAAGATGGCATGTGGTGCCGACGTTGCACTGATCAACACATCCGTATTTTGCATCCACTCATTGCTTTGCCGAAGACTCTTCACTTCATAACCATACGGAGCAGCAAAGGCGAGTGCTTTCTCCTCATGGCGATTCACAACAACAACATTGCGTGCATTTTTAGAGGAAAGGAATTTCAAGATATCCTCATTCAGCTTATTCACTCCTACAACCGTGATTCGACTGTTCTGTAAATCTATCTTATTTTCTTTGAGGATATCAACTGCCACCTGACTATGCGAGACTGCTCCTTCTGAAATCTTTGTTTCCGTGCGAACTCGCTTTCCCGTATGCATTGCATGTTGAAACAGACGGTTCAACCCTGCCGATAAGTCATAGGCTTCCGTAGCTTCCAAATAGGCTTGTTTCAACTGACCTTGGATAGCCCTCTCACCTACTATGGATGATTCCAACCCAGAAGCCACACGGAATAGATGTTCCGCCATCGACAATGGGACTTCACCAGTTCCCCAATATAACTCAGTACGGTTGCACGTTGCCAACAAGACATGAGGAATACTTTTATTAATCACAAGCTCTGTAATCAACCTCTCACGTTCCTGCAATCCATGCTCCTTATTATTGATTATCCTACTCTCTATCATCTTCTCCTTTCAATATAAGCAATAAGGCTATCATCTAAAAAAATCCTTTGCATAATACGAGATGATATAATCAGCTCCCGCACGTCTCATCGCAACCAGACTCTCAAAGAATATTCGTTTCTCATCAAAGAATCCCTGTTTAGCTCCATTCTTTAACATAGAGTATTCACCCGACACTTGGTATGTAACCATTGGATAGTCTGGAAATCTCTGATGCGCCCGACAAACGATATCCAGATAAGCAAGAGCAGGTTTCACCATAATCCAATCAGCACCCTCTTCTATGTCAGCTTCTATCTCTTCAATTCCCTGGTCCATTGTTCGGAAATCCATCTGATATGTTTTACGGTCACCAAAAGATGGAGCACTACCAGCTGCATCCCGAAACGGACCATAATAAGCCGATGCATACTTAGCTGAATAGGCTAATATCTTTGTGTTATGAAGTCCTTCACGATCCAAACGTTGTCGAATGGCCTCTATTTGTCCATCCATCATAGCCGATGGTGCCACGAAATCAGCTCCTGCCAAAGCATGCTGATACGCCATCTCTGCCAATAACGGAAGGGTTGTATCATTATCTACATCACAATCACAAAGTAATCCACAGTGTCCATGGGAAGTGTATTCACATAAACAGACATCGGTAAAAACCAATAAGTGAGGAAAACGTGACTTGATTGCTTTAACAGCCTTGCTAATAATATTATCAGGCTGATAGGCTGCCGTACCACACGCATCCTTATCTTCTTGTTTAATCACTCCAAACAATAAGACTTTGTTTATTCCTAGTGTCAAAAGATCTTCTATATCAACAAGTAGCTCATCAATGGAAAAGCGATATATCCCCTCCATGGTTGCTATGGGTTCTTTTATTCCTGAACCATCCATGACAAAATAAGGATAAATGAATGTATCCGGATGAATAGCTGGCACATCCGCATATTGATCTCGTACAATCTGTGATATTCGTAATGGTCTGAATCGTTTCATGCTAAAAACATATTTATAGTGAATCAATCATTTCTTTCTCTGTTGTTTTCCCCTTACATGTCAGAGGTATATCCTTGGGTAATCTTCCATAACGGATCTTAAATGCAGCTATACCCGAAGGGGAAGAAAAAAGGATCTCATTGAAAACCGACATATCCTCAATCAAATCTGTATCTGTATTAATAAGAGTCTCATAAATAGGCAAATCAACGACTTCATTACCCATCTTTTCAAGTTCCCGTGGCAATGTGGTGATTCCTATCGAAGAACGTGGCAGAAGAATCTTCTTCCCTGTAATATCTTTTTCTTTGAAATAATGGATTATCCCCTCTGCCGATTCGGTATCTGATTCATACTCAGGTGTCAAACCAACTGCGTTCAACGACTGAGTAGTCACACTTCCAACGCTTATCAACTTCACCTTTGCTAACTGCGTAGCGAAATCGTCTTTATTCACCTGCTCCAAGAAACACTTCACACCATGCCGACTGGTAAAGACGATATAATCAAACCTATCAATGTTCTGAAGCACAGTAGTGTTTCGTTCATTGACAATTTTTTGTGTATAGATAAGTGGTGTATGTGTTACAACACCACGACTTGCACCCCACTCAATGGATGTACCCGTAACCAAGACTCTTCGTTCACTCTTTTGAACGTTTATAGAATCTCCCACTAGCATTAAGACTGGTTCGGGAGCTTGTATCACCGTATGGTTTAATTCATTCAAAAAGAAATGATAATTCTTGGGGGCATTCCCCATCGAGCAGATAAGACGAACCGGTGTAGAAGCCTCAACGCCCATATCCAAAAGCTGACGTGCAACGGTTGACACTTCCCGTCCCTCTAAATAAAATGCCCGTGTTGACGAATCAGCCAAACGGAGAAATCCTAATTTTGAGAAGCGATCCTTCAAGGTCGCATTATTCTTTCTTCCGACAACAGCGATATGTCCTTGCAGTGGATGTGTTTCCATTGGAAGACGTTCTGTTATTCTATGGCTCAAATTCAGCCGTTGCAAAGCACACGTAGCAACGATAAGAGCATCAAAATCATGATTATCCAGTTGAGCGATACGTTCCTCAATAGTGCCACGGACACTCACAAAAGCAAGGTCTTCTCGGATCTTCAACAATTCCTGTTTCCGTTTAAACGAACTTGTAGCGACCTTTGCACCGGCAGGCAGCTGACGTAAACTCAGATTATCTTTACTGATCAAAGAATCTGTCTTGTCTGTAGCCGGCATTAACGCATAGATCTCCAAGCCTTTCGGAATCGGGAAAGGCAAATCCTTTGCCGAATGAATTGCAACATCTGCTGTTCCATCCAGTACAGCTGCATCCATCTCTCTCGTAAAGAAATCCGCAGGAATATTGGCATCCATCAATGAGATTTCCTTATGTTTATCACCATACGATTCAAGAGGAATCAGGTCATACTCCATCCCCTCCATATAAGAGAAGACCTCTTTTACTTGCCAGACCGACAATCTAGATGAGCGAGCAATCACTTTTAATCTACCATCACACATAGTCATATCACCTCCAATTTTGTTCATCTTTTATCCAATCTGTCAAGAACTTAATATTCTCAAAAGGAGTAGCAGCCAGTGCTCCATGCCCTAGATTAATGATCCATTTATCATTCTCCTGAAAGAATGGCACATATTCAGCATGCATGACATCCACTATTTTTTCTTTGGAAGAGAGTAACAAATACGGATCAATATTCCCTTGTAACCCCACATCCGCATGGACAATCTTACGAGCCATTGACAACGGTGTCTGCCAATCGATACTTACAAAGTCACAGACCTCTGGTGTAATCAACGAGAGACCTGTTCCTAACCCTTTCGGAAAATAAATAAACGGAATATGCTGCTGTCTAACTGCAGATGCTATTTTTTTCACAGCAGGGAGGAAAATGGCTTCGAACAACGACTGAGGGACAATTCCCGCATGAGTATCGAACAGTTGGAATGCATCAATTCCATGTTCAATCTGCTTAAGTGCATACTCGATACTAAAATCTGTCAGCATGTCAACAAGATACCGAGTGGATTCTGTATAAGTATAAAAAAAACTTTTTGCGTCAGGAAACTCATGTTTAGCACTCGTGCCTTGCAACATATAACATAGTGTTGTGAGCGGAGCACCACAGAACCCTATTGTAGGAACACTGCTTTCCTTTTTTATCAAATCCAATGTCTTATAGACATGGTTCAATTTACTTGAATCAGGATGAAGCACTTTATGAATATCCGTTTCATTCATCAATGGCCTCTTAAATTGAGGGCCATGGTCAGTCCACATCAACTCCATTCCCATGGCAACAGGAACCGTCAGAATATCACTGAAAACAATCGAAGCATCCACGCCCAAATCATAAACAGGCATGAGCGTCACTTCTGCAGCCAATTGAGGCTGATTCATCATTTCTTCAAATGTATATCTCTCACGCAACTTCCTGTAGTTAGGCAACACTCTTCCTGCTTGCCTCATATACCATACAGGAGGTCTAGTTCCTCTATACCCATTTAATACATTTGTAAACAACGACATACCCATACGACTAATTTTGTAAAAAAAGACAGCTAACAGCCTTTTTTTCTTTTTACAAAATTACGACGATGAGAGAAGATACTTTTTCCTTACTTATAAGGGGTAAACATCCTCATTTTATAGGATAAACAGATGGGATGATAGATTTTTATCTACGGTGGGTTTTGTACTCCGCTTTATATGTCTTCGACATTAATGATTCCGTTCACCACACAATAGATGATAACGTCAGCCAAAGAACGAGCATGTAGTTTTTCCATAATATTTTTACGATGCGTAATAACCGTTGTAACTCCCAAACCTAATACATCGGCGATTTCTTTATTGATGTATCCTTTACATAACAAAACAGCCACTTCAGTCTCTCTCGGTGAAAATAATTGATTATTAGATCCACCCTGACGAGCCAATGCCAAAGCATGCCCGTGTCCCCTACCACGTAATTCCATGATATCACGGACCAGCGACTTCTCACTCTGACATACATTAAGTGTATAAACATCATTAATGTTCATGGCTCCATTCACCAGCACAATAGTTTTCCGCAAATGTTCTCTGAAGAATTGTGTATGTTCAAAATAAATACGAGAAGAAACAAAAAAATGAGCAAACTGATAATCATTCTCTCTTTCCAACTCAGCCATCGAATTAAATACAACTACCTCAGTCATCGGCAATAAATCGCTAAGCAACTGTTGTAATCCTATACACATCAAGACATTATAATCTATGATGGCTAATCGTAACGGAGTCATATGTATATTGTCGGAATGATTCATTTAGCAAAATTAAACAAAAGATTTTGTTGTAGTCATAGTTGTCTGTATGCTTTTGACCTTTATCCTAACAAATGAGGATGCAAAATACCATCAATCATCCACACAAGCATAATCGTCCAATTTTGTTTTCAAACTGACATCTCCATCGAGACAGATGGTTCCTTTTTCATGATGGAACCCCTTATAGTAATCATCCCTAAAAAAGAAAGGATGGAACCATGACCATTGGGAAACATCGCAATAGACCTTATCGTCAGATTTGTAAAAATGGAACCGTATAAACATATCATACCATGCCCTGAGTTTGAAAAAGCCGCAAACACTATAAGCGGAATCGTGCTTCATCAGGAAACGATGCTCCCCATATTCCTCTCTGAACAGGAAGATGGAACCTTCGCCATTAAACAATTCACGTCTATCATAACAGCACGACTTGTGATGCTCTTGACGATATTGACGATATTGACTAACCGTCATTTCACTCCCCTGATACAAATATATCTTCAGTTGGCTCTCTACTTCCTTGTCCGCACTAATCCACACGACATTCAACGGCACAAAATAGACAAACACCATAAACAAGGGAAACAAACTGGCTAAAAACACCAACAATAATACTATCTTTTTCTTTTTCGTTAGCTTCATACGCTTATAGCAACATTTCGTTGGACATATATTGATTCCACCTATATCCATATAAATCCAGATCTATGAAGTACTCATTATACTCCTCATAGAAATCTATTATCAGTTCATTGATTAGGTCATATGAATAGAGCGTTATCATTCCAGTATGTTCGTCCTCCCATCTAAAATCCGCATTGAAACGGTTGATATCATTTAATTCAGCGATACCGCATATTTCAGAATAACCCATAGAGAGATAACATCTCTTATCAACCGCTATATTCTTGACAATACGCTTTAGTATGGTTCTATCCTCAAACGGTAATTCCGTATATATCCGCTTTATACGGGAATAGTTAGGCCAGTTTTCCCTGATCTTTCCCATTATACCATCAGAGGCCTCCAGTCCGATTACTTCGTAGGCATCATCACGGACTAGACTACCCAGTTCTTTTATGTATTTGGGCATATCAAGCCGTCCTTGATTTTTCCTCATAAGGAAGGATAACCGTTCATTATACGTCAACATACAAATACCTATTATTTCTTCATGGATAAAGAATCAACAACGCTTTTCACCACCTCCGGGACTGAATCCAATAGTATCATTGAAGATGTCCCATCATAATCGATTATACTGCTTCTATTAATTAAACCATTATATGGTATGTTTGCGTTCTCATCATCCATCCATTCTACGGCAAGAATATTGAACAGGAAATCAAAATATATTTTTTCCACATGAGAATAGGACAAGGCATCAACATCTTTTTTATCGAACCGATATGCTTCATACGGTTGTCCATTCAACGTGATAACTTGTTTTCCCCTGAATTTTGTGACAAAGTCATTACCTGGAGGAGGTGGTACACGATCAGAATGTTCATAATAATGCTCAAGTGAATCATATGGGATTGAATCACCCTTCTCGTCCAAGACAAGAGGCGTAAAGTGATATGTTAACGAGTCACGGACCATCAAAATCTTACGAATGGTATCATCCTGATATTTAATACTGGCAAACAACGTATCTTTATTTATACAAAATCGATACCTGTATGGTTGCTTCCGTTCACCATCCATACCGATTTCATACCAAGTCATATAACGATATTCCCCTTTGTCCAATGTGTTTAGAACCACATAATGAACAGGAACAGAATCCATAGAAAACAAGAAAACGGCTATGGAATTACGCTCCTCCTCAATGTGTGCGCTCTCGTTGTTCGTATTGCAAGAGGGCAAAAGCACAAAGGAAAAGACAATCCCAATCAAAATCCCTATGTATTTCTTTAACCAATTCATGTTATATGCTTTTTCGAGTGATACTTTATCTTCTGTGACAATGAATCACATAGCGTCATTATTAATATCTAGAGAACCACTGTTCTCGTTCAGACATTTTTACACCGACTTTCACATGCTCAACTTCTTCCTCCCACTCTTTATAGACAGGGGATGCTCCATCTTCAGCCACTTCATCAGGATTCTGAAGTTTCGAACATGTTTTTATTAATTTTTCATAATCTACACATTCCCAATATACTGTTTCCGTTATCCAACTTAAACTCTCATCACTACAATCTTTGACCAACACAAAATCTCCGTCACGATACTTAAAATAAAAACTCCAACTACCATATCGTCCATGGGAATAGGTTACGTCTAAAACATGAGTACGATGATAATACTCAATATATAATTCAGGAGGGAAATAGACGCCACCATCCTCATTTTCTGAAGGGAAACACTCATAATTGTAAGAAGTCACCACATATTGGTCATCTCTATTCATCACCAACACATATCCACGAGGATTCCTATCTATCAAACTATCTTCTTGCCATTTACATTCTACAAAATTTTCTTCTTTCGTACCTTTTACGATAACCATGTAATCCATTCGTCCATCACTATCGAAATCACCCCATGTCCAGAAACCCAGCATTTTATACTCTTTTGGAACCGAATTAGCAATAGCCTTCATTACAGCCAAACTATCTTCGGGGTTCAACGGTGGATCATCCATCTCACCCCCATCTTCGTAGTCTTGCTCATCAGATGCAATACTATCACTTGCGTTGATCACGGCAACACTATCTGACGTGATCGTATCACTTCCATTTGGTGAAAGCTGTGTTTCGTTGTTTGTATTACAACCTATCAAAAGGGAAGATAGTATCAGAATCCATCCGATGCTCCTCAACAATGTATATTTATCTTTCATATATAATTTATAATAATCGTGTCATGGTATTTACCCCATATAACTCACATTGAATAGTTGCAAATATATATCATTTTATTAAATATCAAAATGACCAACTAATTCCTCCCATCATTGTTGTTTTTGGCATTGGGAACCCTGCATTGATTTCATATTCCTGTCCAAGGAGATTGTCAGCCTTCACATTCGCCCACAACTCACGCCAGATACGTACGGAGGCATTGGCATTCCACAACACGAAACTCTCTTTGACTGCAAGTGTCTCTTTTGTAGCAAGAGCCGTATAAAGTCCTGATATACATTGCAATGAAGAACCAACACAGAAACGTTCGTGATGATATGCAACAGAGAGATTGAACTTATGTTCAGGTGCCGCAAGCGTAGGATTCTCCATGTGCAAGAAAGAATAATTTGTATTCACATGCAAGCCACGCCAGATACGACAACCCACTTCTGCCTCGAAACCTGCGTTTTTCAATTCTCCTGTATTTACATTAAGTGGTCTTCCCTCCACCATTTGCGTCTCGATATTATTATCAGAATGGAGATAGAACACATTGAGACCTACACGCATACGACGTTGAAGGAAGTGCTGATGATACGAGAGTTCATAATTCCAAAGGCTAACAGGATCCAGATCCTGATTGGCTGGTTTGTACATATAAAGTTCTCTGATGGTTGGATTTCGATAACCGCGACTGACAAGAGCCTTTATCTCTGCATCATGAGACAAGATGAAGGAGAGTCCCCCTTGAGGTGCATAGTTGAAGCCTGCCTCCGAGTGGTTACCCAACCGGATACCCGCATCGAGAGCGAGCCAAGGGGCTATTTGTTGGTGGAAATCTACGTATCCAGCCACTTCAGACTGTGTTTGGTCGATGATATTCACTTCCGTCTCGTTGGCAATCATCCTATTCCATGCATGTCCGCCAAAGTGTTGATAATCAAAACCGAATGTAGTGCGATTGTCCTTGAAGAATTTCAGCGACTGATAGGCACTTGCACCCATCATAAGGTCGGTATGGTTATAGACCTGCGTTGGAGCAGGAGCGCCATGAGCATGTCCATCGTTGATTTCATGTTTACCTCCGTTGTAATAAACACGCACAGCACCCGACGTAGGGAAACGGCTTTGCGTATATTCGTTCTCCAGCGAGATAGCGGCCATGCCACGAAGGATATTGAACTGACTCTCTTCGATAGGAGCCGTCACTGTTCCAGGGTTATGTGTCGAAAAGTAGGCGATATTACCCGTTCCACCCAAACGCCAATGTTCATTGAAATCATATCCGAGACGTAGGAATCCATTGTATTCTTGAAACTCCATATTCTCTCGATGACCATCCGTGCGACTATAATTGAAGCCTGCAGCAGATGAGAATTTATTCTTTCGGAATTGATTCGAGATCCCCGCATCCAAGGTCTTGTAAGATCCCGCTTGTACATGAACATTCGTCAGAACCGTATCCTTTTCAGGTTGATGGGTAACAATATTCACGACACCACCCATTGCATTACTACCGTAGTACATAGAAGCAGGACCACGCACCACCTCCACACGCTCAGCAAGCATCGTCTGGTAGTTGTCGGCCACAGGGTGACCATACAATCCGGCATACTGAGGCAATCCATCAATCAGGACCAACACATCGGTATTAGGAGAGCCGCCGATACCTCTCACTTTAATGCCCCCGCTTCCTCCTGTACTTACGCTGTAACCCAGCACACCACGTTGCGTAATAAACATACCAGGGACATCCTGCGTGAGTGTTGGTAGGATATTGATCTCACCACGTTCGGTCAATCTATTTTCATTTACAACACTTACTGTCAAGGGTAGCAGACGCAGATCTGCCTTACTTCTAGTACCAGTAACGACCACCTCGTCAATCACTCGAACAGAATCAACTTGAGCTTCTGAACTTGCATAAGTCACTTCAGAAAAAAGACCTAGAAGCGACACAAATAGAACACACGATTTCACTTTCAAGAACATTATACTTTATATTAAATAAAAATTCACCTGATCATGTACTTTGGAGAACTTATCTTTTTTGTTTATTCCTCTTTTTCTTCGTTGATTTCACAGCCTCATTTTCGGGTTGTTGGTTAAGATACGTTCTATCAATCACAGGTCTTACGGGATTCCCCATATACCTATGATTCAGATTCAATTCTATATCAATCATCGAGACATTAAAACACATCTCGTAGGCATATCTCTTATTTTGTAAGATTGAAGTCCAATACGACCCAATTTGGTTTGCCCCAGAATTCACCCCTCGCATACCTTTGTTTCCTGCACACGGTAAAAATATTTCATTGCCATTTTTCCCTCTCACAAGGTATCCTTTTACATTCTTTCCCTTATAGTTTGGGACCCATAACCATTCACATTCATGCACCAACTCGATATATTCCTTATTGGTCGGCATTCTCCACGGACTGCCCCATATACACACAGCGGCATCGTCAATGGGTTCCAACACGGTTAAACTATCAATAGCAGAAGGGAAATCAATAGTCGAATCATAGCGGTTGACATATTTAGACATGGTGTACCATCCAAATTTATAATTGTCAATATCATATAAATCCTTCGTCACAGTTTCACCCCAAGAAAAGAAATCTCCTGATTCATACTCCGTAATCGCTCCAATATTTTTTGTGGACCATAAAACGGAAAGCCCTAAATCAACGTATTCATGTCCATTAACCTCTCTCCCTTTTTGTGCCAAACATGAATAAAAACAAGCAAGCAGCAATACTAAAACAGAAATTACACGTGTCATTCTATCAACAATTTTATCAATCAATTACAAAATTTTCTTTTTTTGCAAATATATTTACATTTTATCCAAAAGCACAATTTATCTCCTATTTTTTGCAGAAATCCAATTAGACACTTTAACGACTAAGATTATCATCCCATAGATGAGTCCGATAACCAAACCTACAAAAGTGAGTATACAAATAAAGCCTCCCCAGATAAATCCTTCTCCAAATTCAAAATCCATCCAGAGATGTGCGATTCCCTTCTGTGGATATACAGAAGCTAAATAGTGATAGTCGTCGGACGTGCTGTCTGTACATTGTAAATAAAAATTACACTCGGTTTCGTCATATTCGCATCCAAGATCGTAATATACGCAATTAAATCCCGGTATTGTCCATTCCTCTTTCCTGTTTTCGAATTGCTGTATAATTGATGCAGCATAGTCGGTTGAAAAACTAATATCGTAGTCGTAACCGCAACCGCACTCCCAATCTTCATTAGAAGAGGTTATTTCATACTGGGGTATCTCTAAGTCTAAGGCTGATAGCATGTAATCCACGCCTTTTTTCTTTTGTGGAGATAAGTACATAATTGTGCATATCACTATACCGATTAAGCATAGACATTCTAATCCTATTATCAATTTTTTTAAATCCTTCATTATTGTTCGATAAGTTTTACATACACTTACTCCTCCACTTTGAATTGATAGCCCATTCGCCATCCCTCTATTTTCTTCTCTATTTCATCTTTCATATTCCTATTCAGCTTCGTACTCCCATAAGACCTTATTGTTGTGAATTCCAGATCAGACGGGTAGCTGTCAAATGAATCTCTCAATTGTTGGATATAGGGTAACAGATGTTTTCTATGCGTACCTATTATATGTGAAATTGTCGCTCGATGTATGTCATTGCATTGAATAACGCCGTTTATATCTCTGAACTTAAGTAATACGATCAACATACTGTCAACTTTCACGGAGTCTGTTTTGTATTCTAGATACTCAAGACCATTTCTCATATAACAAATACTTGGATCAAGATCCATGAAATGGTTACTATCTGAATTACGCACGTATTCTTGAGCATCATCCTTATATCTAAGCCAATTAAAATAATATATTCCCCTATCATATAAACCATTAGCATCAACTGCTTCAAATGTAAAGTCTCCATTGAATGTCTTATCATATTTCCCCAAAAGACATCCGACAGAGCATTTGTTTAGCAAACAGACTAACACTAATACAATAAATATATTCCTTTTTGTCTTCCCCATTTTAGTAACGTTTTCTTACTCCTCCACGTTGAATTGATATCCCATTCGATTGTTAAACAATTCAAGGTACAGATTCTTTGTGCCCTTTGGTACTTTTAACGTGACTTCAGAGGTATTTATTACGTCGAATGGGTGTGAATCAAATGAGACCTCATTCGGATTCTGCCAGTGCATTTCCACACAGCGAAGTTTCTCACAATAACAGATGGCAGCTCTATGAACAATCTTAACTGATGCCGGACAAACAAGCGTATCGAATTGACAAGCAACAAATGCAAACCAATCTAATGTCATCACCCCGGATGGAATCTCATATCTTTCCCCCGTTTTGCATGGCGGGTATTTAACTAACTTGGATCCAACAATGCCCTTATCACGAAGAGTATCACTGTTCGTGTTTCCTGCATATGAAAAAGCACACCATCCTGCGAGAAAAAACGTTTATTGCCAGGAGAGACAGTAATTGACGAAAGACGATTTGAACTAATGCCATAATCTCCAACAGTATGTACAAGATTCTGACCTATATGTAATTTTCTAAAGGGACAATCGCTAGATAATTCCTTTATTCCTATAACGGAATCAGGAATAACAAAGGACTCCAAATTAGGACAATCCACAAGGAAGCAAGCAATAGTCTTATAATTTTCAGGAAGCACCACTTTTGACAATTTCTTACAATTACGAATAGCACAATATCCACTTCCCCAAACGGATGATGAAAATATAATGGTCTCTACATTATTACAACCATTGAACGCCTCGTATCCAACAGTGGAGATATTTCCTCCCACATAGACAATCTTTGTGCGTGGATATTTCGCCAGGGCTTGTTTCACATGCTTTTGTTCAAGAGTTCCCTCTCCTATAAAAGTTAGGGAATCCCGCTTCGAGTCGTAATTGAAACTGATCGCTTCCGCCTTTGCCTGCAGAAAACAAAAAAATAATATGAAAACAATATATCTGTTCATGCTTGGTTGGTTTTTAGTTGAATTGCTACAATTCTCACAGACGCAACTTGAAATATCGGTAATTTTTAATGTAAATTAACTTGAAATATCGGTAATTTTCATGAATTTTTTACTTGAAATATCGGTAATAATATTTACTTCCGCTGCTTATGAAAGAACTTTAATCACTTATCCTTACTCATAACAGGCCTTATTAGACACCTTACTTCTCTGAAACGACATGTAAATTGAACTGGATAAGTTCTTGCTTCACCTCTCTCAAAATGGATTTTACTGACAAAATGATGATAGTGAACACAATCCGATTGACAGTCTTGACAAAGACTAGCAGTCCAATAGTTTCCGAATAGGCCATCAACTGGGAGGAAAATTTTCTTTCCATTTCTTTTGGATATAAATATTTGTCCCCCCACTCCACTCCGTTTATAATTTCTTACTGTTAGACAGAAACAATGCTTCTTCAATTCTTCTAATTCCTCGTTCGTCGGCATCCGCCACTTACCACCCCACAAAACGGATGCCGCATCATCCTCTTTATCCAGAATCATTTTATTGTCCACTTCTCCATATTTTATATAATTTCCCTTTTGACCCCATAAATATCCACTCGAATCTTTTTCTTCTATCGGTACGGTTTCTCCCCATAAAAAATGATTTCCGATTTCCCATGGATTATTAGCACCTATATTGCATGTAGCCCATAGCGTACCACTCGGTAGCTTTAAATCCACATACGTATGTTCCTGTTTAGTATCCTGAGCATGACCGAGACATGCCACCCAAGACAGCAAAACAATCTGTATGACAATTACGAATCTATTCATTTTTCTCTTGTCTATTTACCTATTTACTGGATGATCTTGCTTTTCATTAATAACAATTTGTGTAAATATTCTTTACCTTATCGGATTTTATCAACAACTCTAACCAACAATAATCCACACTATCTATAAAAACATTATCATTACAGTTGGTATCGAAATAATAGATGAGTGTTTCACGATTAGCGTTCGTTTGTCTTGAATTGGGAACGCCTAATTCTTCAATTACGAATGCTGTTGATTTACCTGTCAAGTTCAAACTATCTCTTATGTATTTTGCATTATCAGCGGTTCTATATTTCAAACAACCAAAAGTATCAGCTCTCCAAGCAGCCAACATCTCAGTTTCTTTAATATTTCTGTCAATGTTCTTATCATCCATATGGCTAGTTGGAGAATTGCAACCCAGCAATGCGCATAAGAGTATTATGCTGACAAATAAGTTATTTGCGAATTTGCTCATATTCTAAAATACTCCATTAGTTTTTTATATTCGTCTTGTGCGGTCAAGCAAGTGTCACGCAAATAGCCATTCACCTGACCCCAATTTTGCAGACCACGATAATAGAACATTCGTAGTTCTTCCGTTATGATAAATGGTGCAATGTTGTTCTGCAGACATTGCCAGAACATAAGCAGTCGTCCCACTCGACCATTTCCATCCTGAAACGGATGTATGCGCTCAAATTGCACGTGGAAATCAAGAATATCGTCGAATGAGGCTTTTTTGTTTGCGTTGTATTCTGCAAGCAATGCCTTCATTCGTTTCTGCACATCTTGTGGTAACACAGTTTCTTCTCCGCCCACTTCGTTTGGCAAGCGTTTGTAATCGCCCACGGCAAACCACGATTTTAGACTGTCGGATGTGTTATGCTTCAGCATCAAATGTAGTTGCTTCACATGTGGCTCCGTTATTTTTTCGGTGGCGTGGTCAATGATGTAATCGATGCAACGAAAATGGTTGATCGTCTCCAATATATCGTCAATACGAGTGTTTTCAGTGGTCACGCCAAGAGTGTTCACCTCAAAGATATAACGGGTCTGTTCTTTCGTCAGGCGGCTTCCCTCAATATGGTTGGAGTTATACGTCAAATCAATCTGCGTGCGGTGATAGATGCCGCCTTTCAGCCTGCGCTCCTTCTCTTGGCGCAGACGTTCAAGCAAGGGCGAAATCTTCAGCTTTTTCTTTTGAGGCAAAACAGCATCGGCAGGAACATTCCATGTTTTCCCCGTAAGAAATGCTCCTTCTATTTTGCCGACAGCGCAGTAATTACGGGCTGTTCGCTCGCTGATGCCATGCTTCTCGGCAAACTGACTGACTGAAATATATTCCATACTATCGGCAAGTTTATATTGAAAAACAGGTGTAAAAATAATAAAATTTGCCTTTATCGGCAAGAAAAATCAGATTCTTGTAGGTCTTTTGGATGCTTATTTTGTGATTGCAGAGAATCGGAATCGCAACAATCACAAAAAAAAACCAATTCAGAGGAATAAGAAACGTTATTCCTCTGAAACGAATAAAAATATGCGGTTTTAGAGGAATAAACAAAATTACGCTCCTATTTGAATAAATCTTCTAATGTGATAACTTTCTGAACCTGAGTACCATACTAGGGTTGTTAAATCAGAATTATTTAAGGAATATTTTTTATGACATAATCAAAAGGAATTTTTTCTTGTTCTAATCTCAAATCATTATTCTTGAGATAATCGTATAATTCTAGTTCTTCTTTCGACAAATTCAATTCTGTTGCCACATTTGATTTTGTGCCTTTATCATTTTCGTTAAAGCGTTCGAATGTCTCTTTGTCCATCATAAAACTTTGGGTCGAAGGGAAATAGGTTCTTACTTGTGATAGAATCTCAAATCCCTGTGCGTCAATATCACCCCAATAATATATATGTTTACTATTGAGCCATTCTACATTTTTCAAAACTTCTATACCAAAACCATGTCCCCAAATAACAATACTATCATTTCTAAAAGGGAAAGATAGCATATTTATTTTGTTTTCCACTATATATACGATTTGAATGGGTATGCTTAGCAATTGGAATTGACTAATAGGAATACTTAAATCCGTAACCCCAGCGAACACAGATTGACTGACAGTTTTGTCTAATATTCTAAAGCGAACAATAGGTTCATCGAATTTGAGATTAAAACGAACCTCAAACTGCTTTTCATCAGCATTGACATAATCCCCAATAATAATGTCAAGCAACTCCTTAATAATGCCTTTATTATTCTCAATAAATTTCGTATGAACATTAATGGGTAATTCGCGGATATATAGATGAGGATCCGGTTTGTTTTTGAAATACCTGCAGACTTTTAGCAAGCTTGTCCATTCGTTTTCTATAACCTTGTTTGGATATTTATAAATCCAATCTTTTAATTCAGGAAATGATTTTTTTATGTTGGCAATATCCTCTCTGAATTTTTTTGTTTCTTTCTCTTTGTTTATGTACTTCAAATAATCGACTTCCGTTTGAAATCTTATGACTGTCGGAATATCCTGTTTCCCGTGTTGTTTAGTTTTAACAGTTTGATATTCTACCGAATAACCATAGCCTTTTTTCTCTTTCGAGTGGTTAATCAATTCGGCTAATTCTTGATCAAACTTAACGGTGTCGCTATTAGGGCGTTTATCGCCAGCGATAACAATCGGCTGAAACGAAATGCCTTCGACAATTGACTGTAAATAAGCCACGTACTTATTCTCAGCTTTCTTTTTAATTTCAGTTGGCGTTATCATCTACCTGATATTTTTCTCGTTCTTGTTTGAATTGTTGAATTGTCATATTGAAAATCCTTGATTCGTTGCCACTGCGTTCTACATAGTGGACAAACGAAATATCATCTTGAACAATGTGAATGTTATCGCTTGGGGTTACAACCAATAGCTGTAGATGCAATTGTTTACACAGAGAAATAAGATATCTGGCTTTATCTTCATCTTGTGCCTTAAATGCCTCATCTATAGCAATAAAACGAAGAGAATTGGCTTGAAGGCCGTCCTTGGTAAGACCAAATTGATATGCAATGGCAGAACCCAAAATTGTGTATGTCAACTGCGCCTTTTCGCCGCCCGACAGGGCACCCATATTTTCGTATGTTTTGTGTTTTTGTTCTGTTTCCTTATAAAACTCCTCGGCTTTGTAAGAGAGCCAATTGCGCACGTCCATTACTTTTTTGCGCCAACTCTCATCTTGCAGATGTTTAATCAATGGTTGAATTCTCATCTCAAAATGACGACGTTTGCCGTCTATGGTAGAGTTAACTTCGTGAATATTTGGGATAGCATCATTCAATTCCTCCCGAAAATCACTAATCTCAGAGTTGATTTTTTTTGTGTTTTCAAGTTGAATATACGTTGGTGGTGTGGTACTGAAATCAATCTCTTTCAATGACTTATTGAGCATATCAATGGTATCTTTTATCGATTTTTCCCAATTGGTGAAAAACATTCTGAAAGAGGCAACCTTATTAGTTACAGTCTCTTGCAGATAATTGTCGAATTGTTCTTCAAAGCGTATTAAATCTTCTTTGACCAAGCGGTTATAAAACTTTTGATACTCGCTAATGAGATGGAGATTATCAGCTTCAGGTAATGTATGCACGTCTGAACGCCAATCCTTGAATTTGTCTGTGATGTCGTCCGACGGATGTTTGAACGCTCTTATTAACGAAGCGACTTCTTGCTCTATTTTGTTTTGTTCCGTTTTCTTTGCTGTTTCCTGTTGTGAAATATTTAATTGGAAACTTTTTCGCCTACTATCAATGCTGTCATAATCGACAACAAGTTCCTGTGCATTGTCGATTTCAAAGACTGAAACATCAACATCGCCCAACTTTTTGAGCAAATTGGTGTTATCAGTAAGACGTTTTTTGGCATCAACAATATAGACACTTTCTATTTGGAAAATTTCCTTATCCTTGTTTTTTATCGTTTCATTTTCTAAAGTCTTCAATTTCTTTTGAATAACACTTAATTGCTCTTGCAACGTCTTAACTTTGTCGTTGTCCGCTTCCAATTTTGTTTTGGCTTCGGTTTTTTCCTGTATCTTTTTGGCGCATTCCTCCCAATTAATGTCATCATATTTGGTAAAAACATTAAAAATGTAATCGAAAGATTCTTTGCGTTTATCTATAGCTATTATTGCAGACTTTATCTTGCGAATATCATTAGTATTTCGTTTCTGCTGTTCCTGTAAATCTTTAATTGTAGCACGAATAGAGGCAATTTTCTCTTTATTCTCCCAACCTAAAATGTAATTTTCCCGACTGTTGATATGCTTGCGATCGTCTTTTTCATGCTTGTTGTTTATTGATTTTATCAAGCCTTCTATTGTCGCCACCTTTTCACCATACTGGTCAAATTCCTCTAAGTTGGCAATGCAGGTGTAGTTATAATTTTCGAAAATCACATCCTCCACCCATTCACAATACGGACTTTTTGTGTTGAACTCCAATTTGTTTGGCAAACAATTGTCAGCCATCACTCTGTTTTGAAATCCTTTTAATGACAATGTTTCTTTATGGCGTTGATACACAATTCGCCCATCGAGATTATTAGAGTTAACAAATTTATTTACAGACTTATAGTATTTTTCAGGAACTACCAATCTAAGTGCGAAATTGTGAAGAATCTTTTCGATTGTATTCTCCCAATTTTTCTCGTTATCTTTCACTCTAATAAGTTCGCCAATAAACGGAATTTCCGAAGGTTTTGCACCGACTTCCTGTAAAATCATTTCACGAATTTCCGCTTCTTTGCCTGAAATATTGTTTTTGTTCTTTTGGAGAACTTCAAGGGTTGATATATTTCTTTCAATGGACTTAGTTATTTCGTCGGCTTTATTTTTAGCCAAACGCAATTCCTCATTTTTATTATCACACTCAGACTGACATTCACTCTTTGCCAATCGCGCCTTTTCACGGTTATCATAAAAAACTTGTTCCGATGGATTTTCAGGCAAACTCACTTCAATGACCTTTTTGTTGTAGTCTTCAAGTTTGTTTTGTCGGTTAGACTTTTGCCTTTCAAGTGCACCAATTTCATTAGTTAATGTTTTGATTTGTTTGCCTATATCATCACCTTCTATTAACAACGAGAGTTCTCGTTCTTTTGCTTTCAACTGTTCTTTTTCATCGTTGAGCTGTTCAAGTTGTGCATTCAAATATTTAAGTCTGGCACTGAGTTCGGATATTTTACCTTGGGCAAGTTCCACATTCTTCTGCGCAAACCAATAAACCGACAGTTCAAGCTTTTTTTGCAATGCAAAGATGGAGGATTCTATATCTTCCAATTGCTTGGCTTTTTGGTCAATCGGCTCCAACTGAGATATTTGTTCTTTGACCTTTTCAATCTTTGCTTTTGCGCCCATCAAAGTAGAAAAACTCTCGTTCAGGTCGGCATATGCAGATTCTGTATCGCGTTGTTCGAGCATATTGTTGCGGATAAACTCATCTAGATCGTTTAGGACTTTTACTCCGACAATTTGGTTAAACAAGGTCAATGCCTTACTAGAGCGCAAGCCTAACGCAAAGACAAAACGGTCAGTATAATCTTTGATGAAATCATAAAATTCAATTTGACGTTTTGAGGTGTTTGCATTATATTTTTTGTCCAACAATTTTTTCCAACCACCTTTACTGCCATCGAATGCCGAAAAATCATTTTCGATTGTCAACGGTTTAAACGAAAAGCCGTATGTACATTTCAATCCTCCATTGACAAAATAGCGGACTTGAAACAGAGTTACAACTTTCTGATGGTTATTAGCAAAAGACGCCAAAATGATTGAATATGTTGACTTGTCGCGGAGTTGCTGAGTTTTCACTGATGTTTCACCCTCGGCTTGAATACTGCCGTAATTGCCGAGCACATATGTTTCTTCGTTCCTGTCACCTTTTTTCTCAATACCCGATGATTGGTTATAGAATCGATCCTTTTTGGCAGGCACAAGCAATGTTAAAAGTGCGTCAATTAACGTACTCTTGCCCGAAGCGTTGGCACCCGTAAGCAACGAATTGTTGCCTTGCGGTGCAATTCGGTAAATTCTATTGTGGAATGTTCCCCAATTGAACAATTCCATATAATTTAAGCGAAAACCTGACGTACCCGCATCAGTGGTGAAAATATCATATTGTCCCTGCATATTCTTTTAATTTTTCCTTGAACATATCCAAATCTTGGATTGTTACCTTTTCTTTGATTATTCGATGTATTTTGAATCTTATTTCGCCGTTGATGCGCTTGATTTCCCTTAAGAAACCTAAATCACACACGTTTTGAATATAACGGTCTAAGTCTTTTTCCAATTTTGCCTTATTATAATTATCGGGCAAAAATAGTTTTATCTCATCTTTAATCTCATTGTTTGTGATAATCTTGTCAAATGATTGGGTTTCTGTTGGGTTTCTGTCGTAATCTTCCAAAACCTGTCGCAAGACAATAAGCACTAACGAAATTTCAAAACCCAACTGCCGCCTCGACACCAAATTTAATGTTGTATCGTCATCATAAACAATTTGTTTTACATAAGCAAAACCTTCGTCTTCTTTGAGAATCAGTTCCAAACCAATCACTGACAAATAATCCTGAATATCAGATTGATAATTAACAATATCGTTCCAAACTGGAGAGTTCTTCTCAACTGTCTTTTTCAGAAGACTCACCAACGCTTTTGAATATGGTTTTATCTCATTCATTTTGAAATAATTATTTCGGGGATTAGTATTCGTTTTTTATGCTCGACATCAAAGTCGATAGGCTGTTGTTTGTCAGCGTTTATCGTTTTATGTTTAAAATGATTCAGCACCCCGAAATAACCGAAGAGTTCGGGAAGCCCTTGCTGCAAAGGATGTTTTGTTATTACATCTGAGAGTGTAATTTGGTTTTTATCTCTAAGCGCAGTGCGAATATTCTGTTCGAGCATTTTCTTATCGATAATAATATTGCCGAAAACCTTTCCAAGATCACTCAAATCGTTGATATTTAGTTCACTTGATGTAGGTTTCAATGTATACTCTATATTTTCAGACTGATCAAAAGTGATTTTACGATCGAATGGAATCTTTATGTCAATATCATCATCAATTGAAAGTGAAATATCAGGTCTTTCGTTCTTTTTTGATATATCAATCAGCAAATTTTTAATGTCTTGAACAATTTGCTTGGTAATGTCCGACCGAGACGAAACGTTCTCTCGAATAATACGGCTGAGTTTATCAGCCATTTTGTCGTTAGTTTGATAGACTTTGTTTCCTGATTCGTACAGATAGGACACCATATTTTCCAAAAATGCGTCGCTTGTGTCTATATTTCTATCTTTAAGTGTTTTAAACAAGTCTGAAATCATCGTTTCCAACTCAGTTTGCATTTCACGAGCAAGAAGAAACTCCCAAAAAGCATAGAAACTTTTGCCTTGCGGACTTGATTTCAATTCGTCTAAGGCATCAAACGTATATTGCAAAATTCCTCCCTTGTTGAGTGTCGGATCAATCTGCTTTTGATAAATCTCTTTGATTATACTTTTGAAATTGTCATCCACGTCTTTGAAATCCGACAATAATTCCTTTGCCAACTTGCTGATTTGCTGGAATCTTGGCACGATTTCATATTCCTCAAAAACTTTTACATTTTCACCGCTTTTAAGCCGTTGTATTTGATGCTCTATTTCTTGCTTCTTATCTTCCAATAGTTGCAAGCGTTTTTCTTTGTCCTCGTTGGTGTATTCAACCAATTCTCTGAGTTGGGTAATAATTGACTTGAATTTTGATTCAGTACCTATATATTCTTCTCGTTTTAATCCAGAAAGCCAATCTATCACCTTGCTTGTATGCGACGACAATTCATAATAAATGTCTCCATCTTCGTTTTTATAATTGGTTAAGAATCCACTATCAGTCCATTTCTTTATGTATTTAACCGCTTTTTCTTCGTAAGTGTCGGACGGCAGGATGTCGATTGCCTCATCGTCAGTATCTTCCATATCGCTCAAATAATCAGCAAATCGATTATGAATATTTTCAGAAGAGATGGCGGTTTCATTGCTGAAAACATTTGTTAGAAATTCAAGAATAAGTCCACATCGCTTCACCCTAAGTAGAGCGACACTCGGGGATTTGTCCAAGACCTCTAATATTTGGCGTTGTAATAACATTATTTTTTAGGTTAAGCACTTGTAAAATTAATAATCTATCTTTAAACAACAAAACTTTAATACTTCTGCCTCCCCGGTATCACCCCTCTCACCCCACCTTTCGGGTTCTCTACATCACCCGTGTAGCGTGGAATCAGATGAATATGGACGTGAAAAACACTTTGTCCCGCAGCTTCGTTAACATTGATGCCAACATTGAAGCCATCGGGATGGAAACGATCCTCTAATATCTTTTTACAATGATTCACCATCAACCATAGCGCACGTTGCTCATGCGTTGTTAATTCAAAATAATTGGCAACGTGACGCTTGGGTATTATCAATGTGTGCCCTTTGCTCACAGGATAACCATCGTAGAAAGCCACTGCCGTCGCTGTTTCACAAATCAACTCCACCTTTGTATTTAATTTGCAAAACGGACATCCTTCGGATACTTCATATTTGCTTTTATAATCAGTCTTGTTGAAATGCCTGTACTCATAAATCTCACAGTTCTCGTTCGAAAAAATACTCTTATACGGCAAAACCACATTGCACTGATAAGTCGGTTGCTTGTGAATAAAATGGGTGCGGAACCCTTCACTTTTCAAATCTCTACGTACAGTAAAATACGCTGTCCCAGTTGGCTTGAGTAACTCTGAAACAGACATCAATACCTCCGCTTGCTCTTCGGGTTCAAGAACGTTCAGAACATAGTTGCATATTATGGTGTCAAATCGCTTTGTGGGATACTCTGGTCGGTAATAATTATCATAGCCAACAATAGTGTAGCCTTCTTTTTGTAATTGGTCAGTATCAAATCCATATCCGCATCCAAAATCTAATATATCGCCTTGTAAATAGCCATTTTGCTTTAACCATCGTGTCGGGAACGATACCGATGTGCGCTCTTTAGCGGTCAGGTGTGGATTGTTTTTTATTTTTTTCATGGTTGCCAAATTTTAAAGCCCATGTTTTCTGCTATCTGCACCATGGGTGAAAATGTTTTTCTGAAGACTTCGTAAAAATCAGTTTCTGAGAGATGCACCAAATCCGAAACCGAATCGTAAACAATCAGATAATCCTCAAAGATAGCATTATTTTGGTTCTCTTCATACATTATCTTCAATGCATTTTGCTGAAGCTTCGAAAATGGTTTCAAATAGATATCCAAAGGGGGAAGATTGTTGCTTTTTGAGGAATTGATACTCGAATCAGCAGGGATTAGATTCCACAAAAGATTATGCGACACAAAACTCCATGGCACAAAATGATCTAAATCATATTTCTTCGCAACAATCGGTTTGCCTGTATAGATGCAATTCATATGTCCAACTCTTTCGATGTAAGTGTCCCAGAATTTATGCTGCTTTGTCAATGATTCCCGTAAATTAGGTTTGATAAGCTTAGATGGAACATTCGGCACATTTGGATTACGTTTCTGCAAGAACACCGTGAGATTCCAAAACGCAAAATCACGTAAGATCGTGTAGTTCTCCCTCAGATAATCAATCCACTCTTCATTAATTACTATTTCGTCTCCATAAATAGCATACAGACAATCATTCTCAAATCTCTGCGATTTTGCCACCACATCCTCATCATACGTATATCTTATCCAAGGAGAAAGGAACCTGTATGGTACGTTAAGAGAAAAGACTCTCAGAAATTTCTTTGTGCCGTCAATATTGTCCAATAATTGATTCTTGATTTTCTTTTTGTCTGAATCTATTGATATTTGGAACTCCTTTTGAATCTCTAATGAGTTGTTGAACAGCGAATCCGACTTTCCAAACGATAGTTTGAAATAATGAATAGGATACCATGATTCAGCTACCATTCCTGCAATGATTTCCCAAAAAGAAATCCTCGTCTTCCTCTCCTTCACCACAATATCCATCAACGCCACAAACCAATAGAACTTATACGTGGCAGTAGTGTTACTGAAGATTCCAGCAAGTGCGGAAATGGGGAGGTGTGGATTCTGTGGTAGTAGCATATCTGTTTTCGAATTGCGTTTTACACCCCAAAATATACCATTTTTTCTTTAACAAAGAGTGAATATCCATTGTAATACAAATCTATGTCAATATCACTATAAACCATATCAGAACCGTCAGAATCAAAAACAATTTTATATCGATTTTCTCTTTATACAGGCGTATGGAGAGATAAATTCCTGCTATGTTGAGAATCGAATTCATGATCAACACCCAATTCGGGACCATGAAACAGAACAACACTCCACCAAAGTTGTACATGTAAAGCCAATAGATTGACCATGTTAACATCGCCAAATGAATGATCAGTACTATAATGCTTAGAAGTTTTTTCATCTTTGTTCGTTTTTTCATATTTGAATGGAATAATTTAGTAAAACGATTCTATCATCTTTTTCTACGATGTCAAACAAAGAACCGTCCTCTCGCATAACAATGATGTAAGTCTGTAATTCTTTCTTCTTGCTGATTGTCACTTCAACATGATTCATGTTATTATAGTGGCAATTGGCACAGATACTGATTATTTTTCCCTCATTACCTTTATGAGGCGATTTATACTTCAAATCCACCTTCACATACGTTGGTTTATACATCAGTCTATCATTCACTGCAACACTATCTATCAGGTTGTTATTGTATTTCCAAATATACACATTCATATATACATCATTCAGCGGTGTTTTAAGGATCTTTCCACTCTCTTTTGAATAAGATTTCAAAACACGAGCTGCCGACACATACCTGTAAAAATAATCAAGTGCCTTATCCTCCATCGTTTCATACATGGATGGTTCTACATTCATACCTTGAGGAAGATGGAATTCCCTAGACTTCACATTCGGACTCTCCATCACCAATAGTTCGTATAGGTTATGGGAAGCTATCTGGGTAGAGGTTACCATTCTTTTTTCACCCAAATCAATATAACGGAGGTTCGCACAACTTTCCAAAGCCCTTTCCACAGGAGACAGATCATCTTTAGTTCCATACCCAAATATAGACGTTCCTGTTTTATTCATTTGTCGCACAAAAAATCTATAGGTAGAATCAACAGAGAGTCCTTCGTATCTGGCAGAATCTGCGGTGACCACATAACACAATGTATCATGGTGCGACACCTCCAAAAAGCCATACCCCTTTGGAGTGTTGAATCCCAATTTTTGAACGATTACACAATCGTACACCTTTAAGCTGTTAGGGTCTTCTGCATATACAAAGCAGTTGACACAAAACAACACACATAAGGCGACTGCCCTTACATAGCTATTTCTCATCTTTGCTTTCATAAAATATTGTTTATTTTATCCACTTTTCCCCCACACGTATGTAGGCTGCCTCCCCTTTATATACAAAGCCTTCCTCCTCGTAACGGCAGGAATAGATAACACCATCTGGGGCTGATGATGCTTTTGCGATGCCATAACATTCGATTATGCTGTAACCACCATCATATAATTCAATTTTCATTCTGTGGGGCTTTCAAGAGACACACAATTAATAACATACAAAATATCATTTAGAATAGCGGAACCATACACGTTTTGTTTCATACTATCTATATCGATAGCATAATCAACCCTATAGGCTTCATCATTCACCCGGATGATATACCCCACCTCGTCTCCGTCTAACACAAACGGATGTTTCTCTTCAAGTTCTTTCTTCGCCTCCTTCAATGACTTTTCATCGTATGGACCTATCCCCTTCGTCTTCAATATTTCTTTTTCAACCACCTTCCCAAAATTCAATTTTCGGATCTCTATCTTGTCTCCTTTATACGTCCACACATAAGAGTATGTCGAATAGGTGGATGTCATATAAAAGGCATTTTCATTCCTTCTATACAAACGATTCACCCACCTTTCCGTCGATCTGTGATTTTTCTTAAACACATACGTTAACGAGCAGGACGACAGAAAGCTGAAAGCCAACATGACCAATATTCCCAAACAAATCTTTCTCATTCCGATGACTCTCATTTTTTCAGAAAATGCATTTCACGCTCGTCCTCCACTCGACCTAAATTGTTTAATTAATGACTAAGAATGAATTTTGCCGAAATTCCGGAATCGAGATCCGCATGGTACCATACTATTTGTGAGGTTCACCAATAGGTCTGGCAACGCCAAGAATACTTTTGTAATATTTAGGATTTTTATTCAATCTGATGGTTTTGCTGCCTTTCCATTGCTCAAGGAAAGAAAATTTGTATCCTACACCACCATCATAAACAATACCCGAATGTCCATAATTATGATTCTTAGATTCAAATGAAACGATATCACCAGCCTTTAATTCAAGATCAGGAGTCCAGTCTATTTGCACAAACAACTTAGGATATGCTTTTGCAGCATTAATATATATCATATTGCTATTACCAAGACCTACGTTACGGATGTTTAGGCTATACAACATATCGATATAAAATTTTGGAAGTTCAACATCCTGAGTGCCTGTACCACCACCATACTCCTTTGCTTTGGTTCCCTTTAATTCCATCAAAGAATATTGTATTGCATGTTTAAGATCGTCCGATTGTTCAGGTCTGGAATTTGATGAACTTGATGGTTTGGTTATTTGTTTAGAATAATCTAATTGTGGTTTTTGTTGGTAAGATGGAACGTCATTAGGTCCGGAGATAATGGTATTGAAACTAATGCCCAAAACAAAAATAAAGACTAAAAAAAGACACTTCTTCATGATTTTCCCTTTCTTTTATGGCGGGTTAATTCATTTCGATTGTAGGGACGTGGCGTGCCGCGTCCGTTTTGGCGTGCCGCGTCCAACCGACAAACAGCAAGCTACCGAAACAATTCAATCGTTTATTAACCCATAGTTTATACTAGTTTTTGTTTATCTAGCAAATATATAGAACTCACCTTATGATAACAAAATAATGTTACAAATATTTACATACAAATCAAACATCTTCCTGCCATTGGGAAGGTCACATTTTCTCCATCATGCCACATTTCTTCAATATATCCAGCATACGGTCCTCTCCTACTCGTCGCATGCCGTCCTTCGTGGGCTGTTTTTTATATTCTTCGACAAGATATTTTATCAACAACTTCCATTTTCCCGTTGCTCGGACATACTTGCCATTCAGTTCCATTGCTGCGAAAGAACCATCTATGTTGCGGCAGATACTCAACACATCATACCCATATCCTTCTTTAACAAGTATTAATTGGCAATCCACATCAATTCCCGTGAATCTGGGAATCACTTTCTGTTCCAGTTTAGACGCTTCTTCTATCAATACAGACACACAGCTATCCGACAAAATGTATATTCCATCATCTTCGCAAAAATAATATCCTGACCTTCTAACACACCTTATTGCGGAGGGGTCATCATGTCTAAATATGATCTTCCCAGAACTGGAATAGGAATTCATCAATAGTCCAACGAAAAAGAATACAATTAAAGGAATTCGTTTCATTTGTTTTTTTAAATTTTTTATATACTAATTACATTCTATTTATTCATCAACTTATTAAGTTCAGACAGAATAAGAGACTTGTCAACATAAATCTCCGTATTTAAACTCATTTGGAATGCGTCCGCATTCGGATTCAGATATAAGCCCATATATTGTTTACTTTTTATTCTTACAAAAATAAAATTTTTTCGAAATAATCACGAATATGCGGTTTCTTCACTCGATTCGCCTCACATCTAACTGACATTTTATCGATTGACAATAAATATCATAACAACTAACACAAAAATCGATATAAAACATCCAACAAGAAGCCACTGATCGTCGTTTTTTAAAAACCTTCTGCTTAACTTCGTACAACTAAATATTACTGTAATTCCGAATACAAGAAACAGCCAAGTTCCAACTATTACCAATAAAGCTATGAAAAAAACAAAAGAACGGAATGCTGTACTATCTGGATTTGTGAATCCAAAGAAATCCAACATATTATCTATGCCTAGACAAGCAAAGATAGCCAAAAGAACGATAATGAAAATCTTATTCTCATTATAAACTTGCTTCCAAAATCGACCCTTATCAGCCTCAACATCAGAAGAAAAGAATGGTATAATTGTTTTCCGTCTTATTATTAAAAACAGTTCAATTAATATCCATAGAACAAAACTAATAAGCAAAAAAGGCACAAGCTGAACATCATGAAAACTATAATAAGTAAAGACAATATAATCAAAAGAAAGAATTCTAAACAAGAAATCAGATGGCTTGTCTTTCAACACGTACCGGGATGATATATATGTAGGAATCAAAAGCATCCATAAATGCTCAACACCAATTTTCATTGGAAAGCAAAGTCTGCGTTCATATATATATACGAATAGACACAATGCGATCACTATCATCGCATAAGCCAACATGCTTTTCTTTATTATCGCGATATAATTCATAGCAATGAAAATTTCACTCTCCTATTCTTGTCCGTCACCGTTCAGTTTATCTCAACGATCTCTTCGCTCTTGTTTTTGAGGTTGATTCAAACATTCTCTTTCCCCCTCCCATGCTATTTTTTTCTCTTCCAATATTCGTTTATTTTCTCTTTGTAAAACTTCACCTTCTCTTGATCTGGCTGAACGTATTCATTCCCTTTCTGGTATAAATGGTCCGTCGGAGATACACTGCCAGCACGTTGCCCTGCGGGTCGCGCACGTAGTAGGTCGTCACAAACTTGTCCATTCCGTCGGTCGTGTTCTTGTTGAGAGGGAACATTACAAACTTTCAATTTCCTCTTTAGTGAGACCAGTCGCTTTGGAAATGGTTTCCACATCTACTCCCAACGCCTTGAGATTTTTAGCATTGCGAAGATTGGTTTCACGCTCG
>CACXCA010000019.1 GCA_902766045.1 uncultured Bacteroidales bacterium
CGAACGGTTTGCACGCAAAGCACGATTAGTAAGAGCAATGCGTCAGGCAGGGGCAAAGCGGACGATAAAAGAACTTTGGAAGATAGCGGAGCAGGTGGTGTGAATTTTTGATGATTATCTATTAAAGGAAAACGAGACAATATAGTCTTGCGACTTGAAGCTAAGCATCCGCTTATTCGCTTGTATGTAAACATCCAGACGCATAATCGTATGCTTATCTTCTTGATGATAACAACATCATCGTATCGTCTCCAAGAAAACAGATAAGAAAACAAACCGAAAACTTTTATTAACAAATTGCCTATGGAGAAAGTAAAGAAGTACAAGAAATCAGACCTACGCAAGACGCTGGAGAAGAAGATGCAGGAGTATTGGAATGAGCCGAAGATTAAGGTGAAACCGATGGATTTTGCGCGGATGCTTAAGACCTACTGCGAGAAGTTTGGTCTGCCGGATGAGATCCGAAGAGCCAAGGAACTCGAGGAACCTCTCGTTGACTCCTTCGGCTCCTGGCTCGGTTATCCGCTGCGCTGAGTTCCTTCCTGATTAAAAGGAAAACGTTTGATTAAAAGGAA
Organism: uncultured Bacteroidales bacterium; assembly: GCA_902766045.1. Lineage (GTDB taxonomy): Bacteria > Bacteroidota > Bacteroidia > Bacteroidales > Paludibacteraceae > UBA1181. Next base: position 576 of record CACXCA010000019.1, read on the forward strand.
AACGCGGCAGCATGGTCTTACGCCTTGTATCTAATCATCCAAGTCTTTGCTTGTGAATAAATACCCAGACAAATCCTTGTATGTTTATCTACTGTCTGGTGTAAACACCATACTGCTGCCTTTTAAGAAAACAATGCCGAAAACCAGTAAGAAAACGAAGATTTGATTACGAGCGAATTCGGACGATATACGCGCGTAAGTGACGATTTTTCGTCACATAACGACATGTCGATTTTTAAGAATTCGCGCGTAAAATATGCCGGATATTAATAAAAGTATTATCAATCTTTAAGAAAATGATACACAACTATTGTGTATGTGCAAAATTTTTTGTAATTTTGCAACGGGAAAAAGTATATAGTTATAATACCCATGAAAGGTGAATGTTTTAAAATAGAGCATGTAAAGCGTAGAGTTTTTCGTACCTCTTTTTTGAAGAATGTTTCGTATATATTTTTATTGTCAGAAACGTCACGCAGCGAAGAGAAAGTGAAAAACTACGCAGATAGTTTACGCAGTGATGGCTATGAGATTAAGGAGTTCTCAGACTTTGCTAAAGGATTTGTGGTCGCTCTTAAATCAGGTATATCCATCATTGCTAATCGTGAATTGTTTATAGTCAATGCTCATGTAAGCAAGTACGAATCATACGATCATTTTAAAACTATAGTTTTGTCGTATCTTCAGCAATATTGCGATGTGATTGATGCATCAAAAGTTGCAGCAATGCATATCTTTAAGGTGAATGAATTTAAGTTAGATCGTTCGAAGCCGGATATGGAAACAGTGACTCCAGAACAATTTGAGCAAGTAGTTTGTTCGAGTGAGTTTTTAAAAAACGCTGATGATAGACAAATTGAACCAGGACCGGATGAAAATGGCATTCAGCGTTATGCAAAATGTAATATTAACGAAGGAGAGAAAAATTATACACTCGAATTAACAGTTGCTGCATCTGACTATAATTTACGAGATCTCAGAAAAGTAGAATCGCGGTTGGATATGTTGAATGATGCTGCATATGATGTATGGAATGCTATATTATCAGATACAATGAAGCAATCTTTGAGAGAGAATGAGAATAAGTGAGAAAAAGGCCATAGTGCAAAATATTTCAATTATTGACTCGTACCAATCAGTAGAGTTTGTCCCTGTAGTAGAGACTATGGGCCGAAATGCTGCGTCCCGTGGCATGTTCTCCAGTGTAGCCTTGGGTCTATTAATGGCTTTTATGCCTGGTCCAGCCACGGCATCTATATACTCACATGAGTCACAGCGATGTCAAGAGGAATTGATTCTCCAATGTGTAAGAACCGCTCCTGTTGCGCAAAATATAATTAAATCAAGATTGCTTGAAAGATTAGAAAATATGAGGACTTTAGAAGAAGGGTGGGTGCCTGGAGGATTGCCTATCGTTCCTGCTGCGATAGATTTTTCTAAGCGGCTCATTGCTCATTGTTCTGATGCAGAATTGGAGCACTGGAATATAGGTCCTTATGTTAATGGAACGGTAATGATGCATTATCGTGGGGAAGGCAAGCGTTCTTCTATTAATATCGGCAAATCAACAGTATCCGCATTCAAGAAAGTCGGAGCATCTTATGAGGCATTCCAAAAACCGGCTGCTGAGTGCTTTGCAGAAGTGCTCGGTATTATCCATTCGTTGAATAGTTAAAGGTTGTGCCAAAGGGTAAATCGACAAATATGATTCCGGTAGCAGAGGGTGAACAAGTGGCTCGTGCCATCTTTTCGCCTTCTTTTTTGGATCTCGATGGGCAAATAGGCCCACAAGCGTTCTACATGGAAATCATGAGGAGTGGAAAAGCGGAAGCAAACATTTCTCTATTTCGCTTGGAGCAATGCGACGATATTATAGCGGCTATAAAACGTCTGCCTCCACGTAAAAAAGGCGATTCTATATGTGGTCATGGTGAATTAAATGTGGGTGAGATCAGGCAGATTCAGATTCCATTAGAAGATTCCAAGGTTGATGTTCTTACATCTGAACACAATCCGGTTCATGCGGGAATTGTTATCCAAATGGAAGGCGAGTTGGTTACGGCATGTAATTTCTACAAACCCAATGGAGAACCATTAGAAGCTATTGATCCAAACTTGATGTACATCATGTATCAATTGGCGGAGATGTCATCCTTTGTTCGATTACCAGCAGAAACGGAAGAATGAAATAATTAACAGACGCGGCAGGAATGCTGCGTTTGTGTTTATATAAGAAACAATTATGAAGATCGAAGAAAAAATCGTTCGAGTATGACGAGATTAGAAGTAAAAGATATGCTGCCGCAGAAGCCGGAACGGATGGAATCGGTAGAAGAACCCAAGAAGTCGCAACTCGTGCAAGCTTCCTATGATGTCGTAGGCTGCATATACGAAGTATACAAACAATTGGGCGCGGGATTGCCGGAGTATATTTATCAGGAGGCGTTGGCGAAGCAGATGATGAAGCAGGGGTTGAAGGTGCATAAGGAGTATCAATTCCATCCTACCTTCAATGACGAACCGCTCGAAGCCTACCTTAAGATGGATTTGGTAGTGGAGTCCCCAGTTGGCAATATCATCGTGGAATGTAAGGCTATAACGCAACTCTCCGAACGGGAGCACTACCAAACTTTCGGTTATCTCCGTGCCACTAAGTTCCCAATTGCTATACTCGTTAACTTTGGTACGGAGAGGCGTGCCCAAATCGAACGGTATCATTTCTGCGAAGGCAAGCTCTACGTATTCTAACGCTTTTCTCTGTATATAAAGGAAAACAAAGCAGTATAGCCTATAGATAGGCATTGTGCTATCGTATGGTATGTTTATCGTAAGCGAGCTTCCATAACCATATCATCCGCTATCACCATGATTGCATCATTATACTGTTTTCCAAGAAAACAGGGTAAGAAAACATGCCGAAAACATTTTTCAACGCGAATGACAACGCTTTTTCTATATCAAGGAAACCGCGTAGCCTCACGTCCGCGGACCTATTGGCCCACGCGGCCTGAGCG
>CACXCA010000020.1 GCA_902766045.1 uncultured Bacteroidales bacterium
CATTTAAATATTTGTCACTATGCAAAAATACGACACACTTTTTTCTTGCGGAAACATTTATTTCGGGAAGAATTACCCTTATTTCGGAAGTTAAGGTCTTTGACCATACTTTTAGAGGAAATGGCTATTCAACAGGTGCAAATGAATTGTGAACTATGGTTCGCATCTATAGTTATTCAAAGTTATTTCTCAAAAAAAGTCCTTCCAACGTTGCTATACGCTGAAGTAACTGCAAAAAACGTTCATTGGGATTATACACCGTCATATATAAATCGCCACCATTCAAAGTGATGAGAACATTGTCGTTAGGAAAAAGGAAATTCATATACCCCTTCGTTGTACATTCTTTCACATGATCAAAGATATCCTCTGGAGATGGATTGCCATCGATGTCAAAATAGCAACTGAGTTTTATGATCAGATATGCGAATTTCTGATACAATAGATTAATATACTGACTATTACAGAAATACTCATCCACTGCAAAATATTGTTTGGAACGTTCTGCCGAAACTTGTTCCGGCAGGAAGTCGATTACCCAAAAAGGCTTTTCCAAAAGAGATTCGATTTGATCTTCTGTAGTGTGTGATGTCATGTTTTATTAGGTTTACCAATTCTTCCACACATGGAGTTTAGAACAAAAAGAGCATATCAAAATTCATTTTTGATACACTCTCTTTTTATATTATGGAAATACAAATTACTTAATCATATCACAACCCATATAAGGAACAAGAGCTTTAGGAATCTTGATTCCCTCTGGTGTTTGATTATTCTCTAACAAAGCTGCCACGATACGAGGCAAAGCCAATGCACTACCATTTAAGGTATGACACAATTGAGTTTTTTTATCAGCGCCCTTATATCTACACTTCAAACGATTAGCTTGATATGTATCAAAATTAGAAACTGAAGAGACCTCCAACCAACGCTTTTGAGCTTCTGAATAGACTTCAAAATCAAAACATGTAGCAGCAGTGAAACTCATATCACCGCCACACAGATGAAGAATACGGTATGGAAGTTCCAATTTCTTCAACAAACCTTCCACATGATCCAACATCTCTTGATGAGATTGTTTTGAGTGTTCAGGAGTATCAATACGTACGATTTCTATTTTAGAAAACTCATGTAAACGATTCAAACCACGCACATCCTTACCATATGAACCAGCCTCACGACGGAAACACTGTGTATAAGCACAATTCTTAATAGGAAGGTCTTTCTCATCCAATATTACGTCACGATAAATGTTCGTTACAGGCACCTCTGCTGTAGGGATTAAATAAAGGTCATCCACCTCACAGTGATACATCTGTCCCTCTTTATCTGGCAACTGACCTGTACCATATCCAGATGCTTGATTTACAACAGTAGGCGGCATGATTTCTGTATAGCCAGCCTCACGAGCATTATCCAAAAAGAAGTTGATCAATGCACGTTGCAAACGGGCACCCAATCCTTTATAAACAGGAAATCCTGCACCTGTAATTTTAACTCCAAGCTCAAAGTCTATTAAATCATATTTTTTTGCAAGTTCCCAGTGAGGAAGCGCATCAGCAGGCAAGGAAGGAATGTTATCTACAATTTTCACCACTTCATTATCTTCCGCACTCTTTCCATCAGGCACATCATCATAAGGGATATTAGGAATTGTAAGCAATATAGAAGTAATATCATTTTGAGAACGATCCATATCCTCTTGCAAGTTCTTTGTCTGCTCTTTCAATGAAGCCACTTTATCTTTTGCTTGTTGAGCTTCATCTTTCTTGCCCTCTTTCATCAACTGACCCACACTTTTTGACAAAGTATTTATCTCAGCCAAAATAGCATCTAACGACGATTGCGATGTTCTTCTCACCTTATCTAACTCCAACACTTTTGCAATCGGTTCTTTGGCATCAAAATGCTTTCTTGCCAATTTACGGATAACTTCATCCGGATTCTCTGTAATAACCTTAAGCGTTAACATACTTTTAACGATTTATATTGTTTTTATGATCATTCAAAATTACTCTACAAAGATAATACTATCCAACGTTATATCATAGATGAGCGCTGAATATTCTTTAATTTTATATTCTTTCTTATCATACACAGCTTTCAGCGAACGAGTGCCGTATGCTAAGTAATACGGAATATATAATCGATATGTAGAACCTTCATTCATGTGACGTAAACCGATATGAAATCCTTCCATCATATCTTCCATTGCCTTTTTTTCTGTCATCGTGACAAATTGTCTATTATCGATAAAATAGCCATTATACGTTATTACAACAGTATCCTTAGCTCCCGGCTTTGCGCCTGTTCCTTGTATAAATATTTCATATAACAATCCAGAAGGATCTTCATACACACCTGCTTGCGATTTTTTCTCTTGTAAAAAAGACTCACCCCACTCTTTATTCTTTTGAGCCTCAAGAATCGTATCTACTGGTTCTTCTTCTTTTTTACAAGACCCGAAAAACAAAGATAAGACACCTACAGTCCACAAGATTTTCCTAAATAAATTCATATCTTCAATTAATTAATTTTTTATTTTCCTTATCAATGTCATTCCATCACGAACAGGAATAATCACCTTTTCAACTCTATCATCAGACATTATCAAATCATTGAATTTCTGTATTCCTACAGTCTGAGCATCTCTAGTTTCCTCTAGCACATGTCCATCCCACAAGGTATTATCAGCAATGATCAATCCACCTAAACGGAGCTTTGGCATTACTGTTTCATAATACTCCACATAGTGACGTTTATTACCATCCATAAAGACGACGTCAAACCAACCATCTATTGTCGGTATGATTTGTATTGCATCACCTATATGTAGTTTAATTTTAGCCGATGGATCTCTCTTCTCAAACAGTTGGAGCAAGAAATCCTCCATCTCGTCATTGATCTCTATGGTATGCAATTCTCCAGTCTCAGGCAATGCTTCTGCCATACAAAGGGCAGAATAGCCTGTAAAGGTTCCGATTTCCAAAATTCGTTCGACTGACATCATAGAACAAAACATCTTCAGTATTCTACCCTGAAGATGTCCTGATAACATACGAGGTTTCAATGTGTACAAATTTGTATCACGAACCAATTCCTTTAAATATTCCGGCTCACTGTCTATATGCTCCAAAATATATTTTTCTAAATTTTCATCTCTCAAATCCATAATAGATGCAAAGATACAGAAAATCCGCCAAATAATTTTTTACCAATAAACAACCGGACATGGATACTTCTCATGTTTACGAATGATGTAAATCAAGTTGATTTCATGAGACCATGAACCATTTTTCTTTGTTCGTGCAGTAAACAGGTCATATACATAACTGAACTGGAAACTACCAAATTGCAAACCAGCCATAAAGGAAGGTGTGTAAACATCAGTGAAATCCGACTTAAATGCTACTCCCACCAACAATGGACTATATAATAAACCTACACCTGCATAGAAATTTTGGAATTCGCCCTGCATCTGATAGTAAACATTTGTAAACAAATAGTTACTAGACAAGTCCGAACGTCCAAACAATCCATTCTGGGATTGTAGATCATGGAAATAACTAGCATGAACAGTAAATTTACGTTCCAAAACATTATCTTGTTTATCCAAGAAACCATTCTTAGGTTCCCCGATATGATAGATTGAAACACCAAACGTCAACATGTTCTCTATTACAAATGCTCCTCCCGCCGAGAAATCTGCAAAAACACGCGAATCATTACCGATGTTTTCCAAGGTTGGTGTCATCACTTTTCTGTAATATGTATCATATTGGTCTTCAAACTCAAACTTATCGCCCAAGAAATTAGCAAAAAGCGCAGCCTGAACACCCAAGCGAATAAAATAGTGATCCTTTAAACGTATCGTATGCGCATACACTAAATTGAACTCATTAATCTGATATGTTCCTGCCGCCATATTATCGTATGTATAGGCAAATCCTGCCGAACACATCTGCTTATAAAAGTTCTGATCGTATGATGCACGAATAGTATGGAATTTATTACCTAATGCAGGCCAATGTTGTCTATAGTTCAAACCAAAACGAATAGAATTCGCTGCTCCTGCCAATGCTGGGTTCAGCGCAAACGGAGTCGTATTATGACTCGTCAATGAATAATCCTGTGCGAATGTACTTAGCGGGAGTGTACAAATCACCATTAGTAATCCTATAAAATATTTCCTCATCACATTCTATTTTATATTTGACACATATCCTTTTCCTTCTCTCTAAATCTTTTGGACATAAATAGATAACTACGTCTTAACACATCTCTACTACTATTATGGATGCGAATAGATAGTCACTTTTCATATCTTCCTCCAAAGATACATCTAAATCTGAATAAAGTTCAACTCAAATGCTTTTTTTGCTTTTCATCTATTAATTTTATTTATACAGACAATTCAAATATACAAAAATAAACATTAATTAACAATAAAATAAAATAAAAGAGTCAGAATTTATTTATTCTTCTACTCTTTTTTATGGAACAACCTAACAATCGTGTTTAATTAGGCTTTACATGCATACACTAAAGAGGATATACATTTTTCATCAAACACTTCTCTCGACACCTCTTGTAGAATCTGAGGGGTAAGGGCATCCAACTGTTTGGAGACACTCTCTAATGTCTCAAACTTATTGAAATACAAAAAGCTTTTGGCCAATGAAAGAACCAAATTTTCTCGATTCTCCTGCATAATAGCCATCTGTCCCATCAACTGTTTCTTATACCGGTCTATCTGCAAAGTGGTCATTTGCTGTTCTCGCATCTTTTTCAATTCCGACATCACCAACTGTGTACATTTCTCCCGATTCTTTTCATCTGTTCCGAAATAAACTACCCACAAACCAGCATCTGAATATGAAGTATAGGTTGATTCCACATTATAGGCCATACCATTTTTTTCTCGTAACAACATATTGAGACGACTATTCATCGAAGGTCCTCCAATGATATTATTTAGTAAGCACAAAGGCAACCTCTTATCATCATATAAATCATATCCATGTGCACCAATCATGACATGTGACTGCGAGGTGTGTTTATTCACAATTTTAGAAAATGGTGTGACAGATGATGATATCAAGTTATTTGAATCGCTTTTCTTGGCAGGAATATCGGAAACATACTTCATCACGATTCTTTTCACTCTAGAGAATGGTATCTTACCCAACGAAAAGAATAAGATTTTATCTGTATTATATGTCCGTTGCACAAACGCAATAGCATCTTCAGTCTTGTATTTCTTCAGTCGTCTCGCCTCCCCTAAGATATTTCTACCTAACGGAGATCCTTCAAAAAACAACTCCTCAAAGTCATCGTATATTTGTTCCGAAGGTGTATCCTTATAGGATTGTATTTCATCAATAATCACATCCACCTCCTTTTCTAACTCTTTCTGAGGAAAAGTAGCATGAAAAACTATGTCGGAGCAGAGATCAACGGCACGTTCAAAATCTTCACACAGGAAATTAGCATATACGAAGGTCTCTTCTTTAGTTGTATATGCATTCAATTCGCCGCCAACAGACTCTAATCGATTCAAGATATGCCAAGATTTTCTTTTCTTTGTTCCCTTAAACAACGTGTGTTCGATAAAATGAGCCATACCTGACTCTTTTTCTAATTCGTCACGTGTACCAACATTAATTGCATAACCACAATATGCAACTGGAGAATCATCATAAAGATGTAAGATACGAACACCATTAGGCAACTCATCATAAAATATATCTCTCTGTAAATCCATTCAGCTAATAGGTTTGATTATTTATTCATCTTTTTGATTTCCTCAGCTGCGATACAGACTTTCTCATACCACTCGGCACCAAAACGTCGAATAAGCGGTTCTTTAAGGAACTGATAGACAGGAAGACCACACTTACGACCTTGTTCAAATGCAGCCTTGCATACTTTCCAACGATGTATATTTATGCCAACAGTTCCATTCCTAAGGTTCTCCAATCTAACTGGATATAAATGACAGGATATCGGCTTATAGAAATCAATCTTACCCTCTCTATAGGCTTTTTCTATGGCACATTTACAGACTCCATTTTCATCCAAATAAGTAAAGACGCACTCGCAACCATCCACAATCGATGTAACACGATCGCCTTCAATATCTATATATGAAACGCCTTGTTTTTCAATAACTGCCTTAGATTTATCGGACAAATCATCCCAGACAACAGGAAGGATTTTTTCCAATATAGGCACTTCCGATTCTTCCAAAGGTGCACCTGAATCTCCTTCTATACAACATATTCCTTTACAGTCCGACAGATCGCAACAAAATTGCTTTTCAAATAAATCCATCGAAATGATTGTATCGTCAATCTGAATCATCATGTTAGTACAAAATTTTCATGCAAAATTATTATTTTTCTCTCAAATACCATCACGTTTTACTACAAAAAGGTCTTTTGCCAAATGCACACTCTCTTTAAAGAAAAAAAGCGAAGGAACAGATTCTCACCATTCCTTCGCTTTATCTTATTTATTATATCATTACTATTTTACCATTGGAAACCTCCGCCTCCACCACCGAAGGCACTACCATTACCAGTCTGTGTGCTGACCTGAAAGCTAGTGAAACCGTTGATGCTGAAATTTTGTGCCGGAGTGTACATGCCGAAACGTCCATCGAAATAATCCATAGCTCCGTTGAAGCTGTTTCCAACATAGAACTTATAATTCTTCACTTCTGAATTGTACGCACATACGGCGCCACTCTTTCTGTTGCTAGTCAAAGGATCCAACGGCATCTTAATCGCCGCCAACACCTGTCCGGCATCATTAGCCACCAAAATATATTGATCCTTAGACAATGAGATGTCACTGCTATAGATATGTCCCTTCGACTCTACAGGAATTGACTCATTGAACATTCCATTTCCACCAACAGCAAATACAAATCCACCCTGGTGTTTCCATCCTGTATCTGTGTCCAATGGAGAGTTTAGAGAATGACTCTGCGCCACAACTGTGATACCGCCCGAAACAATCATATCTCCGTTAGAATCCAATCCGTCTCCCATACACTGTGCATAGTGCAATCCTCCTTCCACATATATATGTACACTCTTAGAACTCTCATTTCCATCTGTAGCGTTCCATGCATCATCGTCTGCAATAACGTATGTCTTACTGTCTCCACCTAATCTGATGATAGCTCCAGACAAAGCCTCGTATGACGACAACACTCTTAGATCACCACCCATGATTTCAAGTTTCTCTTTTCCGAAAACTCCCTGATCATACGGTGCATCCACTTCGATATCTCCACCGTTAATTTTAACCTCAGGTGCTAAAATACCAGTATCGAATGCATAAATATCAATCGTACCGCTGTTAATCACAACTGATTTACCTGCTCTGATTCCCTTAGGATAGCCATGGTACTTCGTACGTTCCATTTCAATTGAGTTACCTGGAATGATGTAGGTTTCACCGCTACGGTTTCCTGCGCTAATAGAGAGCACATAATCATTTATGCTACCTCCATCACTTCCCAACGTGATGGTTCCATCACAGATCAGACCTTTACCCAACGAAGATGAGAGTTTATTATCCCCACCTGTGATTGTAACGTTTCCTTCCACCTTAATTGCCTTCGCCGTAGCATATTCATAGTCTGGTTTGGAGCTACTTGTATTCCAACCTGGCCAACTCCAGCCGCCCCCTCCTCCACCTTGTGAAGAAGTATTGGATTCCTTCGTAATAAAATATCCGCCATCAACCGAAATCGACAACTCTCCGTCTGTGATTGTCAAATCTCCATCTGCCTTGATTCCCTTCGCTAATTTAGCATCAGAACCAATCTTTATTGTGTTCTTTCCTCCTGAAATGGTCACATTACCATCACATTTGATACCCATACAAGACACAGTATCACGATTCGCTTTCTCATCATAATAATTACCTGTGAGATCTATCGTACATGTACCTCCACTAATGGCTACATTGGCATCTGAATTAATTCCTTTAGCTGCCACACCGTTTCCTTTTATCTCAATAGTACCATCTCCCGAGATCTCCACATCACCATCGCACGAGATACCTGCATTATATCCATAATCATTATTTTCCCCAGCAAATGGTTCTTTTGCCTCTAATGAGATCTGTACAGAACCTCCAGAGACAAGAGCTTTCTTCTTCCCTCTAATTGCCTTGGATCCTTTTCCAGAGACACTAGCACTCAAAGCACCTCCTTTGATTTCCACAACACTGTCACACTTCAATCCTTTTGAATCATCAGAAGAAATAGATAATGAAACCTTTCCATCCTTAATATAAATCAACTCACTACAATCTACGCCATCACTCTTCGTGCCTTTGATGGACAACTCTCCGCCATACATCTCCAAGCCGTCAGCATTGATACCATCTCCTTCTGCTTGGTCAATAGATACTTTTCCACTGTATATCTCAATTCGTTTCGAAGAGTTGATCGCATGTTGTTTCTTACCTTGCACAGTCAACTCACCGGTACTTGCCAGGCTATCTTGACTAATCTTAAGTTTTGATTTTGAATAAAGTGCTGATTTAAAATTATTCCCATTACCATCAGACAACACTGATTTACCAATCAAATGGACGGTAGCCGCATACGATTCATCGTCCAATCCTTTGTTCAGCACAATAGGTGAATTATCTCCCGAGAGAGAGAGATTGTCAAACACCAATGTATAGCCTTTGTCTGGTGTGAAATCAAAAGATCCATCCGAAGAAGATCCAGAAAGATAATATACAACACCTTTCTTCCCAACATGAGAAACGAGCGTCACATGAGCAGCATCCGTATAAGTCTCAATCTCTTCACCATACGGGTTGTTAATAATCACTGAACTATTCTGATAGGTAATAAACACGGTATCTCTAGCACCTAAATCGAATGTAGCGCTATCAACATCTGCAATATTATAGGCTTTTCCTTCCTTACCCTCGATTAAAATCTTGCCATCTTTAAAACGTATTGTATCAACCTCAGAAATTTTAATACTCTCCTTCCCCACATTACCTAAATATATAATAATAGATCGTTGAGCCCAAAGCAACAGACCCAAAAACGATGCGAATAAGAGAACAGAAATCCTTTTCATATCTTGTTAAATTTAATATACATACTACCAATATTCATTAGATATACTCCAGCTGGAAGTGAGCTAACATCTATCTTGCCCCCATTATTTGTTTTTCCCGACATCTTCACTTCACCTTTCATATCATATACTAAAAAATTGCACTCCTCCTCAAATGGAATACGAACAATGACATACTCCTTTGCTGGATTAGGTGATAGATCAAATGATGACACATACGTAGCATCATCTATTTTTGAAAATTCTCCTGAAGTGAATAAAAGTTTCTTTATCTCCTTCAAATCGATTTTGACTGGATTTTGTCTTGACACTGCATTAGCATCAGTCTCAATAATCAAAAAATCATCAGCGAAATACATTTTCCCTGATTCATACATGTCAAACGTTTGTGTCTTTTCAGACGATTCTACCGTGATTTTAGCTGCGACGCCTTCTCCCCAAGCCGACGCACAGCACACAATAAATCCAAACACTAAAAGGATACGAAAGTGTATGTTTCTCATGACTTTAAAATTTAATTTATACTATAAGTTGCAATATTACTTATTTTTTTGATTATTACCATATTGTTTAAGTCAATGAACATTTTTATTCAATTAACTATCATTACAATTCCATTAATATTTTAAGTCATTTATGATAAGAACAAAAAATGTTTCAATAACTTTGCAGTGTTTTTAATTTGTGAATTGATATGAAAACAAAGAAGTTTCTCTTGTTCGCTTTATTGGTGACTCTTGCATTTAATGTGCATGCAAAAAGAACCGTTGAAGAAATCATAATTGAAGATACTGATTTAACAAATCAATTACCTGATTCCCTTTCTTCAGATACTGTCGTCTATGAAGAACGTCCGGAAGAAGCTTATGAAGAAGTCATATACACTCCTAAACCATCAATCCTACACATTCCTATCAATATCAATGTTTTATTGTTAGAGAAAAAGTTAAATGACAACTTCAACGGACTATTGTACGAGGATGATGTCATTGAAGATGATAGTCTTATGGCTCGTGCTTGGAAAGAGAATGATTTCAAAATCTCTTTCGATGAAAACGTACTAAGTTATAAAGTACCTATAAAGATTTGGATCAAGAAAAGATTCGGATTGGGATTCACCTATACTGATCAGGAGATTGAAGGAACAATCAACTTAGAGATGAAGACCGCCATCAGTTTTTCGAGGGACTGGGGACTTATCACCAAAACGGAAATCATACAATACAACTGGATAAAGAAACCTGTCCTGAAATTCGGTGTCATAGAGATCCCAATCACTTCATTGGTCAACAAAATACTCAACGACAACAAAACATTTCTGAACAATACCATTGATGAAACGGTTAAGAAATATGTACCTCTACAAAACTATATTCAGGAAATATGGGAGTCTGTTCAAGACCCTATAGACATTTCTGAAAGTGGGTATAAAGCATGGATAAAGATCACTCCGAAGAACTTATATTCCACACCGATCAAAGGATATCAGGGACATATCACCACCACAATAGGTATCAAATGTCTGTCTGAAATCTATATGGACGTGCCTCCTAAGATCACACAAAAGGAGAAAGACATGCCTCGGTTCCAAATGTTTACAAACACCGACGAACGTGTACAAGTAAATCTTTTGGCTGATATTCCCTACTCCACCATCGATTCTATTGCCAAAGACATCATGATAGGTGAGACATTCGGAGAGGGCCGCCACACCATCTATGTTGATAGCATGGAGATTTTCGGACAAAATGACAAACTTGTCATCGGTGTCTATGCCAAAGGCTTCATCAACGGAACTATCTATTTAACGGGTGTTCCCTACTTTGAGCAATCCACCTCTTCCATCCGAATCAAAGATGTTGACTACCAAATAAAAACTAAAAATGTGTTGGCAAAAATCGTCAACCTATTCTATAAAAAAGGATTGAAAAAGATTATTGAGGCAAAGCTTGTCATCTCACTAAAGGATGAATTTGCATTGATAAAAGAAAGCAGCCGAGATGAACTATTCAACAAAGAATTAATTGAGAACGTCTATATGGATGGTATGCTTAATCAACTGGATGTAAACGATATATTCCTAACGCCTAAAGGATTAAAAGTAGGCATTCTATTATCAGGAAAATTAAATGTAAGAATAGAATAATCCATTTTATCCCGATCGGTTTCTCCTAGGTTATAGTATATAGAATCTTTTTCTGTCATCTTGTCATTCTCAGATTACGTTGAACATTTAATCTATGTTAAAAGTGTCTCGAGTTGGTTAATCTTCTTTAATAAAGCCACGGCATACACAATAAGAGCATATTATTTGTATGTTATTTAATAAAAAGATAATACTAACTTAAATTTGAAAGACATGAAACATTTGAAAGAATTAGGAATCTTAGCGGTTGTTGCTGCAGTCAGTGCGGGTGTTTCCTGCTTTTACGTTAAAAATTTCGGAAAGACAGAGAATGTAATCATACAAGAGACAAAAGCTCCCGTTCAATATTCGGCCTTTACGCATGGTGGCGAACCTGTTGATTTCACATATGCTGCCGACCAATCCGTCAATGCAGTTGTCCATGTTATGACCACCTACGAAGTTCAACAATCACGTATGAACGATCCATTCCTTGAATACTTTTTCGGGGAACGTAATTTCCAGCAGGCGCCTCAGAAAAGACAAGCTTCTGGTTCGGGTGTCATTTTAACAAAAGACGGATACATCGTCACTAACAATCATGTGGTAGAAGGAGCCTCTCAGGTAAGCGTTGTCTTAAATGACAAAAGACAATTCAAGGCAGATATTGTGGGTACAGACCCAACCACTGATTTGGCATTACTAAAAGTAGATGCCAAGGATCTTCCTACGCTACCGATCGGGAACTCAGATGATTTGAAAGTAGGCGAATGGGTTCTAGCTGTTGGTAATCCATTCAACCTGACATCAACCGTCACTGCAGGTATTGTCAGTGCAAAAGCTAGAAACATCAACATTTTATCCGGTGATATGAAGATTGAATCCTTTATTCAGACCGATGCAGCCGTCAATCCAGGTAACAGTGGTGGAGCATTGGTCAACACCAAAGGCGAACTAGTTGGAATCAATGCCGCAATTGCTTCACAAACAGGTTCATACACAGGTTATGCATTTGCCATACCTACCACAATTATGAGTAAAGTGGTAGCCGACCTTAAGGAATACGGCACAGTACAGAGAGCATTGTTGGGAGTTCAAATACAGGACATCAATGCTGACTTTGCAAAAGAAAAGAACCTAGAGACAATGGAAGGTGCATACGTAGCAGCGGTTGGTGAAAACAGTGCTGCAAAAGATGCTGGCATCAAAGAAGGTGATGTCATCACACACATAGAAGGACAAAAAGTCAAATCAGTCTCTGAACTACAAGAGAAGATCAGTCGATTCCGTCCAGGTGACAAAGTGAAGGTAACACTTACCCGCAACGGAAAGTTAGAGAATGTCACCGTCACACTGAAAAATATGATGGGTAACACCAATGTTGTCAAGAACTACGATGCAAGTCAATTGGGAGCAACGCTGACACCACTTACCGACAAGCAGAAGAGCAGTTTAGGTATCAACTACGGATTGCAGGTGACAAGCGTAGAAAAAGGTGGCCGCTTTCAACAAGCAGGTATTCCTAAGGGCTACATCATCTTACGAATCAACAATCAGAAGGTGACATCCACCACAGATGTAGAAAGTATCATCAGCACTTTGAAGGGCGAACAAGAAAAAGCACTCTTCATATCAGGTATATTACCTAATGGAAAGGTGGTTTACTATGCGGTGGATATGAATGAATAAGCACGAATTGATCAATCATAGACAAACGAAGGTGTGTCAGAAATGACACACCTTCATTTTTTTGTAATTATCTTTGTAGCAATATACCATGTATGAAATTAATCAGCTTTCACTTTTTTTCTTTTCCAAATATAACGCAGGTAGAAATATAACATACTCCCTATCATCATCTTTACAATACCACCAAACCACAAAACGAATCTTCGCCTTCGAAGGTACGTAACCCATCTTCTGATATTCTATCAGTTTATCTGAAAAAGCTTTTGAAAATTTGAGAATTTTATGATTATCTTTCAACAAATAATCTGCAGAAATATCAAGATTCATACCACTACGGAGTCTGGTAATCAACGCTTTTTTATCCTTGAAAAATGCAAGATTGACATCCTTATGTGTCAAAGGAACTACTATTTGTTCTAAGCTATCATATTGAGTATTGTCTATGCGAAACTCTGTTGCAACAGACTGTAAATCATCCAATGCTGTAGTATTATAATGAATATTGAGATATCTTTTGGCTCTTGTAAAACCAACATATAGTTTACGTTTCTCTTCATCTGTACTAATACTAGGGCAGTTGAGGTACATATATACTTGATCAAACTCTCGACCCTTAGCCTTGTGTATAGTTGAAACCATGACCGTAGATTTTTCTGTCTTTATGAAATCATCTATTGAAGATTCATTTAGGAACAGAGTAAAATCTGACATATATTTCTCCTCATAATTAGAATCAAACGTATTGACGATATCATTAATTAAACGCAGGCAAGCACTCAGCGAATATTGCTCATTCAAGGCACGCTTTGCACCTTCCCATACCTCTTTACTAATCTTAGGAGAACAGATATTTTGCCGAATCATTTCCGTAAAGAATCTCAGTTCAGCTATATCAGACAAGTTGAAACCATCATTACTTTGAATCAACTTACACTTTATACCATTACGTTTTAGAATTCCTAAAATAACAAGTGCCTCATGATTGGTACTCGTTAACACTGCACAAGTATCATCCTTATAGTTCGTTTTTAAATCATTAATCACTGCAGTTTCAAATCCACCTCTACAAGAATGTTTAACCAACACCACCTCCCCATTCGTTTGTTGCTTAGAAACAATTGGTTCTGACTTCATTCTGTTTTGAATCGAAGTGACAAATTTATTGGCAAATGCGACAATTTCTTCTGATGAACGATAGTTCTCCAACAAGTTATATGCCTTAGCATTGTACTTAGTAATTAATCGTTGGAAATAATCCGAAGATGAGCCTCTGAACTGATAAATGTTTTGATCATCATCTCCAACCGCAATCACTCGCAGATTATCATTACTTTCCATCAAGGCTTCCACCAAATGGAACTCTTCCTCCGTCATATCTTGTGCCTCATCTATAACAAGCACCTTTTTAATAATTCTATTAGGTTCAACTTCTTTGTCAAGAATCATCTTTGTTGCCTGTGGTATCACATCTTTCACATCCTCTATTTTCCCCATCCTACCAATCAGATCAAAACAATAAGAATGAAATGTTTTAATTTCCAAAAAACTAATATCATTCTCCAACAAACTTCTCAATCTAATTTTAAACTCTATAGCTGCAGCACGCGAAAAGGTAAGCATTAGTAATTGTTCACATTTGATATCCTCTAACAACAATAAAGATGCTAATTTATGAACCAGCACACGTGTTTTCCCACTACCCGGACCTGCTGAAATAACAATGTGAGGTGACAAATCATCATCAATTATCTCTTTCTGTAAAGGAGAAAGGGATTTAAACAATTTATCGTATTTTTTAGGCGTAATATTTCTTCCTATTTGAACAAGCCGTTCCTGAGTGAAATATTTTGAAAGAAACCGTTTGTAATCCATGAAGAAATAATCATTTACAAAGGTTATTGCCGCATTATAATCCCGAACCATCATATTGGCAAACTCACCTACAATATGTATTTGTTCTATTTTATGACGATAAAATTCATCTAGTTTACGATAATCTTCTTTAGTATATTGCAAACGTCCATTCTCTTTTATTCGATTAATATTCAGTCCCATGTATAACACAAGAAAACCTCCCTCCAATTTCACCGAGTTAATTTTAGCAAGGAAAAGCAGAGCTTCCTCTATATCATGTACTTCAGCATGATACTCCACAAACAAATCATTATTGTAACCTTCCAAAAGTTCAATAATCGAAAACAGAATCAAAGGTTCCTTTCTCTGTGAACTTTCAAATCGTTGAGATAGAAACTTCACAATAAAATTAGAAACAGAGAGAATTTTTATCTGCTTATTTTTCAATTCATCAATAGTCATTTGAGGAATAACTTCAACCAAATCCTGATTCTCTTGATTAAGTCTTACATATGACTTTGATTTCCAAAACAGCAAAATGGTTTTAATGTTTTTCACATTCGTTTTTATCGATAACTTTTCTGCTTCCTCATTTAACAATTTCAAATTCAGCAAAACGCCATCGTCCGTCAATTTATCCAAAATAAACATAATAAGTTTTTGAAACGCAGCTAAAACTTCCTGTGATTTTCTTGTGGATTCAATAAAAGCAGAGATGTCTCTATCGTCTTTCAAGATTTTTTCCTGCCTCATGATTTGCACAACGTCAACAACTTCATCCTTAGTCATACCAAGTATATCAGCCAAATAATCCACCCTAGACTCAGCAGCCTCTGCATCATCACGTGTGATATGTTTGCACGATATAAGTGATTTAATGATTCGTTTTGCCCTCGTTTTTTCTTCTATGCTTAGAAATAATTTTGACGCATCTATTTTCGATGCTGCCTCCTCATAGTTTTTTGCCAAAATACTTGTAGCATAGACATGTGGAGAGTTCTTACCCCTTTGAATAAATCCAGCATTTTCTAAAGCTTGTAAAGCCGTTTTAACGCGAGTTTCAACATCGATCACCTCATAATTCCATCCTGCAGTTCTCGCTATTTCCAAGGCAGAAGAACATACTGACTTGCGATTCTTAGTCATGTTTTTTATCGCACGCCATATTTGATTAATCTCCGCACATGATATACGGGTTGAATTATTGAGAATAAAGTGTTTATCTAAATCATTATCAGAATATAACACATAACATTCCGCCTCCAGATTCGGATCACGTCCTGCGCGTCCAGCCTCTTGTACGTAGTTCTCTAATGAGTCTGAAATATCATAATGAACCACCAACTTAACATTAGCTTTGTCCACGCCCATACCAAAAGCAGATGTAGCCACCATTACTTGTACTGTATCATTGATAAAATCGTCCTGGTGACTTTGTTTTTCTTTCGGATCCATTTTTCCATTAAATGGTAATGCTAATATACCATCATTCTTCAACTGATCCGACAACTTTACAGTTTGTTTTGTCCTTGAAACATAGACTATTGTCGGACAATCCTTCGTCTTAATTAATTCACGAAGTTCTAAATATTTTTTTGTTTCGGGATCAACTAGACGTACTTGATAACGAAGGTTTGTGCGAGAAGCATTAGAAGCATACAACTCCAGTTCCACTCCCAAATTATCCTTGAAATAATCTTTTATATCAGAAATGACTTTTTGCTTAGCTGTTGCAGTAAAACAAGAAACGGGTATGTTTTTTATACCTTTCTTCTCTGCCAATTCCCGAATGTACTTGCCTATGTATAAGTAATCAACCCTAAAATCTTGTCCCCATGCACTAAAACAATGTGCTTCGTCAATCACAAACCGAGCTATCTGACGAGATAATAAAAGTTTCTCTATTGTTTTACTTCTTAATGATTCAGGAGATATATAGAGAATGGAAGCCACACCAGAATCTACTTTTTCTATTGCATTCTGGCGCTCGAGAGGGCTTAATAGTCCATTGATTGTAACCGCATCTACAATCCCTTTTTTCTCTAAATTGTCCACCTGGTCTTTCATAAGAGATTGTAAAGGTGATATAACAACAGTCAAAGCTCGTTCTGTAATCCCCGCAATTAGCGCAGGAAGTTGGAAAGTTAGACTTTTGCCTCCTCCTGTGGGGAATATGGCAAGCAATGATTTATTATTAACAGCTGCATTTACAGCATTTTCTTGCAAAGGTTCTCCATTATATCTTCTAAAACTATCAAAGCCAAAAATACGCTTAAGATAAATTTGAGGATTTAAAAACTCTTTGCAGTACAAACATCTATTACCACATGGCGTTCCTCGCAATCTTTTCAACACACGCTCTATTAATGGAAATTGTCGGTGAACCCAATGAGGAATGATAGAGGTTTTATCATTGGTTGAAATAATTGCAAGCGCGTAAGCTACCTCAATCGGAGCGATTTCTACCATTTTTTCTAGGGGTGCATTACTACATATCTTCTTTTCAAAAAAAGTGGAAATAAAACGAATCGTATCCCCACAAGGTTTCAATTGTATATAATTAAAAAAACCATTGAATTCTGGTTTGTCATAAAGAAGATTAACTAATATCTGCAAGTATGTCTTATCTAGCTGTTGCAACGCATTTATTTCATCATAAAAGAGTTCCTTTGTTTTAATTGCATCATTAAGTGGGTTAGACAAGTCATCTGATTGTATTTTATCATTTTTTAAGAGATTATGATAAGGTCTTTCTGGAAATAATAATGGAGAAATATACAATGTATCAATGAAACGAACATCCGTCGACACATCAAAATAATTTGCATCATGATGGCAAATGTTATGTCCACAAATATATTCGAATCCTTCAATAAATTTTTCAAATTCTATCTTTTGAGATGTATGTAATTTAACGCCATTGGATTTTATTGCACCAAAATCCAACACTTTTTTTTCTTGAGGATTTACCTCCAGATCTATAAAAACCAAGTCCGACATACTTTCCTTAACCAATCAACTAAAAGAAATATGTTCAAGCTACACTATTCAACAATTTTCTCTTTTTTCGTTTCACAAAGCTCATATCGTGAACCGTTATTAAAACCATCTAAATAACAATCTACTCACCAGAACACATACAATAGCAAATGTAAGAAATATTCAGAAATCAGAAGTATATTCCTCAAAATAACATTAAAAACACAGTCAACCCATACCTCCTCTAAAAATTTATCCCATGCGCAAGGTTGCTTAATAAAAAAAATATAATTTTGGAGCATTAACGTTGATTGAAAATTGACTTCAACGGAAGAATAACCAATTGTTATACAATAGGGAGTACTATACTTTTATTTCTCTTTTTAAATTAAAACACATGAAAAAACTTAATTTAGATTTCATAAAAAAAGCCGATTATATATTGGTTTTCTTATGTGCCGCCGTAGGTCTTATATTTCTGCTCATCTTAATCATCTACACTGCTGCCAATACGTTATTCTCCTCATCATCTTCCGATGTGTCTGTTAGTGTAATAGAAACGAATAATCAAAATAAAGAACTACCGGATAACAACAATAATGAGGAATCCACAGATGAAGAACTCATCGAATTTACTTCTATGATGAATGATGTATATGTTTTCAAAGTGAAAAATCCAAAAATGCGTGAGGAAAAAGTTTCTATATCAATGTACAAAGGCAGCTCAAGATCCGATGACGACGGACTGACTAATTTCTTATTTATAAATAGTCAAAAGGAAGAATACAAATTATTCCCTTCAAATTCACAATATATTTACAGTTATTCCAACGGTTATGACTTCTACGATTCCGGTTCAAATGATTATAAAGGCAAAAATGACACCTTGAGATTTTATGCTGTCATAAAAGCAGACACGAACAATGACAAATATCTTAACAGTGATGACGACATCTCACTTTACGTTTCAGACTATAATGGGAAAAATCTGACGGAAATATCCTCCTCCATAATGAGTTGTAAAAAAATTGGCAAGCATAAAATTCTTTTCACAGAGTTTCATGACGGAGAACTAAAATACTATGTATTTGATTACAAGAAAAAAGAGAAAGATTTAATCAAATCTGTCAAACAAAAGGTCAAAGAAAAATCTATTGAAATCTATTAATTTATATCTTCACAAAACCCACCATATTTATTTTTATGAAAAGAATCATTATTTGCTTATTAGCCGGTTTAGGACTGACGACTGCCTGCAGTCAACAGATGCCTGAAAATGTGGATGTTTTCCAAACAAAGAGTGGCAAAACCATCTCTTTTCACGCACTCG
Organism: uncultured Bacteroidales bacterium; assembly: GCA_902766045.1. Lineage (GTDB taxonomy): Bacteria > Bacteroidota > Bacteroidia > Bacteroidales > Paludibacteraceae > UBA1181. The sequence goes on from CACXCA010000020.1 coordinate 19,097, forward strand.
TACATGCTAGTATCCGAATTCAATATGATGGGAAAGAGATTGAAATCGACCCTGTCACAAAACTGGGTGACAAGACAATCGACTATGCTGCTATGCCAAAAGCGGATTATATCTTCGTGACCCATGAGCACTTTGATCATTTTGACAAGGAGGCTATTGCTCTACTTTCCGGAGACAAGACTCATCTCATCACCAACCAACGATGCGCAGATATGCTTGGAAAGGGAATTGTGCTGAACAACAGAGACTCTTCTCAAATCTCAGTTGACATCAAGGTCGAAGCTGTACCTGCCTACAACATCACAGAGGGGCATCAGCAATTCCACCCCAAAGGTAGGGACAACGGCTACATTCTGACGATCGACGGACTAAGAATCTACATCGCAGGAGACACGGAAGATATACCTGAAATGTCCGAAATAAAAGATATCGACATTGCATTCCTTCCCTGCAATCAACCCTATACAATGACAGTTGATCAATTGGTACGAGTTGCAAAGATCATCCGTCCCAAGGTGCTCTTCCCTTACCACTATAGCAACACAGACGTCAGCGACCTACCCAACCGTCTGAAGAAGGAAGGCATAGAGGTTAGAATAAGACATTATGAATAAACTAAATGCAAAGCATAACCCAACATTAAAAATATATACAACATGAAGAAGACAAGTTTACTCTTATTATTAGCAATCGTATGCTACATTAGTGGTTTTGCCAATGACAGATACTATCTAATCAAAGATGGACGACTCCAAAATGGAGCCACAATCGAACCTTCTGAGATTTTCCAAGAATTTGCAGAAGGAGATGGTTACGCCACAGTCAAACACACAATCCTTTTTTCAACCGCAAAACTCACAGGTATGCAAGGACTGCATGTCGGCACTAAAAATCTAATTATAGAGTATGCTGTTGATCCTATAAATCTCTATGGAGAAGAAGAATCCGTTAACAGATTTGATCCTGCTATTATGATAAACTGTGTTTCAGACGAGAACTCTAAATTCAACTTAGACGCATATAAGATCATCAATCCTGATGATGCCTCCCAACCAACCACCGTCGAACCATACATGATAAGCATTAATTACATAGATGCCAAAGGAGAAGGGTGCGACAAAGAATGGAACAAATACGAGGGATTCACATACGCACGAAACAACGAAGAGGTGAAGGCTGTCTTTGTTTCTTACATGCACGAATACGAGCACTACCCAACAGATGGAGTCCTTAAAATAAAAAATCTGTACTTTGAAACCAATACAGAGGAACATCCTATTTATGGTTGTCAATTCGATTCTTATGACACATGGACCGAAAAAATGAGCATGAATAGTTATATTTCACGAGTACAAAGAAGAATAGATCCATCTGATTCAACTGGGAAAACTTACGTAAAAGATGAAAATGGGAAAATTATCTATGACACATTAGACATGAGAAAACAATATTTCCAGGATGGTCTTGCTCTCACTTGCGACAGCTGCCAAATATACTATGAAACATGTTACGTATATGATGAAAAAGTTCTGGAATATGAGAAAAAATATCCCGTGTCTGAATTACGTTCTTCTTTATCTGTAATGGAAGATTCTAAAACATTATATTTCAAGGATATACCATTGTCTGAAGATGTTATAAAGGCAGGTAAGATAAAAGTATCATGTATCGCAAAAATCAATCCTCGATTATTTAACGGTGAACCAGAAAAGGAGAAAGCTAACATCAAGCCAATACCCATCTATCTGAAGTTCGACAACTCGGAAGATGCCGTCGTAGCATTTATAGATACAGCTTTTCAATATGTCTGGTCAAAAACATCTGGAGAATTTGAAATTCCTGCAGGAGCAAAGAGCGTAACAGTCGAATTCAGATCAAGACCAAATCTCAACTACTTGGTTGACTATTTCTTGATCTCTTATAATGGTTCAGCAAACAATGCTCTTATGACCATCAACAGCGATGGAAAAACAATTTCCATCTACCCTAATCCAGTAGATAACGAGATACTTTTCAATAGCAATGAAAAAATTGAAAGCGTAGAAATCGTCTCTCTGAACGGCAAAGTTATGACGTGCAAAGCAGAGAACAACCGTGTGAACGTTTCTTCATTGGCTTCAGGTGAATATATCATCATCGTCAACAAAAACATCACCAGCAAATTTGTCAAAAAATAGTAGAGACGCACGGCCGTGCGTCTCCACATGGCCGTGCATTTCTATATATCCGTGCGTCTCCACAAAATGGAACCGAGCCAAATTCAAATATATTTTTTTACCCCAATAAATAATTGATTATTCTACGATCGTAGCCACAATTCTTCTCCTTCCCCCATAGTTACGGAACTCACACAAATAGATGCCTTGCCACGTACCTAAATTCAGTCTGCCATTTGTAATCGGAATCGAAAGACTCACCCCCACCACTGTTGATTTAGCATGGGCAGGCATATCATCCAAGCCTTCTAACGTATGATCATAATAGGTCTCCCCATCTTTTATCATGCGATCAAAGATTTTCGCCATATCAGACCGAACATCAGGGTCTGCATTCTCATTGATGGACAAGCCACAACTGGTATGTTTCACAAACAAATGGAGCAAACCCACTTGCGGCAACGGACTAGGCAAATGAGAGAGGACCTCATTAGTGATTAAATGAAATCCTCTCGCCTTCTCTGTTAATGAAAACTCAACCTGTTTCATTTACGCCTCTGTTTTTTCTTCTACATCATTCAGTGCCTTGACCGACTCTGACTTAACCAACCATGCAACAGAAAAAGCTGTCAGCATGATGAATTCACAGAACCATGTGTAAGGGAACCATGCAGGTACCCATGCAAAGATTGGCGTCTTATGCAAGGCCAAGAATACGGCAAAGACAAATATCACAATACCACACACCTTATATACTATGTTTCTTTGCCTTTTCTTCTCATTATTCACGTTTCCGATAGTGAACAAAAACAATATGTTCACGGCAAAAGCGAAGAACAAGACCGAAGCAGAAATCATGTGAATCGTATGACTAACATTTATCGGCAAATCAAACATCCCGACCGTCTCCGGAGCCCCCGGCACTCTACAAGGGAAGACCACCACAAACAGACAGCACAATGATTGAATAATAGCCATCACCCGATCGCGCCAGTCATATCCTGTATAACACATAAAGAATACCGAAGCGGTAAACAGTAATCCAATCATCCACACTTTCGATGATGCATAATACGTGGCACTGACACTCATATACCATCCCTCCATATTATGTTCTGCACCAATCAATCCGAACAAAAGGCAAGCTGGTGCCAATAATCCACAAAGTATTCCTAACATCTTACGTAGGAATAAATAATTTTTAACTTCTTCTTTCATTATCGTTACAATTTTATAGGCGGGTTCTATAATTCCACAAATTTAATTTATACAATACGATTGACAACGGCTCGAACACTTGCTCCAATAAATCGACTCACATCATCGCAGATACATGATGTATTCTTATTAAAGAAAAAACAATAAGCATACTCATTATATCCTTTTATAAGAGAAGAGGTCCAATAGCATCCCATACCACCTGAAAGCAAAGACGTTCCTTCAAAATCTCCTGCTGCAGGTAAAAAAACAGAATTGTTATTTAATTTTGAAACACCAACGTATCCTTTGACACCTGTTTCATCATAATTGTCCGTCCACTTCCATTCACAATTTTCAATTAATTCTTTTATCTCCTCAATGGTTGGCATTCGCCATGCATCGCTCCAAGAGACAGTAGCAACATCATCTTGAGGTTCCAAAGTGGTTATATCATCAATGACTCCATTTCTACTTATCGTACAATACTTTGTAAATTGGAAATTATCATAATCGTAATATTTCAAATTCCACCAGCTGTGTTCATTCTTAGGGGTCACCTCAGTCCAAGAGAAATAATCTCCAAGTTCAGAAACTTTTTTTGCGCCAATGTTATAAGTTGCCCAAAGACTTCCACTTGGCAATCCTAAATCAATATAATCATGTTCTGCTATCGTTCCTGATATCACCATTGCAATCTTTAATTTTTATTCATAGCGTTCCTTTGGTCGAAGGCAATTCATACTTATAAATATCTCGTTTCACTGCCATTTTGATGGAACGAGCCAATGCTTTGAATATACCTTCTATCTTATGATGTTCGTTTGTTCCTTCTGCTTTTATATTCAGATTCATTTTAGCCGAATCGCTCAGGGATTTGAAGAAATGCAAAAACATCTCCGTCGGCATATCTCCAACATACTCACGTTGAAAATCAGCCTCCCATACCAACCAGGGACGACCACCGAAATCCAATGCTACAGAGCATAGACAATCATCCATCGGCAAGCAATAACCATATCGTTCAATACCACGTTTATTACCAAGAGCCGACAATAATGCCTCACCCAATGCAATAGCCGTATCCTCTATCGTATGATGTTCATCCACATTCAAATCACCTTTCACATGAATCGTCAAATCACAACCTGAATGTTTACCAATCTGTTCCAACATGTGATCAAAGAAACCAAGACCTGATGAGATGTCACACTTACCTGTTCCATCCAAATTCAGTTGAACAAAAATATCCGTTTCCTTCGTTGTCCGTTGTACGGTTGCCACACGTTCTCCTGCAAAGAGAAACTCAGCGATTTGATTCCAAGAAGTAACAACCTTAGCACAAGAATCAGCCAAACCTGCTTCTTTCAACTCCTTCTCAGCCGTTTCAACCGACGAAGTGATCAAAAGGGCTTTGCATCCTAAATTCTTGGCCAACATCACATCCGTCAATCGGTCACCAATTACATACGAGTGAGTCATGTCATACGAACCATCCATATAGGAGGTCAGCATAGCAGTGCCAGGCTTACGGGTTGGGAGATTATCTTCGGGGAAAGACTTATCAATGAAGATTTGGTCAAATTGGATTTCCTCTCCCTTTAAGATTTCAAGCATCTTACCTTGAACCGTATCAAAATTTTTCTGAGGATAGACATCTGTACCCAAGCCATCTTGGTTGGTCACCATCACCAATTCGAACGAACAATTTTTCCGAATAAAATATAAATTACGTAACACGCCAGGCAAGAAAGTCATCTGATCCAATGTATCCACCTGATACGTAACAGGAGGCTCTACAATCAACGTGCCATCCCGATCTATAAAAAGAGCTGTCTTCATTAACTGTTGATAAAAAATTATATACTCTGTCTTGAGCCGATTACAAAACCAAAACGTCAAGACAACTAACTGAAGTTCAAAATTACAAAATTTCATCATTATATCAAGAATGGTGAAAGAAAAGTAGGATGAAAGAGGGTTTTATATCATTTATAAAAGAAAATCAGATGAAATAGCGACATCTCATTTTTGAGTAATTATTTTTTTGTTTATATTTGGAAATTAAATTAAAACAGAAAAAAAACAAAATTTCTATGAACGCAGAAAATTTAATGCAGTCCCTGCAATTATTGGGCATTGGGTTGACAACGGTATTCTCCGTGTTATTACTCATTATATTTTTTGGAAACATGTTAATCAGGTTGATTAACAAGTACGCGCCGGAAGAAGAGGCGCAAAAATCCAAGGCTGTTTCATCAACACCTAATCCAGTAGATGCGAATGTAGCGCAGGCCATCAACATGGCAATCAGCCAAATCACGAAAGGAAAATCCAAGGCTGATAAGATTGAAAGAATTTAAGAGAAAAAAATAATCATAAAAAAATGGCTAAAGAAGTAAAATTCAGTCTTGTCTTCAGAGACATGTGGCAAGCCGCAGGTAAATATGTACCGCGTGTTGACCAATTGATGAAAGTAGCACCAGCAATCGTAAAAATGGGGTGCTTTGACAGAGTAGAAACAAATGGTGGAGGTTTTGAGCAAGTCAACCTTCTCTATGGAGAAAATCCAAACAAAGCAGTCCGTCAATGGACAAAGCCTTTTCATGAGGCTGGTATTCAAACACACATGTTGGATCGTGCCCTGAACGGTCTCCGTATGAGTCCCGTTCCAGCCGATGTCCGTAAGCTTTTCTATGTAGTTAAGAAAAAACAAGGTACAGATATCGCACGTACATTCTGTGGATTGAATGACACACGAAATATAATTCCTTCTATTAAATATGCACATGATGGTGGTATGATTTCTCAATGCTGTCTTTGCATCACCTACTCTCCTATCCACACAGTAGAATACTACACAAAGATGGCAAAGGAGTTGATCGAAGCAGGTTGTGATGAGATCTGTTTGAAGGATATGGCTGGTATCGGTCGTCCTGCATTCTTAGGCGAATTAACAAAGAACATCAAAGCAATCAAAGACATCACCATTCAATATCACAGTCACGCAGGTCCTGGTTTCAATATGGCTTCTATTTTGGAAGTATGCAAAGCAGGTTGCGACTATGTTGATGTAGGTATGGAACCTCTCTCTTGGGGTACTGGTCATGCAGACGTGATTGCAGTTCAAGCCATGTTGAAAGATGCTGGATTCAAAGTAAAAGAGATTAACATGGAGGCTTATATGGAAGCTCGTACTTTGATTAAAGAGATGATGGACGACTTCTTAGGCTACTATATCCCACCACGTAACCGTATGATGAACTCATTGTTAATCGGTCCAGGTCTTCCTGGTGGTATGATGGGTTCATTGATGACAGACTTAGAGACCAACCTTGAGTCTATCAACAAATGGAAAGAGAAGAACGGCAAGCCTAAGATGAGCCAAGACGAATTGTTAATCAAGCTATTCGATGAGGTTAAATATGTATGGCCTATGATGGGTTATCCTTGCTTGGTAACACCATTCTCTCAATATGTGAAGAACATGGCATTAATGAATGTCATGCAGATGGAGAAAGGTAAAGAAAGATGGTCTATGATTGCTGATGACATCTGGGATATGATGTTGGGTAAATCTGGTAATCTGCCTGGTCCATTATCACCTGAGTTAGTAGCAAAAGCAAAAGAACAAGGACGTGAGTTCCATACTGAGAATCCTCAAAGCAACTATCCAGACGCACTCGACACCTTCCGTGAAGAGATGAAGAAGGAGGGTTGGGACTTTGGTCAAGACGACGAAGAATTGTTTGAGTTGGCTATGCACCCACAACAGTATAGAGCTTACAAGTCGGGCAAAGCTAAAGCTGACTTCCTAGCTGATTTGGAAGAACGTAAAGCTAAGAGAGCTGCATGCAAAGGTGGTGTAGAGTTACCTCAAACCGTTACGGTAGAGGTAAACGGCGTTAAATATAACGTTACTATCGGCGCAAACGACGGATCAGCAGCACCAAGTGCAGCTGCAGCATCAGCAGCCAGTGCTGCACCAGGTGAAGGCAACGAATTAACTTCCCCATTGGAAGGAAAATTCTACTTAGTCAAGAACTCTGGCGACACACCTGTTAAAGTAGGTGACACTGTGAAAAAAGGACAAGTGGTATGTTATGTAGAAGCCATGAAGACCTTCAACGCTATCGCAGCAGAATGTGATGGCGTCATTACACAGATTTGCTTGACTAGCGGTTCTTCCGTTTCCGAAGATGATGTATTGATGAGAATTAAATAATTGGAATCATGGTAGAAATATTAGAAAAAATATATGGCATGACGGCGATTGGCGAATTAATTGCCAATCCCTCATATATCGTAATGATTCTTTTGGCATTCTTCTTGCTCTATTTAGGTATCAAGAAAGAATATGAGCCATTGCTTTTGATACCCATTGCTTTTGGTGTATTGATTGCCAACTTCCCTGGTGGAGGTATGGGCGTTATAGCAACCGACGGTGAAGGTATGGTTCATTTTATTAAAAACGGTCAGGAGGTAGCTAAGAACATCTATGAGATGTCTCTCCCTGAAATTGCTCATGACCTCGGTATCATGAACTTTCTTTACTACGCATTGATTAAGTCTGGTTTATTACCACCAATCATCTTCATGGGTGTAGGTGCGTTGACTGACTTCGGACCTATGTTACGTAACTTGAAGTTGGCTATCTTTGGTGCTGGTGCACAGTTTGGTATCTTCGCAGTATTGATTGTTGCAAGTCAATGTGGATTTGACATGAAAGAGGCAGGATCATTGGCCATCATCGGTGGTGCTGATGGACCAACAGCCATCTTCACTACATTGAAATTGGCTCCAGACATGTTGGGTCCAATCGCCATTGCAGCATATTCATACATGGCATTGGTACCTGTAATCGTTCCATTGGTAGTTAAACTGACATGTTCAGAAAAAGAGTTGAAGATCAACATGAAGGAGCAAGACAAGCTGTATCCTAACAAACAAGAGTTTAAGAACATGCGTGTCTTGAAAATCATCTTCCCTATTGCTGTTACCGTTATCGTAGGTATTATTGTTCGTGATGCAGTAGCCTTGGTAGGTATGTTGATGTTTGGTAATTTGATCAAGGAGATTGGTAGCAACACCTCTCGTTTGTTCAATGCAGCTTCCAATGGCATCATGAATGCAGCGACTATCTTCTTAGGACTCTGCGTCGGTGCCACTATGACAGTAGATGCCTTTTTGAATATAAGAACAATCGGTATCGTAGCTGGTGGATTCTGTGCTTTCGGTTTCTCCATCTTCGGAGGAATCTTGTTAGTAAAGATTATGAATCTATTCTCCAAAAAGAAAATCAACCCATTGGTTGGTGCAACAGGTTTGAGTGCCGTACCTATGGCATCTCGTGTTGCTAACGACATTGCCTTGAAGTATGATTCACGCAACCACGTATTGAACTATTGTATGTCATCTAACGTGGCAGGTGTGATCGGTTCTGCAGTAGCTGCAGGTATCTTGATTAAATTCTTAGGATAATAATTTTTCTATCCATACAAAGTCTCCTGACATACGTCAGGAGACTTTTTTTTCAATCTTCGAATCGAATAACATTAAAGTATAAATGATTAAGAACCTAATATTTGACTGGGGCGGTGTTCTAAGCGTCAGTCAACATCAAGAAGCCGTAAATCGTTTTTCAGACTTAGGCGTACCTCATGCAGATAAGTATTTCATAGAAGGGCAAAACTGGAGAAGCATCTTTGGTCAGGTAGAAGAAGGAACAATCACAATAGCAGACTTTCTAAAACAAGTATCTGTCCTATGTCAAAAAGAAATCACCTTTGAACAAATAGCCTATGCATGGTGGGGATTTTTCTCACATCTACCACAAGGCATGTTAAAACAATTGAAGACATGGAAAGAAGAAGGCTATCGCATCTACATGCTGACCAACAACAATCCGTTCATGATGAGTTACATTCGGAGCGAAGAATTTGCGCCAGAAGGAAAACCTTTTTATTCCTATTTTGACAAATTATATGTCAGCTGTGAAATAGGTCTTTCCAAACCAAACAAGGAGATCTATCAATATGTACTGAACGATGAGAAGTTAAACCCAGCCGAAACCATTTTTGTGGACGATCGCAAACAGAATCTAATTGGAGCCAAAGAGGTTGGCATGCACACATTCTTTGTAGAAGATAGCGAGAATTGGATCGACGCGTTTAAATCAATTTTATGAGTAGGAAATTTGAATTTTGATGCATCATCAAACAATGTAATTTCGAAGAATCTCCTATATTTGCTAAAAACAATCAAATGAAAAACGGAAAACATATATGTGAACTACTCAAAGCTATTCGGCAACAAATAGCAGATGAGAATCATATTGTGTTCGATACAAAAAAATGCACATCTAAAGCAGATTGCAAAGGTTCCTGTCCTGCTTGTGATAAAGAGTTATTAACGTTGGAGGATCAACTGCAAAAAAGAAAATCCTCTGGTTTCCCAATCAAACTAGCGGCCTTATCCGCTAGCCTTTTAATCAGCAATTCATTTGCATCCGACTCTATTCAAACGAATAACACGTCACAAGATTCAACTTCAAAAACAGAAAGTCATACGGAACCTGATGATATAGATATGATATTTGGAGCTGTTCAAATGACCCAAGCATCTTTCCCCGGAGGAATAAAAAGTCTGATGATTTGGTTACAAGAAAATTTACAATACCCAGAAGAGGCTTTAAACAAGAATATACAAGGCAAAGTTTTTGTATCGTTCATTGTAGGAAAAGATGGAACTATACGTGATGCAAAAATCACACGAAGTGTTGATCCTTCATTAGATGCCGAAGCTCTTCGTGTAGTCAACCTAATGCCAAAATGGAATCCTGCCATTGAATTTGGCATAAAAACAGATTCTCGTTACAATTTGCCCATTATCTTTAAAATAGAAGAAAAGGAAGAGACGTCCAATGAACAATAAAAAAATTCATACTCTTCCTTGCTATTTTTCTGCTATTATTTACCTTTGCAACAAACCATCGGATGTTCACTTATGAAAAACAGGTTTCTTTCTTTTTTTACGATTCTTTTTTTGGAATCTCTCCTATCCCTATATGCAGACATAGATATCACCAATCTATACCTGCAAAATGCCGGCTTTGATGATGCTCAGCATTTTGATTACACCGTAAGAGACAACGGAAACACCAGTCAGGAGATCCTCCCCGTCTATGGATGGAACAAAGACATTGGCGTTGATTATACTGTGACGGGTATCTATCAAATCGGCACGCAACGGACCTTCAACACCTCAGGAAAAGTTCCATCTAAAGGGTATGATGGTTCATCCAACGGCGGTTGTTTGGTCCTTAGTACAGGTTGGGAAGAGTCTCTGAAATATTATCAGACCATCACCCTACCCGCTGGTTCCTATAAACTACAATCTGTCTTTTATAACGGAAGTAACTCCACCAACGGAAAGAGTCTCATGAGTTGGATTCCAACCAACGGCAATGCAGTTGCCTCATCTATCACGTCTTTCCCTCAAAACAGCTGGACCAACGACAATCTAACCTTTACACTATCCAACGAAACGGAAGGTCGTATTCAAATAGGGTTTCAAGGGGCACCTAATGGTTCGGCCAACTCTGCCAAAGTGGTGGTCGATTATGTGAAATTGATTCTGGTGGGCGACAATAGTTCGTTAATCAACAACCTACGCAACACACTAAAAACAACAATCTCAACTGCCAACCAACTCTATGGAGATGGCTCTGGACATGCTGCGGAACAATTACATACCTACATCAACAATGCGCAACAGATCTATGATAACAATGCTTCTTCTTACGAAGATATCTTCCTCATAAACGAGACATTGAAAGATCAGATAACTCTTTATAAATGGGAGAATTCAACAATTGATAATCCATCAGACTTAACACATTTCATCATCAATCCCAATTTTGAGGATAAATTCAATGGGTGGAAACAATCGGGACTACAGACTCAATCGAACACTTCTTTTCCAAAGAAGTCCGGCAACTACTATGTAGAGAAATGGGTTTCTGCAGGTTCTACCATTGGCAATGTATTCGTCACCCAAGAGATCAGTCCCGACCTACCCCAAGGTATATTCATCCTAAAGGTAAATGCTCAAAACACACAGAATGGCAAAGATGGTCAGAAAGGAGCATGGATACGTGCAGGCAACGACAGTATTGAAGTATCAGAAGCCAAAGAATACACACTGCAGTTCACACACATAGAGTCTCTTTTATCCATCGGTTTCATCACATACAATGCGACAGGCAATTGGGTGGCACTTGATAATTTCCGTCTCTATTATGCTGCCGCCACAACCGATGATTATAAAGCGGAACTACTGAAAAGAGTAACTTATGCAAATGAATTATTAAAGGAGACACTAGATGAACAAAAACGTATAGTCCTCCAATTCACGACACAGACGGCTCAAGGATGGATTAATACGCCTTCCACTACTGATGCGCTATCAAGCATTGCAATGGCACTCAGGATAGCAACAAACGAAGCACAACAATCTGTCAAACTTCGTCAACAATTAGGGAAGACCATTCAAACAGCTAAAGACAGCTATCAAGAGAACAAGAACGGAAGCGAGGCGCTAGCTTCTGCTATCCGCACAGCAGAATCCAACAAAGAGGATGAACAACTGTCTGACGAGGAAATCAAACAAAGCATAAAACAGTTAGAGAACGCTATATTTACCTTTAAGGTGTCGAATGCAACAGGCGACAGTCCGACCGTAACAACAGACCCTCGTTGTCTGAGAGGTGCTACAATGGCTTTTGGTCGAGCAACCTTCTCGGGAAAAGATATCATTGAAAAAGGCTTTTGCTGGAGTACGCAGCCAGAGCCTACCGCAACAGATCAGCGTTCCACCTTATGCTACAACAACAATGGTGACATATACGTCATGGAAGGGTTAGCTCCCTCCACCATCTACTACATACGTCCGTATGCGATCACAAGTAATTATGCCGTAGGATATGGTAAAATCTTAAAGATCTGTACGCTTCCTATGGGTAATGTAACCTGGACCTACAACAACGGAGGCTCCGACGAAGAAAATGACCGGATAAACTATGCCATCGCCGATGCTGTCGATATCTGGAATCATATCACAAGCATCAACGGACTACATCTAAGTGTCTCATATGGCGCCAGTACCCCTACTGCCGATTGCAGCTATGGTGGTTCAATGAGAGTGGGACCGAATGCCAGCTACCAACGAACAGGTACGATTCAACATGAGATGTGTCATGCCGCAGGTGTAGGAACAACCGACACATGGTATAACTCCAGCACGTATCGTCAAGAGACCAGCAAAGGATTCTGGCTGGGAGAAAGGACTGACCAAGTGGTGCAATTCTTTGAAAACGACGGATCAGCACAACTGAAAGGAGACGACACCCATTTCTGGCCTTACGGAATCAATGGTGCCCATGAAGACGATGGCACCCGCATTCTCTATTACGCCAATGCATTGATCATTCAAGCACTAGGAGAAGATAATCTACCTCCTGTCTATGGAGCCTTTGCCTCTCCTGCCTATACCTTTACACAAGAGGATAAAGATCTCTACTATCTCCTGCCCGTCAACGAGACAATTGGCAACAAAGCATATATGTTAAAAGCCAACAACAATGGAGGATTAACGTTGGAAAGCTACGACTGGCACTCTGCCTTATCAGACAATGCCATAGCCTGGAGAATCCATTTCAATCCTAAAACACAGCTTTACGATTTTGAAAATGTAGCCACAAAACAATCCATCACCTGCTCCAACAATCAGGTGAGTCAATCAACTTCCAACAACTACAAGATTCAGTTGCTTGGATCCAGACAGAACACAGTCAACACCTATTTCAATCTAAAAACCTATTGGATGACCTTTGCGGACGGTTCCAATAAACCAAAGGCTTTGACCAATAACAATCGGAACATTTCATCCAGCACATTCGACCATCGGAACTCATCCACACAACAACGTTGGATGATCGTAACCAGAGATGAAATAAAAGCACTGGCTGGCGACTACACACAGGTACAAGAGACAAATGAATCATCATCACTCCTAATCTATGGAGAGGAAGATCAAATCACTTTCAGAACAATACAAGAAGGCGCTTGGATCACGCTTTACAATCTGTTCGGACAGATGATGGATCATTTTTACATGCAGGCTGATCTTCAACTCTCGAAGAAATATGCCAAAGGAATTTATATTGTAAACGGACAAAAAATAATTGTAAAATAATAGATAGTTATTTAATCATAAAATCAAATCATAATGAATACTGAATTACCACAAGACATCAACATGCTTTATAGTTTTATCAACATGAAACTAAGGGATGTCTATTCCTCATTGGATATGCTTTGCGAAGATATGAATATCGACAAACAAGAGCTGACCAACAAGTTATCACAAGCTGGTTTTGAATACAACGAGAAACAAAACAAGTTTTGGTAAAAACAGAAAACCACAGGATGAACAAAAAGTATTATACAAACGATTAACCACATATAGATCATGAAAAAGACCTTTTTATCTATCATACTCTCTTTTATCCTTATTCCTCTCGTATATGGACAAACTCTATATGTTCATCAATCATCAGGTAAGGACTCATTCAATATTGAGAGCATTGACAGTATCACTTTTCATAAAGGAGAAGCACAACAACCTGAAATCACCCGTTTTGTTGGTGGTGACATCTCTATGCTACCTCAATACGAAGCCCATGGCAACACCTACTACGATATAAACGGGAATAAGATTGATGATGTCCTTTCCTATTTCAAAGAACTAGGACAAAACAGTATGCGTGTACGTTTGTTTGTTGATCCAACCAATGCCTCTACAGAAGATAAGGCTTCTGGTGTAGTGCAAGATCTGAAATATGTCATTCAACTAGGAAAAAGAATTAAGCAGCAAGGACTTCAATTTATGCTGGATTTTCATTACTCCGACTCATGGGCCGATCCAGCCAAGCAAACCACACCAGCTTCTTGGAGAAATGCTTCCTCGAAAGAACTTTGTGACACGCTATACAACTATACGAAGCGTTGTCTCTCTGTGCTAAATCAAAATGGTGCAACCCCAGATTTCATTCAGATCGGAAACGAGATATCCTACGGAATGTTATGGAACACCGGAAAGGTGTATGCAACAAGTGCCAATAACTGGGATGTATTTTCCAATTTTTTGAAATCCGCCAGCAAAGCATGTCGTGAAGTCTGTCCGAAAGCCAAGATCATCATTCACACAGAGCGTTCTGGCAATGCATCTGTCAGCCAACAATACTACCAAAGAATCAAGGATAACAACATCGACTATGATATTATTGGACTCAGTTACTATCCTTTATGGCACAATGACATAGCAACGCTGAGCAATACGCTTTCTACACTCGAAAGATCTTTCCCTGAGAAAACAATTCAAATCGTCGAAACAGCGTATAACTATCAATGGTACCCTGACGATGCCACCTATGATTTCAGAAACGTATGGCCCATCACACCCGATGGACAGAAAAAATTTTTAGCTGATCTGATAACCGAGTTGAAGAAACATCCTAATGTCAACGGACTCTACTGGTGGTTCCCAGAAGAGAATGGTAATGGTGTGATTGGCAACTGGTTAAACAGAGGCTTATTCGATGACAATAACGGGAAAGCCCTACCCGCACTCTATATCCTAAGCGATTTCCTAAACGAATAATCATTCTTTCGACCGACAGGTTTAATTCATCTCTGTCTGACTGATCAGATTATTCAGAAGAGCATAAATAGTAAGACCCGAAACCGATTTTATATTGGTTTTGGCTGTTATATTCTTTCGATGAGCAATAACAGTATAGACTGACAGATTCAGCAGTTCAGCAATCTCCTTGTTGGTCTTTCCTTTGGCCACCAAGACAAGCACCTCTTTTTCACGAGATGACAGTTCACAATTATCAGACAGATTAGCACTTTCGGTTTTACAACTTACATTTCTCAATTTAGAGATGATGACAGAAGGATCGTCATCCATTTCAATCACGCCATCCACAAGGTTCATCATCTGCATAGGGACATAACTGGTCTGCAAAGCAAAGATCACCATGTTCTCATTCTCCGTTCTGCAATCATGTATGAATTTTGTGAATTGAGAGGTTTTAGACATACGAGGATTCACCAACAAAATATCGATTCCATGCAGAAGCACATTCGTTGTAATAGAATTGCTCTGATAAAATCTCGTTATCTTAAATTCAGGACCTGATTCAATAATTTTTTTCAGTCCCTCAATGATGATGATAGAAGGGTCAATAATCATAAGATTTCTTTTTTTCATAAGGAACCTCCTTTCACTCCTTCAATATATGGCATAAGGATCTTCTCCTCCACGATCGTATGTTTATCCAGATCTTTTGACAATTGGATAATATCAAACCACACACCAATTCGTTCGTTTGGCATGATCTCTGCCGGTAAATATTTGATAATGATATTGGTCAAATCGCTTAATTTATCCCCAATATTACCATGAGATCTCGACAAGGTGTCGAGGTCTATATTCTCAGGAATCATCTGTTTGTTCTCAGACAACAAATAGGGAAAAATCGTATCTTCCTCTGTTTTAAAATGAGTAGCTATTTCACTCTCATATTCCTTAAAGAAATTCAGCAAGACATCACCGATCTTTCCTGCCTCCTTTGCTATCTTACCAATATGTTTCTCAATATGTTTCAAGCGATGATTCAAATAGTAATCATGCGAGGCAATCAAATATTTCACCAAAGCATTGGCATCAATATCTTTTATCTCATTCTCCGTAGGCATATAATCATCGAATGAATAGACATTGCACAGCAAAAGAAACATGAATGATGACACATTGTTCATTTCGCATATATCTTCCACCCGTTTTTCTCCAAAACCCAGTTTCATGCCAAATCTTGGCAACATCAGAATTAGTTGCGGATTGTAATTAAGCAGTTCAATAAACTTATTTCTTCCAGTGAATTTATTCATTACTTTTCTTTTTTAGGATTTACTGTTTTTTTTACAATTATTCATCAGCGGACAATCACCGCATTGTCCATCCTTACAACATTCCTCACAACCACTTTTCTCACCGCAACTGCAACTATGCGTGAAAAACAATCGCTTCACGATCCAAACAATGGCGGCCAGAATGATAATTGCGACAAGTATGTTTTGGAATGTCTCGTTCATTTCTTACAATCATTTTTAATCTCACATCTTAAAATAATCTTCCTATTTGATAAATCAAAAAGGAGGCAATCCATGCTACAGAAGTAGTATAGACAATGGAGAACAGGGCCCATTTCCAGTTCGATTCCTTTGCTATGGCAGTGACAGCTGCGATGCAAGGATAATAGAGCAACACAAAGACCATAAACCCATAGGCAATCAGAGGCGTAATCGGTGCATCATCGTCATGTGAATGCTGAAGAGCAGAAATCAGTTTCTCCGAATTCTTGTCTGCATCACTATCTGCATGATAGAGAATACCCATTGATGAGACCACAATCTCCTTTGCAGCAGAGCCTGTCAGGATGCTGACGCCCATCTTCCAGTTGAAACCTAATGGACGAACAACAGGTTCAATAAACTTACCAATCTTCCCGAGATAGGAATTTTCACTCTGAGCTGCTGCTCTATCGATTTCCAATTGAGACAGTTGCTCCATCTTATCATCATCCGTCAGATTAATCTGAGCCTCAACAGACGCTATCTCTTCATCAATACGGTCCGTCTCACTATTACGTGAAGGAAAATAACACAACGCCCATATAATAACCGAAGCCACAAGAATCACAGACCCCATCTTCTTCAGATATTGTACAGCCTTCTCCCACATGTGGATAAGCGTGTTTCTAGCTGATGGAATACGATAAGGCGGTAGCTCCATCACAAACTGGTCTGAATCTCCTTTAAAGATTGTTTTCTTAAGTAAAAGAGCCGTGACAATTGCCATGAGGATACCCAACAGATAGATACTGAGCAAGATGAGTCCTTGGTCCTTCTCAAAAAAGGCGGAGACAAGAAGCAGATAAACTGGGAGTCGAGCTGAACAGGACATGAATGGAATAGCCATCATCGTCACAATACGATCCTTCGGATTCTCCAACGTTCTAGTCGCCATGATAGCAGGCACACCACATCCGAAACCTGTCAACAGAGGTATGAACGATTTACCATGTAGTCCCATCTTGTGCATCAGTTTATCCATGATGAAGGCGGCACGAGCCATGTAACCTGTATCTTCTAATAGGGATATGAAGAAGAAGAGAATCAGGATATTAGGCAAAAAGACGATGACACCTCCTACCCCAGCAATGATTCCATCAACAATCAAGTCAGATAATATGCCATTGCCCAGTAAATTGCGCATGGTATCACCTAACCAACTCACACCACTCTCAATCCATTCCTGTGGATAGGCACCTAATTTGAACGTAGTTTCAAACATGATCCACAAGAAGAGAATAAGAACTGGGAACCCGAGCCATTTATTAGTAAGCACCTTATCCACTGCATACGCAAGTTCTTTATCTTCCTTGTCACTTCTTGTCAGGGTTTCTGTCAATGCACCACGGATAAATCCATACTTGGCATTGGTGATTACACTGACTGCATCCTCACCAAACTCTCGTTCAATATTACTACGACAGCGATCGGCTGTCTCCTTGATTTCGGATATGTCATGTAAATGCTTTTTCAGGTGATCGTATGTAACCGAATCATTTTCCAACAGCTTGATGGCAACATAGCGGAAAGGAAAATCAACAGCCACCTCCGAGTGGCCAGCCAATAAAGGTTTTATTTCCCCTATAGCCGCTTCCAATTCGGCGCCATAATTGATATGGATATGCTTAGTAATCTCATCATTTTCTTCATAAACAGTGATGATATGATCCAGCACATGGTCTATTCCCTTGCCCGACTTTGAATTCGTAGGAGCACATGGGAAACCAAGCATCTTTTCCAACTGTGCATCATCAAGCTTTAGTCCTTTTCCTTCCAGCTCATCATACATATTGAGAGCCATCACCATACGCACGTTCATATCGATGAGTTGCGTGGTGAGGAATAAGTTACGTTCCAGATTAGAAGAATCCACGATGTTCAGCACCACATCTGGGTGTTGCTCGGTGATGTATTCACGGACATATAACTCTTCAGGTGAATATTCGGTGATCGAATAGGTACCTGGCAGATCGACCAGATGGATGGTATAACCATTTCGATAGAACGTTCCCACCTTGGAAGTAACCGTCACCCCGCTATAATTACCCACATGCTCACGCAGACCCGTTGCATGGTTAAAGAAAGAGGTCTTACCGCAGTTTGGATTACCCACCAAAGCCACAGTGATGGTTTTTGTCTTCTCTTTGATACGATTCTGCACCGCTTCCGAGAAAGTTCCATTGAATTCCTCATTCACATCATCTGTATGTTCCGGGATGCCAACCACCTCAATATGGCTTGCCTCGCTTCGACGAAGGGAGACATGACTCTGCATGATTCGATACTCTATCGGATCCTGAAGAGGAGCATTTTTCAGTACAGTCACACGTTCTCCCTTTACGAAGCCCATCTCCATCACACGATGGCGGAAACCTCCGTGACCATTCACCTTAACGATGATACATTCTTCACCTTCAACTATGTCTGCAAGCGTTCTTTCGTTATCTTTCATATCTATTTACACTGAGATGAATCGATCTTTTTCTATCACACAAAATTAAACAATGCAAATTTACTTACTTTTTTCATATTGTTCAGTATTCATCACATATTGTTCGAACAACACACCTCGCATAATATTTATCTTTTTTTTAATTTTGCATAAAAATTAGAAATTACAAATCATCAACAACCATTCCCATGAGATTATCAAAAAAAAACATTCCTTTTATATTCCTTATTCTTACCATCATATCACTCATTGTCTGCTCTTTTCTAAGCAGGTCTTCAATAGAATTAATTAAAAATTCTCTCTATACATCCCCCATTATGATTGCACTATGGGCAGCCACAGCAATCACAGCCCTTTACAGTCTATTATCACAAAAATTATTTTCAAGAAACAAACCGTCCTTTTTGATTCATCTATCTTTGATACTGATTCTAGCAGGTGCATTGACAACCCACCTCACCAGTACGAGAGGACATATCAGTATTCCCAAAGGCGAAACCGTCAATTTTTTCTATAACTCAATTGAAAAGGCACGTTTGCAATTGCCCTTCAGCATCACACTCGATGATTTTGAAATCATATACTATGAAGGGACCAATACACCAGCCGACTATCGAAGCACATTAACCATAGACAAAGAGGGTGAAAAGAAGACAGTGACAATCTCCATGAATAAGATATATGAATCAGATGGTTACCGAATCTTTCAATCTTCATATACGCCAGATCATCTAGCATCTTCTTTTATCATCAACTATGACAGATGGGGCGTCAATCTTACCTACACTGGCTATTTTCTCTTCTTAATCTCAATGATTGCTCTATTCTTTCATTCCAACAGTCTGTTCAGATCCCTATTGAAAAATCCACTTTGGAAAACATTTATAATCATTTTGGTCTGTTCCCTTCCGTCACAATCCAAGGCAACAGCCAAAACATTATCCGTAGCAGATGCAAAACAATTCGGTGAACTATTCATTCAGCATCAAGACCGAATCTCAACCATAGACGCATTTGCAACCGACTTCACCAAGAAGCTATATGGTAAAAGTTCATACAACGGACTAAGTGCCACGCAAGTACTCTGCGGATGGATATTCAACCCTCAAGAGTGGCAATATGAACCCATGATAAAGATCAAAGACAAGGAGGATCAAAAGCTTTTGGGTACCACGAACATGGCCCGATTCATCGATTTCTTCACTGCCGACCAAAAATATAAGATACAACTGGCTCAAATCGATTGCATTCGAAAGAACGGAGACGATGCTGTGATGAAAAGATTAAAAAAACTTGATGAGAAGGCGGAATTAATTGCCATGCTAGAAAACGGCAATTTCATGAAAATCTTTCCCATCATACAAAACGACAAATGCAGATTAGTATCACCCGCAGACAGTGCAATATCAAACATCGCCAAAGAAGACTCCCTGCTCCTCAATCACTTCTTTTCACTGCTGTATGAATCTTATCAAAAAGAAGAGCCTTGTGGCGAATGGATAGCGAAATTTAAGAGTTACCAGCTCAAGCAATTGGGAGATGCTGCACCTTCTGTCGTTCAACAGAAAGCGGAGAAATTATACCTACAATTCAATTATACAGCAATCTGCAGCTACATCACACTCACCATAGGCATACTAGCATTTATTCTTTTATGTATTCATTTGTACAATCCACAAAAGAGATGGAACGACAAACCGTTCTTCTACTTCCTCATAGGATGTACCCTATACCTCACATTCATCATTGTTCTTCGCAGCATTGTGGCAGAAAGATTGCCATTCTCCAATGGACATGAAACGCTATTGCTTATAGCTTGGATTGCTCAGTTCACAGCCTTACTCAGCCATCATAAATTTAAAATCATTCTGCCCGTAGGCATTTTAATCTCCGGATTCGCACTATTAGCCTCCTCTCTTAGCGACATGGATCCTCAGATAACCCCACTCATGCCTGTACTCAATTCGCCCCTCTTAAGCATCCACGTATCATTAATGATGATATCCTATACATTTGCAGGATTCATAGCATTGATCAGTATCGCATCCCTAATCCTACACGCATTAAAGGGAAAGAACGCTGCAGAAGAACGATTCATGTTACTGAATCAACTACTACTCTATCCGACACTCTTCTGTATGTCAATCGGTATATTCATCGGTTCTATATGGGCAAATGTATCATGGGGTGATTATTGGTCATGGGACCCTAAAGAGACGTGGGCTCTGATATCAATGCTTATCTATGCCATACCATTACATGGAACACAAATCAGATTCCTCAATAAACCATTATATTTCCATCTATATCTATCACTAGCACTAATAAGTATTTTGACAACATATTTCGGTGTGAACTATTACTTTGGAGGAATGCATAGTTACGCATAAAAGAATCATAATCAAACATATACATACAAAAAAAAGAACATTTTTTATTCATATTCTACCAATAAATTGGTATAAAGAAGTAGAATAATACTAACATAAAGTGATTTCACACATCGTGAAACCACCCTACATTTGCATTGTTCAAAAAAGAAAAAATAGATTGTTCCACAATATGAAAAGGATTTTACTATAAGCCATAATTAACCATACCTCACTTTTCATAGGAACAATTACCACATAAGGACAAGTGAATTTATATGATTATTTAACGAAGAGATCCTTGTGAAAGGCTCTCTTTGTGCTTATAGTCTCATTCCACACTCATAATCTACACATAAATAGGATAGTCATTTTTAGCTATACCCTTCATAAACGTTACTAATAAATGGGGATTGACGAACAAACGAGAGAAATAGAACTTTGCAACATAAAAAAAAGTCACAATAAAATGAAGAAGAACGTAATCATAGGACTTATCTCAGCTGTATTGTTTTTCCCTAATGGACTGGAAGCATCAGAAGCATTCCACTCAGACAGTACACAAGTTCAAGACTCAATCCGCA
Source organism: uncultured Bacteroidales bacterium (assembly GCA_902766045.1). GTDB lineage: Bacteria > Bacteroidota > Bacteroidia > Bacteroidales > Paludibacteraceae > UBA1181. The sequence continues at coordinate 41,114 of CACXCA010000020.1, forward strand.
AAGAGATTAGACACAAGAAGTATGCCATCGATAAAAATGATTATGGAGATTGGCGATTCAGACTCGGAAGCTATGGTGAAATGCTCTATCAGCATTTCGATTATGGTCCGAACAGTTTTTATGAGGCAGGTTCAACCGACGACAATCGTTCTCAAATATCCATTCCTCGCTTTGTCATCGCAATGGATTTCAAAATCAATCCTACTTGGATTCTAAGTTCTGAGATAGAATTTGAATACGGAGGTACCGGCACTGGTATAGAGTATGAATACAATGAAGCAGGAGAATATGAATTGGAAGTAGAGAAAGGTGGAGAGGTAGCCATCGAACAATTTCATATCACCAAGATATTCAACAAAGCACTTCAACTACGAATGGGGCATTTCGTCGTTCCTGTTGGATTAACCAATGCTCATCACGAACCTATCTTCTTCTTTGGTGCAAACCGTCCTGAAGGTGAATCCTCAATCATTCCTAACACATGGCATGAAACAGGTATCTCACTATTAGGTTCAATAGGAAATATCTTCGAATATGAAGTCATGTGTGTAAACGGGTTAGACCCCAACTTCTTCTCACGTGCGAATTTCATAAAAAACGGCAAACAATCCATGTTTGAGACACAAACCATGACCAACCCTGCTCTAGCCTATCGTCTGGAACTTCAAGGCGAAAAATCACCTCGTTTCGGATTCTCCGGGTATTACACTCCAAAATGTTCCGGTAATTCATCAAAGCCAAACAAGATGGAAGAGATTGACATCCCTGTACTCGTCTTAAGTGCGGATGCACAGTATATCGGACATAACTGGTGTGCTCGTACAAACTTCCTTTGGGGAAAGATAGGCGATAGTGAGGCATTATCCAAACTTAACATCACAATGCCCAAAACAGGTAAGATTTCACTTTTCCCAAGAGATCAAGTACCTGAAAGTGCACTTACATGGTATGCTGAAGTCGGTTATGACCTGGGAGCTCAATTATTCAAGAAATGCAGCCTGATTCCTTTTGTTCGATATGAATACTATAACAGTATGCAGACCACAGAGGGAGCAGTAGCCATAGAGCCAAGATATAAGAAAGACATCTTTACCGCTGGAATCAATTACTATCCATTAAAAAATCTTGTCATCAAAGCTGACTTCTCTCACAGATGGGTAGATCGCGGAAATTACAACGACGAGAATACAGTTTCATTAAGTGTCGGATATCTGGCATGGATGTTTAAGCATAAACATAATAACAAATAATAATTAAAAGAGAACATGAAAAAGAGTTTCATTTTACTTTGTGGACTAATGGGAATGTTAACATTCTCCTGCAAAGACGACGAAGAGAAAGACAACAATACGCTTTCTCAAGATTACAATGCTGAATATACAGCAGTCATTGACAACTATGTAGATAACGTTGTCATTTCGACTTATTCAAAGCAAAAAGAGAATGCAGAAAAACTATTAAATGCAGTCTTGAAATTTTCAGAGAGTGGCAGTCAGACAGATCTTGACAAAGCCTGTGACGCATGGCGTTCCACTCGTGTGCCTTGGGAAGAGAGTGAAGCCTTCTTATTCGGTCCTGCAGCCACATACAGTCTTGATCCATCCTTGGATTCTTGGCCATTGGATAAAGTGCAGATAGAGAAATACCTCAGCAGTTCCATTGATTTCGATGTGGATGGATTAGGCTCAACCGTTCGCGGATTCCACACATTAGAATATCTTTTGTTTGAAGATGGAAAAGCACGAAAAGCCTCAACAATCAGCGACAGACAAAAAGAATACATGGTAGCTGTAGCTACTGGTATTCGTAATGATAGCTTTAAACTATGGTATTACTGGAATGGCAACAACAACTTAAGCAGTGACGACGAAGAACTGATTGAAGAACTTGAGCCAGATGAGGCTGCAGATGGTTTCGGAAAGAGATTCAAACAACCTAACATGTATGATCAATTGTTCAAGACACAAGCAGATGTCATCTCACAGATCGTTGATGGTTGCACAGACATCTCAGGTGAAGTTGGCGAACAAAAAATCGGAGGTCCATTTGAAAACAAAAACGTGGAGGATGTTGAATCATGGTACTCATGGAACTCATTGGATGATTATAAGAATAATATCTTAAGTATCCAACACTCATACCTCGGTACATTATCAGACAACATCAATGATCTTGATAATGCAGGAAATGAGCGTTCCATCTCTGGATTAGTAGCCAAAAGCAACAAAGAATTGGACAAGGAGATCCGTTCTGCCATTCAAGCTGCTTATAAAGCAATCAACGCAATCCCTGCTCCTTTCCGTAACAATCTAAACGCATCTACAGAAATAAAAGATGCAATGGAGAAATGTGCGGAACTAACTGATCAATTAGAAAAAATAAAAACTGTCATTAAATAATAATTTTCTCACTTGCTATCTTCATTAACATCCAACCCAGAAAAACACTTTTCTGGGTTGATGTTAATAATTTAAATCATATATCAAATTCACTTTTTATCTTGTCCTTAAAAATATGTGTAAAATACAATCCATCATACCTATTCTGTTTCTGCTTTTTTTCTCGTCGTGCGACGATGAAACAAGCACAGATGATATGATGACTAAACCCAATGGAGATATAGCTCTCTTTGATGAACTATCCGCTGGCAGATCTACTATTTTTCTATCATCCAGTAAAGCGTATGACACACCTGCTTCTTGGGTAACAGGTAGTTTAGCAAGCAGATTCAACAATGGAGATCTTCTATATGACAATCCATACACAGAAGCATCAGGTCTAGGACCTGTCTATGCAGGTTACTCGTGTGGTAGTTGTCATAAAAATGCAGGACGCACTCCGTCCTCTCTTTTTTCACAAGGTGGTAGTGGAAACTATGGTTTCTCTTCCATGCTAGTTTATATCACAAGAAAAAATGGCGCATTCTTCCGCAATTACGGTCGTGTGTTACATGACCAAACCATCTATGGGTCTAATGCAGAAGGAAAGCTCAAAGTAACCTATACCGAAAAGAGTTATCAGTTCCCTGATGGCGAAACCTATTCGTTACAAACACCGCACTATACCATCACTGATTGGTATGCCGACAGCATCTCACCAGAGGATTTATATATATCTGTCCGTATTCCATTGCGACATGTGGGCATGGGTCAAATCATGGCATTAGACAAGAATGAGCTCTTGCGTGTTGAGTCACTGAGCAACTATCCTGAATATGGAATCAGCGGAAGACTCAACTATATCACCGAACGTGGAGTATATCAAATCGGCGTTTCAGGAAACAAAGCTCAACATGCTGATTTAACGGTTGAACTAGGTTATTCCAGCGATATGGGAATCACAAACACACGCTACCCTGAAGAAGTCTGTGCAGGACAATCACAGAGTCCGATGTTCTATCACGGCATAGAAGTATCGTCCGAAGAAATGGAGGATGTAGATCTCTATATGCAATGTCTTGGTGTGCCCGCCAGACGATATGTGAATAATTCAATCGTAAAGAAAGGGGAAGAGGCTTTTTATGCGGCCAAATGTAATCTATGTCATATCCCCACCCTACACACCCGTCCGGAAGGTAGCACACTACTCAACGGAACTCGACTTCCTTGGCTAGGGGGACAAACCATCCATCCATATTCTGATTTTCTACTTCACGACATGGGACCAGAGTTAGATGATCACCTCAAATCAGGATTGGCCTTCGGCTGTGAATGGAGAACCACCCCTTTGTGGGGAATTGGACTTCAAGCAATTGTCAATGGTCATACGCAGTTCCTACATGATGGACGGGCAAGGAATCTGAAAGAAGCCATCCTCTGGCATGGAGGCGAAGGTGCAGTCTCTCGAGAACTTTTCAAGAAACTGAACAAAGAAGACCGAAATGCACTTATTGTATTTCTAGAAACATTATAAAGCAATGAATGACAATTCAATAGAAACATATAAATCAAACAAGAACTATTTTCTCCATAACGATATGAAAACAAGAATAAAATTAATCATAGCTGCCATCCTATTATCCAACTCTATTTTTGCAGCAACAGTAGAATATAAAGAGATTGATGACAAATACATCGAAAGTGATGTCGTACGATTGGATGAGAAGAAAGGGTTATCCATCGAAACAAAAGCTGGGGATTTTGCCTTCAAGCCCTACTTGCTTGTTCAAACCACAGCAAACTACAACTGGTATGATGACGAGGGATTAAATCTGGCAGACCAAGATAAAATAGCGAACATCGGATTCGGCATTCCTAATGCTATCATCGGTTTTTCCGGCAAAGCGTTTAATATCATCACCTTCAATATCGCTTTAAATGCAGCCAAAAGCGGTTCGAACCTGTTGCAACAGGCATGGTTTGATATTAATATCAAGGATGCGTTACGAATCCGTGCAGGAAAATTTAAAGTGCCTTACCTACAAGGATACCAAACGACATTAGGGGAGACACTCTTCCCTACTCTTCCCTTGTCTATGACCACCAATGCCAACCTGAACATGAGTCTGAATGCCGTCAACCCTACCTTCGGCTTGGGATTCGACCTCGGAGTTCAATTACATGGCATAGTAAAAGATAAATTTCAATATCAAGTGGGTGTATTCAACGGAAACAACGGAGGTTTGTCTGCAAACAAGACAATGAGCGATGATCATAAAGGATTACCATCTCTCTTATATGCAGGAAGAATAGCTTTCATGCCTTTCGGGGTCATGCCATCTCACCAAGGAATTCCTTCCGATTTAGAGAATAACAAACTACTTTTCGGTCTGTCTGCCAACTATAATGTAGAAGCTGAAGATGAGAGCTCAAATGATTTCAGATGTGGCGCCGAACTATCATGGCTATACCATCGTTTCTTTTTCTCTGGTGAGTTCTACTTCCTACGAATGAATTGGACAGAAAGAATGCAGCAACAAACCACCTTCGACCAACTTGGCGGATATGTTCAAGCAGGATACTTTATAACAGATAAGATACAACCTGCTCTTCGCTACGATTTCTACAACAGAAACGGATTAGACAAAAAAGGGTATCTCAACGCACCTGCTGCATGTTTCAACTACTATTTTGTCAGATGCAACCTGAAACTGCAACTCATGTATCAATACATGGGTCGATACGGTCACGAGACTCAGTTAGACAGAGACAATGATGACACAGGTCTTGCCACCCATACAGCCATGGCATTATTACAATACACATTCTAAAATTCTTCCACATCATAAAATCATAAAACGATGAAAAAAAGAACGCTAAAAAGAATCATCATCATGACGCTATCCGTCCTCCTCCTTACCAGCTGTGATAGCGGAGATATTTATGAGAACTTCAACTCTGAAGCCGAAGGATTATCATGTACAGCAACGGTATCATTCATCAACACCTCAACATGGCCTGTTGATTATCAGATTGTCTTAGCAGCATTCAATCAAAATGATTATCCTCTCATCACAAAAGGAATCAGCAAACCTGCTGTCGGCGATACCATACAACTATCATTGAACGGAATACCAGAGAACTGTACTGAGATATCTATCGCATTACTGAACAAGAGTAAGCGACTAGTGAATCAGTTTTTCACGCATGTCATCACAAACGAAGAACGAGAAAAGAATCTCATACAACTAACGGCTACAGATCTAAATCTTTTAGATTATAGTCGAATACAACAGCAATTCTTTTCCAACTGCATCAACTGTCATGGTGCAAGTGAAAAGGCGGCTGCAGGACTCTTCTTAACTGATGGTAAAAGCTATGATGCAATCGTGAACAAGACATCGTCCAAAGACTCTACGGCAAAAATCGTCTTGCCTGGATTCCCTGAGAAAAGTTTTATCATACGTGTATTGGAAGGCAAAGCCGAGAACCTGCATTACGACCATACAAACGTAAGTTTCAACAGTGAAACCGAAGATATTGAATTACTAAAAGCTTGGATCAACCAACTAAAATAACCCTTCAAAGCAATGAAAGAAAACATAAAATTCAATCTGACGAATGTGTCCATCACATCATGTTCATTTCAATCAACGTCTGATGAACATACGACAACAGAGAATCACATGGTACTCTGTTGTAATCCTTTCATAAACTTTGAAGCTCAACTGGACGCTTTATTCAATGCTTTACAACAACTGACAGATGGACAGTATGGCACCTGTCTGTTCATTCGTTTCTTCTTGAGTGATGCAAGCAATCAAGTCCAGAAACTACAGAAAAAAATAACAAACCATAATAGCAGTGCAGTAATCTCCATCATACAGCAACCTCCTCTTGACGGATCTAAAATAGCTGCATGGTGTTACTTTGCCACGAATATGCAACAAGTGAGCAACAAGCAACACACCCTCTTTTCTCACAATGGATATCAGCACCTCTGGAGTGTGGGGAAAGGAGACAACGGATCTGCTTTTGACCAAACGCATACACTACTGGGCAACGAGGAAAAGAAAGCAAATGAGTTAGAGATGAGTATCAAAGAGAACTGCATCCGTACATGGTTCTATGTTCAAAACATAGATGTGAACTACATGGGCATGGTAAAGGCAAGAAAAGAATTCTTTGAACAAATTGGTCTAACCAATAAAACGCACTTCATCGCCAGTACAGGCATCGAAGGAAAATCAGACTCTCCCTCATCTTTTGTACGTTTGGACAGCTATTATGTCAAAGGATTACAAGACGGACAGATTCAGTACCTTCAGGCTTTATCACACCTGAATCCAACCTATGAATATGGTGTCACCTTTGAACGTGCAACAGCCGTACATTATGGTGACAGAAAACATATCTTTCTCTCGGGTACAGCCAGCATCAACAATAAAGGAGAGATTCTTTATGAGGGTGACATAGAAAAGCAAACCTATCGAATGTGGGAAAACTGTGATGCGTTGTTACACGAAGCGAATGGATCACTTGACAATCTTGTACAAATGCTAATCTACATACGAGACACAGCAGACTATCACATCGTCAAACAGATGTTTGACAAACGGTTCCCAGACACACCTAAAGTGATTGTCCTTGCGCCTGTCTGTCGTCCAGGTTGGCTGATTGAGATGGAAGGTATAGCCATAATTGATAATAAGGAGAAAGCTTATTCAAATTATTAATGATAATCATAAATATACGATAACAATGGACAATCAAAAAAGGACACTTGCAGATATAGGAGAAGGCGAAGATTGTATCATAGTCAAAGTGAATGGTCACGGTGGTTTCCGTCACCGTGTAATGGAGATGGGTTTCGTCAAAGGCGAACGAGTAATGGTATTAAAGAATGCACCATTACAGGATCCTATTGAATATAAGATCATGCAGAGTCACGTATCTTTACGAAGAAGTGAAGCTTCGCATATTGAGGTAATCAATGTATCGGAGCAACAAGATGAAGAGTCAACAGGATTCAACGGAACATTCTCTGAAGAAATACAAAACAGGATAAAAGAAAAGACCAAAACCATCACTGTGGCCTTGGTGGGTAATCCTAACTGCGGCAAGACATCCTTTTTTAACCATGCAACGGGTCTGCGTGAACATGTAGGCAACTATAGCGGAGTGACCGTATCGTCCAAAGTAGGCACTTTCTACCATAATGGTTATACTATCAATCTGGTCGATCTGCCAGGCACCTATTCAATCACTGAATATTCACCTGAGGAATTATATGTCCGTGAATACATCACCGAGCAACATCCGGATGTGGTGCTGAACATTGTGGATTCTTCTAATCTTGAACGTAACTTATTCCTTACCACGCAACTCATTGATATGAACGTGCGTATGGTGATGGCACTCAATATGTACGATGAACTGGAAGGGAAAGGGCTAAAGCTTGATGATGCACAGTTGGAAAAGATGCTTGGTTTTCCGTGTGCACCTACCAATTCAAAATCTGGCAAAGGCATAGACCATGTGCTGGATCATATCATCACTGTATATGAAGAGACGGATGAGGTGACCAAACATATCCATATCAACTACGGAGCAGAGTTGGAACATGCCATCGGAGAAATCAAATCATTGTTAACTGGACATTCCGAGGTGGCTGTGGATTTTCCGTTCCGATATGTAGCACTCAAATTACTGGAAGGAGACAAAGCAACATACGAACATTTGGAGAGACATCTACATGATATATCTAAGATCAAAGAAACAACAGAGAGATGTCGAAGCGAGATTGAACGAGAATTTGGAGAAGACGCTGTCAGCGTAATCACCAACGCCAAGTATGGTTTTATTCGAGGTGCTTTGGCTGAAACAATCATAAAGACGGAAGACAATGACCAAGAGTTAGCCTATGCAATAGACAAGATACTTACCAATAAATGGCTCGGGTTCCCTGTGCTCATTCTTTTCTTATGGATCATGTTTCAGACCACATTCACGTTAGGTGCCTATCCACAGGAATGGATTGAGAGCGGGGTGAACTGGTTGAGTGAAACCATGCGAACGTTATTAGGTGAAGGTATTCTGTCTGATTTGATCGTAGATGGTATCATCGCTGGTGTAGGAGGTGTCATCGTCTTTTTGCCTAACATCCTGATTCTCTTCTTCTTCATATCCCTACTAGAAGATACAGGTTACATGGCTCGTGCTGCCTTCATCATGGATAAGCTGATGCACAAGATGGGACTACATGGCAAATCGTTCATTCCTCTGCTGACAGGTTTCGGATGCGGAGTGCCAGCTATCATGTCCACCAGAACATTAGAAAATCCAAAGGACCGTATTGTGACCATGATGGCCATTCCATTTATGTCCTGTTCTGCCCGTCTTCCTGTCTATCTTCTCTTTGTAGCAGCGTTCTTTGCCAAGAATCAAGGCCTCATACTGCTCAGTATCTATCTGCTGGGTATCATCATGGCTATTATAACAGCTCTTTTACTCAAGAAGACTGTATTCAAAGGAGATTCAGAACAGTTTGTAATGGAGCTACCGCCTTATCGTATTCCATCTGCCAGAAACACACTTATCCACATGTGGGAGAAGGCGGTACAATATTTGAAAAAAATGGGGTCTGTAATCTTAGTTGCCTCCATCATCATCTGGGCTTTGTGTTATTTCCCTACACGGAACAACGAAACCGACCGCATAGACGAGCAACTAACACAAATTGATGCTTCCTCTGATTTGACAGAAGATGAAAAAGAGGAACAGCGCACACAGTTGGAGATTGACCGAGCAGCAGCTCAGAGTGAGAATTCCTATCTTGGCAAAATCGGTAAGTTTATCGAACCCGCCATACATCCGTTAGGCTTCAATTGGAAGATGGGTGTCAGCATACTTACAGGAGCCGCAGCAAAGGAGATTGTGGTCTCTTCAATGGGTATTCTCTACCATGCAGACCAAGAAGCAGATGAAGAATCTGAAAAATTGATTACTGCCTTGAGAAGTCCGCAAGGAAATGATAAACCTATCACACCACTGGTCGCCTATGGATTCATGGCTTTTATACTACTCTATTTTCCTTGTATAGCATCCCTAACAGCGGTTGCAAAAGAAGCGAATTGGAAATGGATGGTATTCTCCATACTCTATACAACCTCGGTGGCATGGATAGTTTCGTTCCTAATCTATCAAATCGGTTCTATGTTCTAACCCTAAAAAATCAATCAGCAATGTTTACAGCACAAAACAAACTAATCGAATTATTGGAATATAATCCTCAACTGATTCTGATGTTACCCCGATTCGGTATGAAATTAGGATTTGGAGAGAAGAAAGTAGAACAGCTCTGTCAGGAGAACAACATTCCCATTTCATTATTCCTACTGATATGCAATGCCTATACATTCGATGATTATACACCTTCGGAGAGTGAAATAAAGGAAATCGATGGCAATGTGTTGATCAACTACTTAATTGCTTCGCATGATTACTATTTGAATCACCGACTGAAACACATCGGGAAACACATTAACAAAATCGCGCAGGAAGCCGGAGATATAGGAACCATTCTTTTGAAATTCTTTCATGAGTATGAAAAAGATGTGGCATACCATTTCAAAAACGAAGAGGAAAATCTTTTCCCAAGCATTCGGAAAAACCTTGCAGCCACCTCCTCTGGAATTAACAAAATCGACTTCTCGCATACACATGAAAATATTGGAGACAAGCTAACTGATCTCACCAATATCATCATAAAATATCTGCCATCAGAAGTCATGTCTAACGAACGCATTGGAGTATGGTTTGATATCATACAGCTGACGAAAGATCTTGAAAAGCATACAGATATTGAAGAAAAAATTTTAATACCCTATGCAACATTAATGGAAGGAGATTAAAAATGAAAAAAACGAACATAGGCATCATTGAGCCATCGATGATACTAACGGAAGGTATAAAAAAAATCATCGATGGAAGTCCTGATTTTAAACTAGTGAAATCATTTCATGGCAACTTAAATTATTCCAACTTCGTATTAACAGGCATTGACATCCTACTAATAGATCCTCGTTCAATCACAGAGACTCAACTGTCTAAATTCATACATGATTGTAAGAACGGGAACGATGATTTAATCATCCTAACATTACAGACCAGCTACCTTCCCTCTCAAATAATAAAACTCACCGATGGGGTCATTGAAATGGATGACGAGCCTTCCACGCTATTCTCAAAGCTACGGAACGTCAGCAAAAGCAAAAACACCAACAATGAAAGTTGTGAACTATCATCTAGAGAGAAGAACGTTCTTATACTGGTGGCCAAAGGAAAAACCAACAAAGAAATCGCTAATCAATTAAACATCTCCATACATACCGTTATTGCACACCGAAAAAACATCACCACAAAAACCAACATCAAATCCATCTCCGGATTAACCATTTATGCACTATTAAACAATCTAATCAGTCAAGATGAAGTTATTTTAACGGATAGTAAGTAACAATATAAAATCATAATTTATTTCTTACCCGCATTCTCCATCATAGCTACCAAGAAGACCAATGGTGCATTCCAGTTGATGGCTATCTCATTCGTAGAATAGCTACAATCATCATCCAGATAACAACGAGCAGGCGATAAAGATGGATAATTCAGCTGACCGCAATCAGACACCTGATTCGGATTGGCGCCTCCACACAGATACCCAGGAATAGGCTCTACGATATTATCACTAAAAGAACGACGGTCATGTATATGTTTAGGATACTTTGAACCGAAGCAGGTAACAAAGCAATAATCAGTAGGATTACAACCCAACAGATAGTCAAAGTTACCCATCATGGCATGAAGATAATCATCACTCTTATAAAAATGATAGGCCAATCCTAACACCACCCCATTGATGGCAATGTCACCATTACTACCCCACTCGAATTTCTTCAGTGCCAACCGTCCGGGAGAGAACTTAAACTGGTTATAGATACTTTGTGCTAAGCTTTTAAACTTTTGATCAATCAGTTTTTTATCCACAAACGAAGGCAATTCATCTAAATGCAGTCTCATGGAGAACAACCCTAAGGTATTCACCTTTCGCCAAGTCGGAGAATCAAATTTCTGAATGAAATCTAATTTCTTATAATAACTTTGTTCGCCAGTCGCTATAAGCAATTCAGAAGCAGCCCAAAAGAACTCATCCGACAAATCATCATCCGAATAAGAACCTGTACGAACATCTTCCGGATTATAATATAAGACAGAAGGATGTTTTTCTGCCCATTGCCAGGCATACTTAGCCGCAGCCAATGTCTTTTCACAGTATGCAGGATCTATTTCCTTAAACACACGAGAGTACATAGCCATCACAGCCGCAAAGTCAAGGGCAGCAGCTGTGGATTTATACACCACATAACGATCAGCCGTATCATCCGAAGGCTGAACAAATCCAGAGAATTTCAAGGTCGTCAGTTTATGATACACACCACCATCGTATGGATCTTGCATTGTCAACAACCAATCGGCCTCCCACTTAAGTTCATGATATAAATCGGGGAACACACCATCGCTCTCTGGTATATTCAATCCAAGCTTTTTGTAATATTCTGGGAATAACTCATACGACATCATCATTAAATGCATTGAAATGCCGGCATTGACAACATATTTATTATAATCACCCGCATCATACCATCCTTTCGGAGATCTGATGACAGACTCTACATGACGATTCTCTGAAGCTGCTGATTTATGTATGTAAACAAGCGTATCTGGATGACCTATCTTTCTGGAATAATTAATGCCTCTGAACAATGAATAAGGTGCTTCCATCGCTATAGAAGAACGCCAGAAATAGAAAGCTCTAATAACACCTTGTGACAACTCCCGATAGACATCCTCCTTTTGAATAAGAAAAGGATAAGACATCTCTGTGCCAACCTGAATATAAAAAGAACCCTCCTTATCAAAAGAAGAGAAATCGATTTTCTGGATTACCTCCCTCGACAAGGTCCAATACTTTCCTTGTTCTATCTCTCCACGATACACAACAGCATTGGTCTTAGCATCTTTTATTTCATACGAAGTAGCATCCATGTTTGCCGCCACTGCCACCTTAGACAAGGCCGAGGAATAACCGATTTGATTAACCCTCACAAATTTCTGTGCGCATAGACATGTCACACAAAAACACATAATCAATACATATAACACTCTTTTCATAACACAAAAACATTTATACCAATATACTCTACTTATTTATCTTTTCCCAAATCTTTTCCCTTCTCATTCTCCTTCTTAGCTTCGCTCTCTTTTAACCGTTTTTCCTTTATAAACTTCAATTTTTCTTCTGCAAATTTAAGCATCACCGCATCCTCCTCTTTCAACATTCTATTCAACAATTTCTCCGCCTCATCCAACCTGTTCTTTTCAATCAACAAATAGGCTCTTCTTCGCAACAGGAAATTTCGATAATCAATATAATCTTCTGGCATTTCTTCTTCCTCATCATAATCACGCAACTTCTCTATGATAGCATTTAACTGAGTCTCCACCACACTCAACGCTCGGAAGTCATTAGACCCAATCAAACAATTTATATACTCCATACAGCCATCAATATTACCATAGGTATATGGTATCTCCAGATAATAAAGGGCTTTCGAATATACCTTCAATTCAACATACGAGAAACCAAGTCGAGTATATACCCCCATAAGTTCAGTCTTCTGCTTTTTATTAAGCGTATCTAGCAAAGGATGAACTGAACTGATTACATTTTCAAAATGCTTTATCGCTTGGAAATAACTCTTTTCCGAGAAATATTTATAGCCCCAATACATATCTTCTGTAATGGACCATCCAGCGAAATCAACTAGTATCAACTGTTCCTCTGTCAACTCGTCATATTTACCATCCTTCGCTTTATCCAATGCATCATTGATCATGAACTTCGCCTCTGCCTCATTATTAGACTTGGATTTATCCAACACATAAACCATTCGCAAAGGAGCGTCAGATGAATTCTCCATAGAGGATTTCTTGATGACATAAGGATTCTCAATAGAAAGAAGGAAATAATCAGATGTCTTGGACTCTGACTGCCATACAAAGCTAGCAGTATAGAACGTACCATCGACACATGAGACAGACACAATAAACTCCCGATGTTCCTCCTCCGGATTCTCTCCTCTTAAATCACGTATCAAAGAGGCTATGTTGAACGTTGTGTATTCTTCGACAGCTATCTCCTTCATGAAATGATGAACCGACACAAACGATATTTTTTTTACTTGATCAGCCGGCAGGAACTTCCCTGAAAGAGAAAATAAATCATACGGAGTCAAGACCAAATGTTGGAAATCTGTACGAACAACCGAATAATGACCTTTTGAGATCTCCTGTTCCAACATGAGATAGCGACTTCTCGCCTCTTTATTCGATTCATCAAAAACATCTATTCCCTTATTCCTTTCCAATACTTTCCTTATATTCCAGAACTCTTCATAAAAGTATCTTCTGAGCATAAAGAACTCACCCAACTTATTCGTGAAAGAGTCTTTGTTCTCCGCATCCTTCTGATCCAACCACAAAGATGATTTCAAATGAACAGAAGACTGATTCTCTTCCTCGTCGTATGAATAAAAGAACGTTGACTGATGATAATCACGATTTAATTTATTGCATAAATAATAGATTGCGTATCTATATTCGTACTGTTCAGAGAAAATATAATAGAAATTCAAAAATGCTAAATAACCATCTTTTTGACAAGAGACATGAAAATTAACATTCTGATATGTAAAAACATACGTCACAACATTATCTGTCGTATCTTCTTCTTTATATTCTATATTCAACTGCTTAAACAACCACAGTACAACGTCCAACGAATACTTTTTACTTGGCATTCTATTAAAAATATTTCTCCACTTACTATCCATACAAACGCAATTAATCCAGTTTCAACACCTCAAGGAAAGCCTTCTGAGGAACCTCCACAGTACCAATCTGCTTCATTCTCTTCTTACCTCTCTTCTGTTTCTCTAACAACTTACGTTTACGGGAAATATCACCTCCATAACATTTTGCCGTCACATCCTTACGAACAGCTTTTACGGTTTCTCTAGAGATAACTTTCGTTCCAATAGCCGCTTGTATTGCCACATCAAACTGTTGTCTCGGAATCAATTCCTTCAATTTTTCACACATGCGTTTACCCAATGTGTATGCATTGTCTATATGTGTAAGCGTAGATAGCGCATCAACAGCTTCTCCATTCAACAGGACATCCAGTTTTATCAGTTTTGACTCACGCATACCATGAGGATGATAATCAAATGATGCATACCCTTTGGAAATACTCTTTAGTTTGTCATAAAAGTCAAACACGATCTCTCCTAACGGCATATCATATACTAACTCCACACGATTTCCTGAAACATAATCCTGTCGAACCAACTCTCCGCGTTTACCTAAACACAGCGTCATGATAGGACCGATGTAATCTGCCGATGTAATCACAGACGCACGAATATAGGGTTCTTCTATTCTATCTATCAACGTAAGATCTGGCAATCCTGATGGATTATGAACCTCGATCATCTCTCCTTTCTTAGTATATACATTATACCGCACATTAGGAACCGTCGTTATCACATCCATATTGAACTCTCGATCCAATCTTTCCTGGATAATCTCCATGTGCAACATACCAAGGAAGCCACAGCGGAAACCGAAGCCAAGAGCCAAGGATGATTCTGGTTGGAATGTCAAAGAAGCGTCATTCAATTGTAACTTTTCAATTGAGGCTCTCAAATCCTCAAAATCTTCTGTTTCAATAGGATAAACACCAGCGAACACCATCGGTTTCACCTCTTCAAATCCATCGATTGCTTTTTCACATGGACGATTCACATGCGTTATGGTATCACCCACCTTCACCTCCTTCGAGGTCTTGATTCCAGAGATGATATATCCTACATTTCCAGCAGAAAGTGATTTTTTAGGCGACATATCCAACCGAAGGATACCGATTTCATCCGCCAAGTACTCTTTCTCCGTAGCAACGAACTTCACCAAATCACCACTATTTATCGTACCGTTGACAATTTTAAAATAAGCGATGATTCCTCTGAACGGATTGAAAACAGAATCAAAAATCAAGCATTGAAGCGGTGCCTCAGGATCACCCACAGGTGGTTTGATACGTTCTACAATCGCATTCAATATATCGAATACTCCCTCTCCTGTCTTTCCACTGGCACGGATAATATCTTCTCTTTTACAACCCAGCAGATCCACAATCTGATCCTCAACCTCATCCGGCATAGCACCAGGAAGATCTATCTTATTCATCACAGGGATGATTTCCAAATCATGTTCCAAAGCCATATAAAGATTCGATATGGTCTGAGCTTGTATTCCCTGTGACGCATCCACAATCAACAAAGCACCTTCACATGCTGCTATCGAACGAGACACTTCGTATGAGAAATCAACATGCCCCGGAGTATCAATCAGATTCAATGTGTATTTTTCGCCCTGATACATGTAATCCATCTGTATGGCATGACTCTTAATCGTTATACCACGTTCCCGTTCCAGATCCATATCATCCAAAACCTGATCCTGCAAATCCTTTCCTGTCACCGTTTTAGTATATTCCAACAGACGATCAGCAAGGGTACTTTTACCATGATCTATATGAGCTATAATACAAAAATTTCGAATATTTTTCATTCAACATCAATTTTTACTAAGATAACGAATAAGCCAAAACTGACAATTCTTTTTTTGCTTATTCCCAATCAATTTCTATGTCTTCGTCTCCTATAAATTCAACATCCTCATCAAACTCTTCTTCATTATCCACCTCCATCGGACGATGGGTTAATGTCATGTGTCGATCCACATCCTTACTCAACTCATTCCATATCATATCTTTCAATTCACTTACGCCATCACCTGTGACGGATGAAAAGAAGAGAGTCGGAATATCCGTTGGTAACGTCGCTTTAATCTCCTGCATCAACTCCTCATCCAACATGTCTGATTTTGAAATCGCTAAGATACGTTGCTTCTTCAACAGTTCTTCATTATAGTTTTCTAGTTCTGTCAAAAGGATATTATATTCTTTTATGATATCTTCAGAATCAGCAGGGACCAAGAACAAAAGAATTGCATTTCTTTCTATGTGACGCAAGAAACGGAGACCTATTCCTTTTCCTTCCGATGCACCTTCTATGATACCTGGAATATCAGCCATCGCAAACGATTTCTGATCACGATAAGCTACAATACCTAAATTAGGTTCCAGCGTCGTAAACGGATAGTTGGCAATCTTAGGTTTTGCAGCAGATACAACAGAGAGCAAGGTCGATTTTCCTGCATTCGGAAATCCAACCAAACCAACATCTGCCAACACCTTCAGTTCTAATATAACCGTCTTTTCTATGGCTGGTTCTCCTGGCTGTGCATAACGAGGCGTCTGATTGGTTGCCGATTTGAAATGCCAGTTTCCTAAGCCACCTCGACCACCTTTCAACAAAACAACCTCTTGTTTATCTTCCGTCACATCGCATAAGAAATCACCCGATTCAGCATCATAGACAACTGTTCCGCATGGCACTTCTATAATTTTATCTGCACCATCAGCACCAAAGCTACGGCTATGCCCTCCATTTCCGCCATTCCCAGCTAAAACATGTTTCTCGTATTTAAGATGAATCAGTGTCCAGTAATCTTTATTTCCTCTTAAAATAATATGACCTCCACGACCACCATCACCGCCATCCGGACCACCCTTAGGAGTATATTTTTCCCTATGTAGATGTGCAGAGCCTGCCCCACCTTTACCCGAACGGCAATATATTTTCACATAATCAACAAAATTAGTCTCTGCCATCTTATATCTTTTTTTTTAGTTTAGTTATAACCAATTTTTCTTCTTGAAAATGAGCAGTGTAAGTCCAGAAGCTACAATCATCAAAATCAACGAAAACAAATACCCGTATTTCCAATGTAACTCAGGCATGAAATCGAAGTTCATACCATACATACTTGCTATCAATGTTGGAGGCAAGAATATAACAGAAACGACAGTAAATATTTTTATAATTTTATTTTGCTCAATGTTAACCAAACCCAAGAACGTATCTTGCAAGTAATCCAATCGATCAAATCCAAACTTTGTGTGTTCAATCAACGAATTGATATCCTTGATAATCATACTCAGACGTGGCGTTAAATCTTTCGGTATCAAAGCACTCTTCATCACATTCGAAACAACACGCTGCTTATCGATAATGTTCTCACGAAGATGCATGACACGCTCCTGCATGTTTTTAATTGACAACAACACATCTTCATCCACATCCTCTGCCACAGTCAACGTCTTACTCAACTTAGTGATATCTCGTGTGGCATCCTCAATCATATCGGCATCATATTCAACTCGTGTTTCCATCAATGCCACGAATATATGATAACCTGTTGGATAATTTCGAGGATTAGCAAACATTTTCTTTACCGTCTCATTGAAAGACTTCAAATTTGAATTATCTCTAACCGAAACCAATATCTGATTCTTTAAAATAAAAGATACCGGCTCCTTTTCATACGTATCTAACAAGAAATTGGAATTGGCAACCAATGTGTCTTCTGTCTCAATAAAACGAGACGACATCTCGATCTCTTCTATCTCCTCTTCCTCCTGAATATAAATCTTCAAGAACTGCTCCAACTCCGACTCTGTTTCTGGTGCAACATTGTTCAAATCAATCCACACAAAATTACTCAAAGGAATCTCTTTTAAAATCTCAATGTCCTTTGCTATCTTCAATCTGTTGTTATCAAAGTAGAACAAACGTACCTGTTGTATATTTTGTTGCATACCTTAACCGTATTTGTAGGACGTAGTCATTTTTAATTGTCAGTGTCCCTAGTTTACAAAACTTGTAGGATTTATTTCCTACATAAAATCACTCTCATATTTATATTATTTCCTGCTGTACCTTATTCGTCAACTCTATGAAATCTTGAACGCTCAATTGTTCCGGTCGTTTCGTCATAATTGGATCTTTCAATAGAGGACTCTCTTTCGCAACCAACTGTGCAATAGAGTTTCGTAACATTTTGCGCCGCTGGTTAAACGATGTTTTGACAACTTTTATGAATAACGATTCATCACAGTCTAATTTCTTCACATCGTTCCTCACCATCCGAATGACAGCAGATTTAACTTTCGGTGGAGGGTCGAAAACATATTCATGGACAGTGAATAAATATTCTATATCATAAAATGCCTGTAGCAACACACTTAAGATTCCGTATGCTTTACAATTGGGTTTAGAAGCCATTCTTTCAGCAACTTCCTTTTGTATCATACCCGAACAAACAGGAACCCTGTCCCTATATTCTAATACCTTAAAAAAAATCTGACTTGATATATTATAAGGATAATTGCCTATAACATAAAATGGTTCTCCGTCAAACAACTTACCTAAGTCTAACTTCAAAAAATCTTCTGCTAAGATGCGTCCTTTTAAGGCAGGAAAATTCTCATTTAAATATACAACCGATTCTCGATCTAATTCTACAACCTGTAAATTTATAGATGGATTTTTTAATAAGAATTGAGTCAAAACACCCATTCCTGGACCAATTTCAAGCACATTCGTCGGTCCATTCACATTTAAACTGTCAGCTATATTCTGGGCAATGTTCAAGTCTTTTAAAAAGTGTTGCCCTAAGAATTTCTTGGGCGTAACAATCATCTTCCATCCTTTATCTAATTTAACAATGCATTTTCATGCAAAAATAATAAAAATGGCTGAATTAAACCCCTTTTCATCAAAAATACTCTAAAATTGTTCCGAATACCCTCCATATAGACGTACGTCCGTGCGTCTCTACAACCGTATCACATTAATAAGCAGCTACATACAAAAAAAATCATCAATCAATGATTGATGATTTTTTTAACAGCAATTTTATAAAACTAAAGTCTGATTGCTATACTTGCTGAGAAAGAACGGCTTCTGAAGGCTGGAGTTCCCTCTTTCGCACTGATATTAATACAGCCAAATTCCGAATTCACTTTCACCATTGCATAACGGAAGAAGATAAAACGCAAACCTAAATCAACTCCGAAATCAATATTCTTCAACAAATTAACATCTTCATCATCATTACGGAACGCTTTATATTCCAACGAACGTGTTCCATATAATCCCAAGTAGTTATCAGATGACTCCGTATAACTTCCTGCTATACCACATGCCAAGAATGGTCCCGCACATATCTGGACACCCATCTTTTTCCCTATCGGCAAATTCAATGAGAAATTGACTGGTACCTCCACATACATCGACATCATATCAGTTGTACACAAAGCTAAATCTCTCATCATCTCAGAGGTATATCCTTTGGTCTCGAACAAAATAGATGGCAAGAAGGAAACCCATGAGTAAAGTAATGGAATATCAGCACCAAAACCACCACGATAACCTAACTTATAATCCGTGTGACGAGTTGATATTGTATTATAGGAAGCACCTGCTTCAAACCAATAATGATTCTTTTCAAAAACACTGAATTCACGATATGGACTTAATTGCGCATTCGCTGACATTGCGAACAATGCGATTACCAACGTTATAAAAATTTTTCTCATGATCTATTATTTATTTCTCATTTTTTCGACAAGCGAAATTAACTATTTTTTTTTCAAATACCGATTCGATTGTGAAAATAATTAAATTAATCCACCAATTCTCCCAACAAAGTAGCCGATGTAGAGGAGATAATTTTAACCTTCACAAATTCGCCAACCCGATGATTTCCCTTAGGGAATACCACCATTTTATTCTGTGGAGTCCGTCCGCATAACTGTTCTCGGGAACGTTTCGAATAGCCTTCCACCAACACTTCGAACTCTTTGTTCAGATCCCTCTCATTGGCAATCACGGACAGTTCATTCTGAAGAGCAATCATCTCATTCAACCTTGCAATCTTCACCTCTTCCGAGATATTGTCAGGAAGATTCTTTGAAGCAAATGTTCCTGGCCGCTCTGAATACTTAAACATAAACGCAGAATCAAACACGACCTCCCGCATCAACGACAATGTCTCTTGATGATCCTCCTCCGTCTCATCGTGGAACCCACAGAACATATCAGTCGAGATACCACAATCAGGAATAATTCGGCGAATCGCTGCGATTCTATCTAAATACCACTCACGAGTATATTTTCGATTCATCAACTTCAATATCTTATTGCTTCCTGATTGTACTGGCAGATGGATATGATGACATATATTAGGATATGCTGCTATAGTTTCCAATATCTCATCACTCATATCCTTTGGATGTGAAGTGGTGAAACGAATACGCATCATAGGATAAGTCTTTGCAACAATTGCTAATAATTCCGCAAAGGATACAATGTGTCCCTCTTCATTCTTATAGGCATAAGAGTTAACATTTTGACCAATCAAGATCACCTCTTTATAATTTCGATTTTTCAAATCTTCTATCTCTCCTAAAATACTTGAGACCTCACGACTACGTTCACGTCCTCGTGTATAAGGCACAATACAATAGGAACAGAAATTATTACAACCACGCATAATTGACACAAATCCTGAAATCAGATTTCCGCCAATTCTCGCTGGAATAATAGCTTTATACGTTTCCGTCGTTGACAAATCCACATTGATAGCTGGAAGACCTTTCTCTGCCATAGTAACTAGATTAGGCAAATCCAAGTAAGCATCCGGTCCGACCACCAAATCAACCATTTGTGATGCAATCAATTCATCCTTGGTCCGCTCAGCCATACAGCCCAAGAGGCCAACAATCAATTGTTTTTTCTTTTTCTTTAATGTCTGAAAGTATTGAAGACGAGAATGTATTTTTTGTTCTGCATTATCACGAATAGAACACGTGTTAACAAAAATGGCATCCGCCTCTTCCATATTTTTTGTCACATCATAATCAATGGTTTGCATAATTGATGCAACCACTTCACTGTCTGCCACATTCATCTGGCAGCCATAGGTCTCAATGAAAACTTTCTTCGTCATTTGTTTTTTATCAACGACTTTACAACTAGCATAAATATGAGCAAAGATAATAGTTTTCATCCAATAATATTGTATATTTGCGCAAAATAAAGAAGATTGAGATGTACCAGAATACGAACATGATCCTTCGAACTGAAGGTCTCGTCAAAAAATACGGAGCAAGAACGGTTGCTAACAACGTATCCATCCAAGTGGAACAAGGAGAAATCGTAGGCTTACTAGGTCCTAATGGAGCTGGCAAAACAACTACTTTCTATATGACTACAGGCCTTATTGTTCCCAACGCAGGAAAGATATTCTTAAACGATGAGGAAATCACTCAATATCCGGTTTATAAACGTGCGCAAAAAGGCATTGGATACCTAGCTCAGGAGCCTTCTGTTTTCAGAAAGATGACTGTTGAAGATAACATCAAATCCGTTCTGGAAATGACCAACTTTAGCGAAGATTATCAGGCAGAAAAACTAGAAAGTCTCATCAAAGAGTTCAATTTAAGTCATGTTCGGAACAACTTAGGTGACAGACTCTCGGGTGGTGAACGCCGCCGTACTGAGATTGCTCGTTGTCTCGCTATCGAACCTAAATTCATCATGTTGGACGAACCATTTGCTGGTGTTGACCCTATCGCCGTACAAGATATTCAGGACATTGTCTGGAAACTAAAAGACAAAAACATAGGTATTCTGATTACCGACCACAATGTGGACGAAACGCTTTCCATCACCGACAGAGCTTATCTATTGTTTGAAGGTCGTATCTTATTCCAAGGCACATCAGAAGAGTTAGCAGCCAACCCAACCGTTAAAGAAAAATATCTGGGACGTGATTTTGAGTTGAAGAAAAGGAAGAAAATAATCGAACAGGAAGAAGAACCATTAGCCATCGAACAAGCTAATGAAGAATCATTACCGCTTTAGCCTCGAAACAATACAATAAAAGTAAGCCCATAAATATACAAAGCGTCATATACAAAGCGTCAAAGTCTTATCAAGCCTTTGACGCTTTGGCTTTGCTAAACTTCTTATCAAAATATATTGACAATGAGATAACCAAAGCTATCACAAAAACCAGTCCCGCGATTCTTGGAGTCTCAGGAAGGTCAATCATACGCCTTGCTAATTTCATAATAGAGTAATGAAAACAATACATAGGTAAAGCAATCTTACCTAAGAACACAAAAGCACGAACCTTAACCTGCGGATAGACATTTGACAAAACCAATGCCAAGAAGATAAATATCACATAGGTTAAAAACATTGTACTCACCAAAAGAATACAACAATTATACAACACGACTCCTAACAATGCCATAGCAACAACCAAACACAACATTCTCCACAAAAGCTGTTCCTTACGATATTCCATTTTTGTATTGATCCAGTTCACGACACTATACAATGAACATCCCATCAATATCTCTGCGAAGGCTCTATACACAGCTGTATAGAGAAAATGGTAATCACCCCAAGAGGTTGACATTCCTGATACTTTAGTCAAATAAAGCAAAAGGACTGGAGGCAAGAACCACATGAGATAATGTTCAAATATATCAGAATATCGTCCAATTAAGTACGTCACAAGCGGAAGAGCGACAAACATAGCAGACAAGAACCAATAGGGTGCATTTGAATAAGCCCAAATCAAAGTAACGTCAGGTGCCGCTACCATATTCAGCTGTGTGATCTCCCAGAAAATATACTCTACACTAATACGATGATTACATACAATATCAGCTATTATCATCAAGATAGTACCTCCCACAATGTAAGGTGCCAATCGAATAAACTTTTTCAATGTATAGTTCATGGCATAAGCCATAGTCATCGGCTGTTCATTTGATTCCTTCTTTATGTGTTTGATCATAAAATAGCCTGTCAAAATATAAAAGAACTCCACACCAATAGCGCCCATTGGCATTGGTGTCTCAGTTCCTGTGACAATTGTAATATGATGAATTACAATAATAACAGCAAAAAGAAATCGTAATAACTCTACCGTATGATTCATTACCCTACATTTGATTTATTAAAGGATAACCATAACGTTAGTTCAGTCTCCAAACTGATCAAACATTCTTGTACTCAGATATTTCTCTGCTCTATCAGGGAAGACAACAACGATATTCCCTTTTTCTATCTTCGCTGCCGTTTTTACCGCAGCAAGCATTGCTGCACCACTACTCATTCCTGCAAAAATACCCTCTTCGGCAATAATCCGGCGAGCCATATCTATTGCTTCCTCACTTTCCACCATCTGTTGGATATCAATTCGAGACGGATCATAGATAGCAGGCACGATAGCCTCTTCCATATTCTTCAACCCCTGTATATAATGTCCCTTTACAGGATGAGCGCAAACGACCTTAATATCAGGTTTATGTTGCTTTAAATACTTAGAGATGCCCATAATCGTACCCGATGTACCCAATGCACATACTAGATAATCGATTTTTCCTTCCGTTTGATTCCATATCTCTGTAGCAGTAGTCTCATAATGAGCTTGATAATTAGCTGCATTAGAGAACTGATCTGGCATAAAATATTTATCAGGGTTTTCATCAACCATCTTATGAGCCATTCGTATAGCACCATCTGTTCCCTCATCCGCAGGTGTCAAAATCACCTTTCCTCCATACGAACGAATGATCTTACGACGTTCAATCGACACAGCCGAACTCATAACGATTTCAACCTTATATCCCTTAACAATACCAGCAATAGCAAGACCGATACCTGTATTTCCTGAAGTCGGTTCAATGATTACCTTTCCTTTCGTCAACTTACCCTCTTTCTCCGCTTGCTCAACCATCTGAATAGCAATTCGATCTTTGATACTACCCGTAGGATTAAAGCCTTCCACCTTTGCAAAAATATTCACATTAGGATTTGGAGACAAACGATTGATACGAACCAGAGGGGTCTCGCCTATAGCCTCTAATATATTATTACAAATCATCTTCATATTTTTTATAATTCACTTTCTTTTAACCTCTCAGCATTTTCAGCCACAATGAGTTTGTCAATGATTTCTTGAATCTCACCGCCCACAACTGCTTGTAAATTATACAATGTAAGATTGATACGATGATCCGTCACACGTCCCTGCGGATAGTTATATGTACGAATCTTAGCAGATCTATCACCTGTTGAAACCATTGTCTTTCTTCGGGCTGCGATGTCATCCATATACTTCTGATGTTCACGGTCATAAATCATTGTACGCAAACGGGAAAGTGCACGTTCCTTATTCTTAGGCTGATCTCGTGTTTCTGTACATTCAATCAAGATCTCTTCTGCTACACCTGTATTAGGATTCTTCCAGATATAACGCAAGCGAACACCAGATTCTACCTTGTTAACATTCTGTCCACCAGCACCTCCTGATCTAAACGTATCCCATTTAATTTCACCTTCATTGATCTGTACATCAAATTCATCTGCCTCTGGCAACACCGCCACGGTAGCGGCAGAAGTATGAACACGTCCCTGAGTCTCTGTCGCAGGTACACGTTGCACACGATGCACACCAGATTCATATTTTAACGTACCATATACATTATCACCCGAAACGGTAAAAATAATTTCTTTATAACCACCCACTGTACCTTCACTAAAAGATGAAACAGCAACGCTCCACCCTTTTGTCTCACAATACTTGGCATACATCTTAAATAAATCTCCTGCAAACAATGCCGCTTCATCACCACCTGTACCGCCACGGATCTCCACAATAGCATTCTTAGCATCTTCTGGATCCGATGGTATAAGAAGTATCTTGATGCGTTCTTCTAATTCAGGCAATTTAGGTTCCAACTCATCCAACTCCATCTTAGCCATCTCTCGCATCTCCGCATCTGATTCATTTTCAAGGATTTCTTTCGCTTGAGATATGTTCGAAAGTGTATTTTTATACTCTTTGCGAGCATTCATGATTAATTCCAAATCATGATACTCCTTATTAAGCTTAACATATCGCTTCATATCTGCAATCACTGCAGGGTCCGTAATAAGCGTAGATATTTCTTGGAATTTATGTTCCAAACCGTCTAATCGTTCCAACAAAGAATTTTCGGCCATAAAACTTACATTTATTATAATTATTTAAGACAAGCAATTTATCACGAAAAAGGGATGTGTCGCAAAAAACACATCCCACACGTTTATATCATACCAACCTAATATACAAATTTTCCGAACTCACTCTCTATCACCAATTCGGTTTTGTTCGATTGTTCCACTCTTCCTACGATTTGAGCATCGATACCAAATGACTTAGATATACGTATCACTTCCTCAGCATTCTCCTTCGGAAGATATATTTCAAAACGATGTCCCATATTAAACACCTTATACATTTCCTGCCAATCGGTGCCTGATTGCTCTTGAATGGTTTTGAACAATGGAGGCACAGGGAACATATTATCTTTTGTAATCTTCACGTTCTCAACAAAATGAAGCACTTTCGTTTGTGCACCACCAGAGCAATGAATCATACCATGTATAGATGGGCGAAGCGTATCAAGTATCTTCTTAACTACCGGTGCATAAGTTCGAGTTGGAGACAGAACCATTTTACCTGCATTCACTGGACAGTTTTCCACTGGATCAGTCAACTTCAAACCACCTGAATAAACCAAGCTTTCAGGCACTGCAGCATCGTAACTCTCTGGATACTTCTTTGCTAAATATTTTGCAAAAACATCATGTCGCGCAGAAGTCAATCCGTTGCTACCCATTCCACCATTATACTCTTTCTCATAAGTAGCCTGACCATACGAAGCCAATCCTACAATCACATCACCTGGTTGAATATTGGCATTATCAATCACATCCGAACGTTTCATTCTGCATGTCACCGTACTATCTACAATAATTGTACGAACAAGATCCCCTACATCTGCAGTCTCACCTCCTGTTGCATATACACCGACACCCATCTCACGTAGTTCTGCCAATAATTCATCCGTTCCATTGATAATAGCAGAGATTACTTCTCCAGGAACCAACAGTTTATTTCTTCCGATTGTGGAGGAAACCAAAATATTATCAGTAGCACCTACACAAAGAAGATCATCAATATTCATAATCAAAGCATCCTGTGCAATGCCTTTCCATACAGACAAATCACCTGTCTCTTTCCAATATAAGTAAGCTAACGAAGATTTCGTTCCTGCACCATCAGCATGCATAATATTACAATACTCAGGATCACCTCCTAAAATATCTGGAATAATCTTACAAAATGCTTTAGGATAAATTCCCTTATCAATATTCTTTATTGCATTATGCACATCCTCCTTACTGGCGGATACACCACGAAGATTGTAACGTTGATCACTCATTTTTTTATGAATATTATTTCTCTATCTTAGAATTCTACTTTCAAAGCGCAAAATTACAAAAAGTAGTCTCATCAACCTATTTTTTTATAAAGCTATTTTCCACAAGTTACTTTTTTTTACGATTTATTCTTATGTCCATAGCCATATCCATAGCCGTAACCATAATTATAACCATAACCATAGCCATAACCTTTTTTCCCATATGCAAATTTTGCCTTACTTTCAACACAATTAATAGCCAACGCAACATTCTTCAATCTGTTGGTTTCAGCCAACTTATTAATCTCCCGGAACCAATTCTTATTTGATGAATTTGCCCGGAACACAAACAACGTTAAATCAGCCACTCTACCCAACACCAATGTATCTGAGACAATTGCAACAGGAGCTGAATCAATCAACACATAATCATATTTTTTCTTCAACTCAGAAATCAGATCATCCCACCTCGGCAACGAAAGCAACTCGGTTGAATTAGGTGGAACAGGTCCTGCCGTAATAAAGTCCAGATTATCATACGAGGTAGTCTTAATCAAAGACTCTATCGTTATCTTCGAAGATGACAAATAATTAGACAATCCATTCTTGCTATTTTCCCCAAAGAAATTCGTCAGCTCTGGATTACGTATATCTGCACCTACCACTACTACCTTTTTACCTAAAGAGGCAAACGATATAGCCATATTGGCAGAAATAAATGTTTTACCCTCATTAGGCACGAAACTAGTGAATAGGATTACCTTATGACTTTCATGCTTCAACATAAACTGAACATTCGTTCGCAAATGACGGAAAACCTCCACCTTCTGTCCACTTAGAATCTCCTGTTTTGAATCCAATTTAAACATAGGCAAATCTACCAACACAGGAAGATGAGACAGTTTTTCCTTCTCAATATCCAAGGAATTGGATATGTTTAAGTTAAAGTACTTCTTCAGCACAACGATGACAGAGGCACACAGCAATGCCAATATAACAGCTACTAATATCACCAAACTCTTTTTAGGGAAGATCGGCAATGGTTCAGCCAAACACTCTTCAATATATTTTGCTTTGTTTACCGTTGCCGCCATAGCCAGTGCATTCTCTTCACGTTTTTGCAACAACATCAGGAACAACTGTTGTTGAATCTGTCTTTGTCGTTCAATCTCGACTGATAATCTTTCTTGCGTCGGTATATTATAAATCAGTCCCCTATACTTATTATATTGTTTTTCCAAATTGTTCTGCATGATTTTCAATCCATCCTCATTTTTCTTCACCAGCAAACGGATATTCTCATACATACTTTCTATCTGTGCAGTTTGCTGCATCACCACAGGATTATGATCCGAAGTAGAACGCATCAATCTGTTTCTATCCATAAGCATTTTATTATACAGCTCAATCTGATTTACCAATTCCGCATCCGTCAATCCGAAATTGGCAGGGATAACCATTTCTTTATTTTCATCCTTGGACAAATAATTTTTCAACGAAGTAACCAAATTCAGTTGTGTCTCATTCTCAACTCGTTTCTGTTCATATTCGGCACCTTGACTAACATACAATTGTGCATTAGACGGAAGGTCCGTCAACCCCTCTTTTTTCTTGTATTTTTCAAGGTCTTTTTCTGTACTTCCCAAATCAGCAGAAAGCATGCTTACCCTCTCATCTATAAATTCAGCGGTTTTTGCAGCCACCTCATTCTTCTCTTCAACAGCAGATTCATTATACTGAGAGATCAACGCATCCAAGAATAAGACGCCTCGTTCCTCATTCGTAGTATTGAATTTCAAATTAACAACTGACGAGTTTTTACTTGCAGTAGTCACCTTGAGGTCTTTCAAATACTCCCTTGCAAGCGTTATCGGTGGAATAACAGCAATCTCATATTCGCCATATTCCTGTAAATCAGTTATGTTTGAGCAATTCAATTCAAGCAATCCCTTGGGTGTCATCAGTTTAATTGGGAATTGAGTGAAGGTTGAATCCAACAACACTTCCTTCTTACTAGTTAATGTCACCAAAAACTCATCTTCCGATTTGACATCCAAATCAATCACATAACTTGACTTCAAACTATGTACGTCAAACAATGAATCGACCACATAAATAGGTGATTTATCAAAAAGATCAACAGAACTGAAATGTTTCTTTCCGATATAGCTTTTATACAATTGATAGGTACAAATCACATCTTTTATAAGGGTCTTCGAACGTAACACCTCCACCTCGTTATCCGTATTGGAATTGTTCATGGCATTTATACCATCGAAGACAGAAAGTTCCGTCAAAAAATCTCCTCCCCTCTTCTCATCCCGCACCATGATTGTTGCTGAAACCTGATAGACAGGCATTGTCCTATATAAATAAATAATTGCAAGTAATAAGCAAACACCCAAGGACAACGCAAAGGTTCTCCAATGGGCAACAAAGTAAAAAAGATAATCCTTTACATCAATTTCATCGTCAGCTCCATATGGTTTATTGTTTTCTATACCTTGTTCCATACGATACTATCTTACTTGTTTATTTTTCTTTTTTATTGCTCGAATTTTTCAAAGTGACCACCAGACTAGTAACAGAGACCAAGACAGTGACAGCAGAAAGAATTTGTCCCGTCAAAGCACTATACCGACTATTCCTCATTTTGGTTCTATTCGGTTCTACATACAAGACGTCATTCTGCTGCAAATAGAAATAAGGAGAATTAATCAAATTCTTATCCGTCAAATCCACCACCACAACGTCTCTTTTTCCATCAGAGGACTCTCGCATCAGCTTCACATTGTTTCTTTTTCCATATATAGTCAAATCACCTGCCAAGGCTAATGCCTCCAAAATGTTCACTTTTTCATTTGTAATCGTATATGTATTAGGACGATTTACTTCTCCGATAACAGAAATTTTATAATTCACCATTCGGACATTCACCACAGGCTCTTCCTTCAGGTAAGGTTTTAACTTCTCTTTGATAGAACTTTCCACTTCATTTTTAGTCATGTCAGATACTTTCACCTTCCCTAGTATTGGGAAATCAATATATCCTTCATTATCTACAAGGTATTTCTGAATAGCATTTTCACTACTATTACTGTTAGTTGAAATAGGAGCACCAGTAGGGAACATCAAATTGAAAGGTAAGGAAGCCTCTTTATCAAACGTATTAACGGTGATTGTCAACAAATCTTTCGGCTTTATCCGTGCATCATACAATGCATACGAATCTGCGCTTGTCGAATCGATCCCTTTATCTTGAAGATAAGCTATTTTATTCTGCATGGAACAGGAACTAAAAAACAGCACCCATAAGAAAGCACTTCCATACAAAACTCTCAACATAACATAAAAAACACCTTTTTTACATTCTTCCATCAAATTCGTATTTTAATTACTGATGTTCATATCGTAACAAGTCGGTCACCATCTTAACTGGGGTAAATGTTTCAATAGGCACCTCAACAAAGATTGTATTCCAATCGGACATTGCACCATTCCATAATCCTGGTCTCTCCAATGCTTTCAATTCTTTTCCATTTTTGGATTTTCTTGAAATGAAACCAGTATTTTCGTCCACAAAGTTAAGTAAATTATATTTATCGCCCTTATAATTTTTCACACCACAGACCAAATCAACAGGATTAAAGTGTGTAGCGCTTTTCATGATTTCAACCTGATGTTCGTCCGACATATCAAACTGGGAACTTTCCAAAATCTGAGCAGAAACTGTTCCGTTAGGGTTTTGACACCAATATGGCCCTCCGCCCGGTTCACCATCATTCTTCACCATTCCACACACACGCAAAGGTCTATTGTATATCATCTTTAAATATGTAATCTGATCTTCCACCGTATCCATCGGATTATACTTATTCAGTACACCCAATGTTTTTTCCGCAAAGGTTATCATCTTTCTTATCTGATCCTCAGAGATCCTTGACGAACCATTTAATATAGACTGATATTCAAATATCTTCTTTTGAACCTTCACCAGCACACCCGCCAATATCATTTTATATTCAACAGTAGGCTGTTTATACGCATCCAAGGTCACATTATCAATGTTCTTTATAAAGATGACATCCGCATCAATTGAATTAAGATTTTCAATCAATGAACCATGACCACCAGGGCGGAACAATATCTTACCGTTATCTCTGAAAGGCTGATTATTCATATCCACCGCAACTGTATCTGTAGAAGGTTTCTGGACAGAAAAAGTTACATTATAATCAGCACCACATCGGTAAGAAATATCATCAATTTTTGATTGCAGTAATCGTTCAAAATAGGTCTTGTGCTCTTCAGATACCGTAAAGTGCAAGTTCACCTTTCCCTTACAATTCTTGGCATACAATGCACCTTCAATCAAATGCTCTTCAAATGGAGTACGCGACGGACCATCATACTTATGAAATAACAAAAGTCCCTTCGGCAAACTTCCATAATTCAAGCCCTTAGCACCCAATAGATTTTCCACTATGGAAATATATTTTTTATCAGCAAGCAAATGGGGAATATCATATCCTTCGTTGCGCTTACAATAGAAATTCAAATCCTCATAAAATGCAAAATATGATATGTGTTCAAAAAACTCTATATCAGACTGTTTCTTTAATTCATTTTTTCCTTCTGCCAAAAACTCAAATAAGCTTTTAAACATACGGCTAGCCGCTCCTGACGCAGGAACAAATTTCACCACAGAATGATTGTTTTTTAAATACTCCTGCCATTCCGTCAAATAATCATTTTTTGACTTATCATCAATACATTTAATTCCTTCCGGAACTACGGCCGGTTTCTCCACTTTCATATAAGGGAAACCTGTTTGAAATTGCTTTAATTGGTTTTCTAGTTCTTCTTCCGTAATCCCTTTCTGTTCCAAAATCTTTTTATCTTCATCCGTTAGCATAGCATCAAGTATTAAGTTCGACAATATAACCCACTACAAATCAATCACATAATCATAAAATAAAACACATATAAGAATTTACACTCCATTTTAATCTGTTTGACTTTCTCCAAAGTTAATAAAAAAAATTAACGATTTAAAACTTTTTTACTTATTTTTTTTCATTCGTGTTTTTCTTTTATTTTTCACGACCGACATGTTTCAAAAAATGTCTTCTAGACCATCATATAAAATAAAAGAGTTACCTTTGTGCATAAGATAGATGTTTATACAATGGATTCCAAGAAACGATACAACGATTACGCCTCTTATTTGAAAAAGCATTTTCAGAACAAAATGCAAAAAATCACCATACATGCAGGATTCTCATGTCCAAACAGAGACGGGAAAATCAGTTTTGGCGGATGTACCTATTGTAATAATCAAACATTCAATCCTGAATATTGCCAACCTAATAAAAGTATCACGCAACAAATCGACGAAGGAATTCAATTTTTTCAAAAAAAATACCCTGACCAACGCTATTTGGCCTATTTTCAAGCCTACACAAACACCTATGATCCTCTTCCCATTTTAATTCAAAAATACGAAGAGGCTCTTGCCCACCCTCTTGTGGATGGGATCATTATCGGCACCCGTCCCGACTGCATCGATCATTCCCTGCTTCAATACTTGCAACAGATTGCAAAACAGCATTATGTCATGATTGAGTATGGAATCGAATCCACACATAACGAGACTTTAGAACTGATCAACCGAGGACACACCTACGAAGTGGCGGAGGAAGCAATACGGCTAACTGCCAGATATGGCATTGAGACGTGCGCCCATCTAATATTAGGACTGCCTAATGAATCGGTAGAAATCATGCTTTCTCATGCACAGAAGATTTCTCAATTGCCCCTTAATTGTATCAAATTACACCAATTACAATTAATCAAAGGCACCAAAATGGCAGAGCAATATACAATGCATCCTGAATGGTTTCACCTATTCACCGCAGACGAATACATTGAACTACTTATTCAATTCATAAGACAACTCAACCCATCATTTGTCATAGAAAGATTCGTCTCTCAATCTCCTCCCTCGTTACTTTTAACCAATGGCTGGGGACTAAAAAACTATGAATTTACAGCCAAATTAGAAAAAAGAATGAATCAATTAAATGTTCATCAAGGAGATTACTTGTTGGATCAACGAAATTGACTTAAAAAGGTTTCAAATCCTTTGATTAAATTCATTATTTAAAGTATATTTGCAAAAAATAGTAAATTTTATGCCACAGACATCGAATCGTGGGCTTGTAATGCCACAATCTCCTATTAGGAAGTTAGTTCCTCTTGCCGACAAAGCAAAGGAACGTGGAATTAAAGTATATCACCTAAATATTGGTCAGCCAGACCTAAAAACACCAAAGATTGCTTTAGATGCGTTGAAAAAGATTGACAGAGAGATTCTAGAATATAGTCCGAGCGACGGCATCAAAAGTTTAAAAATAAAACTTGCTGAGTATTATCATAAATTTAATATCGAGGTTACAGCTGATGATATCATCATCACGTGTGGAGGATCAGAAGCTGTGAACTTTGCTTTTATGGCTTGTCTAGATCCAGGCGATGAAATCATCGTGCCAGAACCTGCTTATGCTAATTATACAGCTTTTGCCATAGCTGCAGGTGCCACTATCAAGCCGATCTTATCTTCAATCGAAGAAGGATTCGCTCTTCCTCACATTGAAAAATTTGAGGAGATGATTACACCTCGCACAAAAGGTATATTGATATGTAATCCAAACAACCCAACAGGCTATCTATACAATCAAAAAGAGATGAACAAGATTCGTGATCTTGTGAAGAAATATGATCTGTTCCTATTCTCTGACGAAGTATATAGAGAGTTCTGCTACACAGGTGCTCCATATATTTCGGCCTTTCATCTAAAAGGCATCGAAGAGAATGTAATCTTGTTTGATTCCGTTTCTAAACGATATAGTGAATGTGGTATTCGCGTTGGTGCATTGGTTTCTAAGAACGCAGAAGTCAGAAAGAACGTCATGAAATTCTGCCAAGCAAGACTTAGTCCTCCATTAATTGGTCAAATCATTGCTGAAGCCTCCATGGACACACCAGAAGAATACATGTTGGAAATGTACAATGAATATGTAGAACGCCGTAAATATCTTATCGATGGTCTAAATCGTATTCCAGGCGTTTACTCCCCTATTCCAATGGGCGCATTTTATACTGTAGCTCGTCTTCCGATTGATGACTCCGACAAGTTCTGCGCTTGGTTACTTAATGAATTCAGTTATGAAGGACAAACTGTAATGATGGCGCCAGCATCTGGATTTTACACGGGTCACGATGTAGGAAAAGATGAAGTTCGTGTTGCTTACGTACTTGAAAAAGAAGAATTAGCGAAAGCTTTATTTGTATTGAAAAAAGCTCTTGAAGTATATCCTGGACGTACTCTATAAAAAGTACGTCCTTTTTCCTATCTATGAAATTCAGTTGTAATGAACTACGAACTATTTATTGCAAAAAAAATATTTTTCAGCAAGAACGGACAAGAACAAATTTCTCGTCCCATAGTTCGTCTCGCCACAGCGGGCGTTGCTATCAGTCTAGCTGTCATGCTGATTGCTGTAGGCGTAGTAATAGGATTTAAGAAAGAAGTCAGGGAGAAACTGATTGGATTTGGATCTCACATCCAAGTATCAGCCTCCTTCAACAATCAAACCTACGAGACAAAACCTATTCAATTCGATTCTACCCTATTGCAACAAATCCGCCAATCCCCCTATGTCAAACATGCGCAATGCTTTGCCACCCAGCCAGGCATCATAAAAGTGAGCGACGATTTCCAAGGCATCGTCTTAAAGGGAATCGACAAAGACTTCGATTGGACATTTTTTCAAAACAACCTAATTGAAGGCAAAACATTTTCTATATCTGATACGACAACATCCAACGAGACTTTGTTGTCTAAAAAATTAGCAGACATGCTACATTTGTCTGTGAACGACAAGTTTTTTGCCTACTTCATCATCAACGGGAAAGTACGAGTCCGTCCATTGATCGTCTCAGGCATTTATTCAACTGGCTTCTCCGACTATGATAAAATATTTATCATAGGAGACATTAAACATATACGGAAACTCAACCAATGGGAAAACGAACAATGCAGCGGATTAGAAATCGAAGTGAACGACTTTGACAAAATGGACGAAGCCATCGACAACATATATCCTATCATTGGAAACATGTATGATCAAGACGGAAACTACTACATGCTAAAAACCATACAAGAGATTAACCCTCAAATTTTCAGCTGGCTAAATCTATTAGACATGAATGCGATTGTTATCCTGCTACTCATGATGCTCGTCGCAGGATTCACCATGGTCTCAGGTCTTCTCATTTTAATATTGGACCGAACAAACATGATTGGTATATTAAAAGCATTAGGAGCTTCCAATAACAGTTTACAGAAACTGTTCCACTATGTTTCCCTTTTCATTGTAGGAAGAGGAATGATTATTGGAAATCTTTTAGGTCTTATATTAATCTTCCTACAAAAGAGATATAAAATCATTCCTTTAGATCCCGACATTTATTACACAGATGCTGTGCCAATTGAATTATCCTGGATAAATATCATATTAATCAACGTAGGCGTTTTGATTATCTCCTCATTGATTTTACGACTATCCACGTTTATCATAAGTAAAATATCACCCATTAAATCTATTCAATTCGAATAAGATAATTTTATATCAAAATGCAATTTCAATTACAATACACCGATCCTAAAAGCAATGCCAGAGCAGGGTTAATCACAACCGACCATGGTACGATAGAAACCCCTATTTTCATGCCCGTAGGAACTGCAGGAACTGTAAAAGCAGTTCATCAAAGAGAAATCAATGATGATATCAAAGCACAGATTATCTTAGGAAACACCTATCATCTATATCTACGTCCGGGCTTAGACATACTAGAAAAAGCGGGAGGATTACATAAATTCAATGGGTGGAACAAACCTATTCTTACTGACAGTGGCGGTTTTCAAGTATTCTCACTATCCGAGAACAGAAAACTCACCGAAGAAGGATGCATATTCAGATCTCATATCGATGGGTCAAAACATATGTTCACACCAGAAAACATCGTAGATATACAACGGACCATCGGAGCGGATATCATCATGGCACTTGACGAGTGTACGCCAGGAACCGCTGACTATAACTATGCAAAACGTTCATTGGAAAGAACCATGCGCTGGCTAGATCGTGGATTAAAACACTTCGATGAAACGGAAGCGAAGTATGGCTATAGTCAAACATTCTTCCCAATTGTTCAAGGCTGCACATACAAAGATTTACGAATGAAAGCCGCAGAAGACATTGCAAAGAAAGAAAGAGAAGGTAATGCAATCGGAGGTCTGGCTGTAGGAGAACCTGCAGAAGTAATGTATGAAATGATTGAGGTGGTAAACGAAATACTACCCAAAGACAAACCTCGTTACTTAATGGGAGTTGGAACTCCTATCAATATTCTAGAAGGTATTGAACGCGGCATTGACATGTTCGATTGCGTCATGCCAACGAGAAACGGAAGAAACGGATTACTCTTCACCCAAAATGGAACCATGAATATGAGAAACAAGAAATGGGCGGATGATTTTTCTCCATTAGATCCTGACGGAACATCATACGTTGACTCATTTTACTCAAAAGCGTATGTAAGACATCTATTCGTCGCAAACGAAATATTAGCCCTACAAATTGCATCCATTCATAATCTTGCATTTTATCTCTGGCTAGTAAAAGAAGCCCGAAAACACATCATCGAAGGTACTTTTTCTTCTTGGAAAGATTCAATGGTAAGGAAATTGAACGTTCGATTATAAAAATTTAATGTAATATTGCATATCCTTATATTTCAGAAAATGCTAAAGAAAATAGATAAATACATTATAAATAAATTTCTAGGTACATTTTTCCTTGCCATCATCCTAATCATCAGCATTGCTGTCGTATTTGACATCACAGAAAAGATCGATGACTTCATGGAAAATCAAGCGCCCTTGAAAGCAATCATCTTTGATTATTATCTAAATTTCATCCCGTACTACGCGAATCTATTTAGTCCTCTCTTTACATTCATTGCAGTTATCTTTTTTACATCCAAACTGGCGGACAACTCCGAGATCATTGCCATGTTTGCCTCCGGCATAAGTTTCCACCGACTGGTAAAACCCTATTTGATATCTGCCAGCATAATTGCCATCATGTCTTTTATTCTAGGTAGTATCATTATTCCTCCTGCTAACAAAGAGAGATTAGCCTTTCAAGAGGTTTATGTAAAAAAACGACAGAAAGACCAAGCCATCAAAATTCAGTTATGGATCGAGAGCGATCAAGTCCTATTTATTGACTATTACGATAAAAGCATACAGGTAGGACACAGAGCATCTGTCGATTTTTTTGACGGGAAAAGCTTAAAGAAAAGGATTACTGCACATGATATTGAATGGACTGGCGGCGATCAATGGAAATTATCCAACTATGTGATAAGAGAATTTGACGGATTATATGAGAAGATTGAGAAAGGTAATGAAATGATGATAACAATGAATGTCATCCCAGACGATTTTTATATCTTCTCCGGTATGCAGGAACAGATGTCAACCTCCGAACTTTCTCACTACATAGAACGTCAGAGAATACGAGGTGTAGGCAATATAAAAGATTTTGAAATTGAATATGCCAAGCGGTTCTCATTCCCATTTGCCGCATTTATTCTAACCATCATCGGTGTCTCACTCTCATCTAAAAAAATCAAAGGTGGCATGGGTATCAATCTGGGACTCGGCTTGCTACTGAGTTGTATATACATATTATTCTACTCCGTATCATCAACCTTTGCCATTAACGGATCACTTTCCCCAACACTCGCGGTATGGCTTCCAAATATAACCTTTGGTATTATTGCCGTAATCTTATATCGGAAAGCTGCCTTCATCAATAAACCACGAAACAAAAAGTGGTTATTTCTATTAAAAAACAGACAATAATTTTATCTATCATAAAATGGAGAGGGGCGCAACGATGATGTTTGCGCCCCTCTCCATTTTAATATACTATCCAAAAGTCCCACTATTACATAGGACTTTCGATGACCTAAAATACGAAATGATAAAATACCAATCTATAAGATTGACAGAAGAATTATTTACAGATGAAACCTCTAATAGTATCATTTTCCGCACGAGTGCTCAAACTAGAACACTCATCAACTGTCATATCTTCATAATCAGCTGTATAACTAGGCACTTCTACACCTTTTTCATCTAAATATGTACAATGACAATCTTTCTTCGTACATGATACTCCGCCTAATACAAGGACAAAAGCACCTAATGCAAAAAAAATATTCTTCATTTTGACTTCAATAAAATTATTGCCTACTCTTTCAGTGGTTTTCAGCACCCCCACATTTTATTTCCAGTGAATTAATAAAATTCACCTTTTGCAAAGACAAATATAATGATTATCGAATCTTTGCACCTAATTTTTCTTCAAAATTCTTTATCAACTTATTCATGATTGCATCAATCTGCGTATCAGTCAAAGTCTTAGTCATATCTTGTAGGATAAAACTTACAGCATATGATTTCTTGTCTGATGGCAGATTCTTACCCTCATATACATCAAACAAATATACATCCTTCAAGAGTTTCTTCTCCGTTTCATTAGCTATCTTAACGATATCAGCGAACTTAGTGTTCTTATCAATCAACAATGCTAAATCACGTTTTACTTCAGGGAATTTAGAAATCTCTGTATAAGAAACCTTATGTTTCTTTAATTCTGACAAGATATTATTCCACTCTAAATCAGCGAAGAATACATCCGTATCAATATCTAACTTCGATGTAAGTTTTTTAGACACAACACCCAAAGTAGCCAACAGTTTACCTGCAGGGGTCAACATAGTCAGACCCTCAGAAATTAAATCATCCGCATATTCACCTATCACCAACTGTTTCTTCTGAATACCTAAACGAGCGAAGATATTATCAACATAAGCTGACAATTGATAGAATGTTGATTTTTCCTGTTTCAAGACCCAACTCGTTGAAGTCTTATTACCAGCAAGCCATATACCTAAATGGAAATCCTCTGAATAAGGTTTCAATGGTTGTTCTTGTGTAGATTCCTTCGATGGATCTTTATGATAGCAATTACCAAACTCATAAAATTTAACATCTCCGTTTTTCCTATTTATATTATAAGCTACACTTTCTAATCCACCGAACAACAACGTCTGACGCATACAACCCAAATCAGCACTCAACGGATTCATAACATTGATGGTTGTATCTGCTGTATATTTTTGGCACTCTGCATAATATGAAATCTTCGTCAATGAGTTATTCATGATTTCATGGAATCCACAACCTGTCAATTGTTCAGAAATCATATTCTGTAACTTCAATGAATTAGGAGTTGAAGAGTATGTGATTGACGAATGAATTGTTGTACCACACTCTACATTATCATATCCATAGATACGAAGGATATCTTCAATCACATCCACATCACGTTGCACATCTACACGATAAGTAGGCACTTCCAACTGCAATGAAGTTTCATTTTCATCCTTAATCTTTATCTCCAATCCATTTAAGATTGTCTTTATCTGATCTTTTGTTATTTCCTTACCAACCAAGGTATTAACCTTTTGATAAGACAAATTAACAGGGAAATCAGCTACTTTTTCTGGATAATTATCAAATACTTCTGATGAAATCGTACCACCTGCCACTTCTTGAATCAGCAATGCAGTCTGTTTCAATATAGTTAATGTCTTGTTTGGATCACAACCACGTTCATAGCGGAAAGAAGCATCCGTATTAAGTCCATGACGACGAGCCGTTTTACGTATAGAGACAGGATTGAAATAAGCACTTTCAATAAACACATTCTTTGTGGTTTCCGTCACACCCGAATGCAATCCACCGAAGACACCTGCCAAACAAGCACCGCCTTTCTCATCACAGATCATCAAATCATCTGCACTCAACGTACGTTCTACCCCATCCAATGTAATGAACTTAGTTCCTTCCGTTAAATTTTTCACAATGATATGCTTACCTTCCATCTTATCCACATCAAAAGCGTGCAGAGGCTGACCCATAGAATGAAGCATAAAATTCGTCACATCCACAACATTATTGATTGGACGTAGCCCTATGGTTCTTAAAAGTTTCTGCATCCATTCTGGAGATTCTTTAACAGTGACACCAGCAACTACCACTCCAGAATAACGAGGACAAGCCTTCTCATTCTCTATCGTAACCTTTACAGGATAATTATTATTCTCAACTTTAAACGCTGTAACATCAGGTTCCTTTAAACTATATTTTCCAGGAACATGGAATGATAAATAAGCTGCCAAATCACGAGCCACACCATAATGGGAAGCAGCATCAATACGATTAGGCGTTATATCTACCTCAATTACATAATCTTTTTCAATCTTATAATAATCCTTCGCCAATGTACCGACAACACAATTGGATGGCAATTCAATAATTCCCTCATGACTCGTACCAATTCCAATTTCATCTTCAGCACACAACATACCGAAAGATTCCACACCACGTAATTTAGAACGTTTTATCGTAAATGATTGATCTCCTTCATACAACTTAGTTCCAATAGTTGCTACTATTGTCTTCAACCCTTTTCTGCAATTTGCTGCTCCACAAACAATCTGAAGCGGCTCACCAGAACCAACATTCACCTTTGTCACATGTAAATGATCTGAATCCGGATGATTTTCACACTCAATCACTTCTCCTACCACCAAACCTTCTAAACCTCCTTTTATGGATTCAACTTCTTCTACACCACCTACTTCTAGACCTATGGAAGTTAAAATCTTTGACACCTCCTCTGGTGCAATATCAAGGTTGATATACCTTTTTAACCAATTGTATGAAATATTCATTGTTATTTATATTTGTTCCTTTTTTAGTCAGACTAAAAGAAAAAGTCATTTTTCAAAACGCAAAATTAAAAAAAATATACCATCAAACGAAAAAAAATATCATAACTTTGTTTTATAAAATCATTCACACAAAACGAATTTCGGTTCGCATGCAGTACCCGTTAACAACGACTTACTCGTGAAGAAAAAGAGACAAAAAAAATATGGATAATTCAAAAAAAGATTCAAGCAAAAATAGCAAAGAGACCATTCAACAAATTCTCTCCGATGAAATCGAACGAAGAGGACTACGAAAAACACCCGAAAGATTTACCATATTAGAAGAGATCTATCAAACGGAGGGTCACTTCACCGTCGATTCGTTATACAATCAATTAAACGAGAAGAATTATCACCTTAGTCGCGCGACCATCTACAACACGGTGGAATTTTTATATGAATGTCATTTGGTACTCAAACATTACTTTCACAAAGAAGCAGAATACGAAAAATGTTTCAATTGCAAAGTGCATCATCATTTAGTTTGCACAAAATGCGGAATGGTGAAAGAATTTACCGACTCCAATATTCGTCGTGATGTGCAAACACGTCATTACAAAAAATTCGACATGACTCATTTTTCGCTCGTCGTTTATGGACTTTGCGAGAAATGTCAAAACAATCATCAAGTTTAAATCAACGAACAGACTCATTCTCAAACTGTTTCAATACACTGTCCTCCACCAAGAGAGACTCCCTTCATTTTACGTTTTTAAGTAGCAAGACAAACACCTCCATTTATGGTTAAAGAGAAAAACAAATAAAAAGAAAACAAGTCAAAAAGGTGTTTTTATGTTACAAAACATAATTAAAGAAAAACGTAAAGTATTGAAAGAAAAAAAGATGTTGGAAATCGCAAAAAAAAGTTAAACAAAAGTTTTGTATGTCTAAAAAAAAAGTAAATTTGCAATGGCTTGTGTAAAAAAATGCCATTTACTTATAGTGATAAGAAAAAAAAATTATAAAATATTAATACCATAAAACAACAGCTAACATGGCAAAAGTAATTGGTGAAGTCATACAGGTAATTGGACCTGTTGTTGACGTAAGTTTCCCTGACATTCAAGAATCGCTGCCGCAGATTCATGATGCGCTTGAGATTGAGCGACCAGGGCAGAGTAAACTAATCATCGAATGTCAGCAGCACATCGGAGAGAACTCAATTCGTACGATTGCGATGGACTCAACAGATGGTTTAAGAAGAGGAATGAAAGTGGAAGCCTTAGGGCGAGCAATCGCAGTTCCTAGAGGAGATCAAATTAAAGGAAGAATGTTGAATGTCGTAGGAGAACCTATTGATGGAATGAAGACATTCGATCGTTCAGATGTATCTCCAATCCACCGTCAAGCTCCAAAATTCGAGGAGTTGGCGACCTCAAAAGAAATCTTATTCACAGGTATCAAAGTCATCGACCTTCTTGTACCTTATTTAAAAGGAGGTAAGATTGGTCTATTCGGTGGAGCCGGTGTAGGTAAAACCGTGTTGATCATGGAATTAATCAACAACATTGCTAAGGGATACAATGGATATTCTGTATTTGCAGGTGTCGGAGAACGTACTCGTGAGGGTAATGACCTATTACGCGAAATGATTGAATCCAACATTGTTCGCTACGGAGATGCATTTAAAGAGGCAATGGAAAAAGGTGACTGGGATTTAAGCAAGATTGATTACAATGAATTGGCAAAATCACAAGCAACTTTGGTGTATGGACAGATGAATGAGCCACCGGGAGCACGTTCTTCCGTTGCATTGTCTGGACTAACAGTTGCAGAGACTTTCCGTGATTCTGGACAAGGAGGAAAAGATATCTTGTTCTTCGTCGATAACATCTTCCGTTTCACGCAAGCAGGTTCTGAGGTATCAGCGTTGTTAGGACGTATGCCATCAGCCGTAGGATACCAACCAACGTTGGCAACTGAGATGGGTCAGATGCAAGAGCGTATCACATCAACCAAGCATGGTTCCATTACAGCCGTAGAGGCAGTCTATGTGCCA
Source organism: uncultured Bacteroidales bacterium (assembly GCA_902766045.1). Classification (GTDB taxonomy): domain Bacteria; phylum Bacteroidota; class Bacteroidia; order Bacteroidales; family Paludibacteraceae; genus UBA1181. The sequence goes on from CACXCA010000020.1 coordinate 83,886, forward strand.
GCAGATGACTTGACCGACCCTGCACCAGCAACGACCTTCTCACACTTGGATGCAACCACCGTGTTGAGCCGTAAGATTGCTGAGTTAGGTATCTACCCTGCAGTAGATCCATTGGATTCAACTTCACGTATATTGGATCCTAATATCATTGGAAACGCACATTATGATTGCGCACAAAGCGTTAAGCAAATTCTTCAAAAATATAAAGAGTTGCAAGATATCATTGCAATCCTAGGTATGGAAGAGTTGTCAGAAGCAGACAAGCTAATCGTAGCACGTGCACGTCGTATCCAACGTTTCTTGTCTCAACCATTCCACGTAGCATCACAGTTTACTGGTTTGCCAGGAGTAATGGTGCCAATCGAAGAGACAATCAAAGGCTTCAACATGATCATCAACGGTGAAGTGGATGATCTTCCAGAGCAAGCATTCTTGAATGTTGGAACCATTGACGATGCAATCGAAAAAGGTAAGAAGTTGCTTTCTCAAGCAGCCAAATAACAGACTAAAAAATCGGCAGTATGAAATTAGAAATCATATCACCAGACAAATTAGTCTTTTCTGGAGAAGTAGACATGGTGAACTTGCCAGGAAGTGCTGGCAAATTCACAGTTCTACCGCGACACACTGCACTAATTTCGTCTTTGAAGGCAGGTGAGATTACTTTCCAATCAGGAGAGGAAAAAACTGTTCTAAAAGTGGATGGCGGTTTTGCCGAGGTAAAAAACGATACAATATCGGTCTGTGTGGAAAACGTACTTAACTAAAAATGAAACGTTCTTTAATATTAGCCATACTGATTCTAGTGGGAATAATGACAATGGTAAGCCTATGTGTCATAATTGTCATTCAAAAAAAATTCCCAGAGTATAATCAAATAGTACCGGCCATTACGTACGTTTCACTATTTTTCACTTTGTTCGGTTCCGTAACACTTTCCACGCTGGACAAAAAAAAGGGAGATGCAAAAGGTTATTCTCAAACATTTTTAGGACTCAAAGTCATAAAATTGTTCGTTGCAGTAGCTGGTTTTATTTTCTATGTTTTTTTCAACAAAGAAATGCTATTTCCTTTTACGATTGTATTCGTCATATTTTATGTGATCTATACAGTATATGAGGCTATCATCCTCACAAAACTTAAATAAGAATTACAAAAAATGAGTCAGTCCATAAATAACACATTCAGCAAAACCGGAAAGCTAATATTCGGCATACTCCTTGTTGTGCTATGTTTCTTGGGCATAATTGCCTTCACATCAAACAGCGAGGAATCGAAGGGTGAGCTAAACGTCAAAGAGATGATATTCAGTCACATCGGAGACGCTTACAACTGGCATATTACAACTATTGGGAAGCAACATATCTCAATTCCATTGCCATGCATCGTCATTGGTCAAAACGGATTGGATATCTTCTGCTCATCAAAGTTAGGTCACGAAGGTCACTATACCGAATATAAAGGTTATACGATTGCTGAAGAAGGAAGCAATGCAGGAAAAATCGTTGAAGTTTCTACAGGAGAACGTCCTATAGACATTTCCATCACGAAGAATGTTGTTTCCTTGCTGATCAGTTGTGCTCTTCTTTTGATTATATTCCTATCGATTGCTAAAAAGTATAAGAAGAATGGATTCTGTAAGCCAACAGGACTACAAGCCATATTAGAACCTCTAATTGTGTCCCTACACGATGACATCATCAAACCAAGTATAGGGAAGAATTACAAAAAGTTCACATGGTATTTGCTGACTGTTTTCTTCTTTATCTTCATAAACAATTTATTAGGTATCATACCTATCTTCCCAGGAGGAGCCAACCTTACAGGTAATATTGCAATAACATTTGTATTAGCAGCACTCACATTCCTTTTAACAAACTTATTTGGCACAAAAGGATATTGGAAAGAGATATTTAATCCAGATGTTCCAATAGGCTTGAAATGTCCATTGCCTATTATGCAATTTATTGAATTTCTAGGAATCTTCACAAAGCCAATCGCACTATGTATTCGTCTCTTTGCGAACATGTTTGCTGGTCACGTTATGGTGCTTGTATTGATTGGGTTGATTTTCGTCTTTTCACAATTAAACGTTATCGCAGGTTTAGGTTTTTCATTCGTGTCTGTACTATTAGTAGTATTCATGTCACTTTTGGAATGTTTGGTATGTTTCATCCAGGCATACGTGTTCATGACGCTATCAGCCCTATTCATTGGTATGGCACAAGTAGAAGAAGAACATGAGTAACCACTAAAAAAGAATAAACAAATTATTAAATAACAATTAAAATTTTTAAGATTATGTTGAGTATTTTATTACAAGCAGTAGCAGCTGAAGCAGCAACTGCAAAATTAGGAGCAGCAATCGGAGCAGGTATCGCAGCAATCGGAGCAGGTATTGGTATTGGTAAGATCGGTGGATCTGCAATGGAGGCCATCGGACGTCAACCTGAAGCTTCTAGCGACATTCGAAGCAACATGATTGTGGCAGCAGCATTGGTTGAAGGTGTTGCCTTCTTGGCTATTATCGTTGCTATCTTAGCATTGGTTATGTAATTAACTCTTAAAATTAAAAATTATGTCATTACTGACACCAGATCCCGGTCTATTATTCTGGATGCTTTTATGCTTCCTCATTGTAGCCTTCATTCTTGGAAAGTGGGGATGGCCCGCTATCGTCGGAATGATAGAGGATAGAGGCAACTACATTGAAGAGTCACTCAAAAAAGCAGACGAGGCGAATGCTGCATTAGCTGGTATCAAAGCAGAAAATGAAAGACTCGCAGCTGAAGCAAAGAATGAGCGTCTTGAGATGTTGAAAGAAGCAACCAAATTAAAAGAAAAAATGATTGAGGATGCTAAGACACAAGCAACTGTTGAAGCAAACAAAATCATTGAGAATGCAAAAGAAAGCATCCAATTAGAAAAAGATAATGCTGTAAAGGAAATTCGTTCTCAAGTAGCAGAAATCTCTGTAAATATTGCTGAAAGAATCATCAGAGGTGAGCTAAAAAGTAACGAAAGCCAGATCGACATGATCAATAAATTGTTGGATGAAGTTAATATCGCTAAATCGTAACAGCTGATGAATACAGGTAAAATTTCAGCAAGATATGCAAAGGCACTTTTCATGTTCGCAGAAGAAAACAATCATGAAGAGTTGGTTTACAACGACATAAAAACGCTGTCACAGAGTTTTTGTGAAGTGCCCAAACTTCGTGAATCGTTGAGCAATCCGACGATTTCGAAACAGAATAAAAAAGAACTGCTTATCACTGCTGCTGGTACCCAAGTATGTGCCGAATTCAACCGTTTCGTTGATTTGGTCATCGAGCATAAACGAGAGGAATACTTCCAAAGCATCTGTCTTGTATATCAAGATATGTATCGTCAAAAGAAAAACATCATTACAAGTACACTGGTTACAGCCGCTCCCATCACAGATGCCGAAGAGGATCGAATGAGGAAAGCCGTACAATCAGTTACCGACGGAACCGTTGAATTCAAGAAAGAAGTGGATCCCGATTTAATTGGAGGTTTTATTTTGAATGTTGAAACATATCAGTTAGATGCGAGCATTAAGAGTCAATTGAGAACAATCAAAGACTCTTTATTAAATCGCAATGCAGCAGATGCCTAACAATTATCAGTATTCGTAAAATTAAAAGATTTATTACTATGGCTATAAAAGCAAGTGAAGTATCCGACGTGCTAAAAATGCAACTTCAAAACTTAGACACAAAAGTTAAGTTTGAGGAAGTTGGTACCGTATTGCAAGTCAGCGATGGTGTGGTTCGTGTTTACGGATTACAAAATGCTGAAGCAGGAGAACTATTAGAGTTCGAAAACGGTATGAACGCCGTTGTCATGAACTTGGAAGAGGATAACGTAGGTGCTGTGTTGTTAGGTCCAACAGACCAAGTCAAAGAAGGTGACACAGTTAAACGTACTAAAAGAATCGCTTCTATCATGACGGGTGAAGGCATGGTCGGAAGAGTTGTAAACTCCATCGGTAATCCAATCGATGGATTGGGTCCTATCAAAGGTGAATTGATTGAAATGCCATTGGAACGTAAAGCTCCGGGCGTTATCTATCGTGAACCCGTAAAACAACCATTACAGACAGGTTTAAAGGCAATCGACGCAATGATTCCTATCGGACGTGGACAGCGTGAGTTGATCATCGGTGACCGTCAAACAGGAAAGACAGCTATTGCTATTGATACTATCATCAATCAAAAAGAAGCTTATTTATCAGGAAACCCTGTATATTGTATCTACGTTGCAGTAGGTCAAAAGGGTTCAACCGTAGCAAATATTGTTAATACATTGAAGGAATATGGCGCAATGGATTATACGATTATCGTATCAGCTACTGCATCAGATCCTGCCGCTATGCAATATTACGCACCATTCGCAGGTGCAGCTATTGGAGAATATTTCCGTGACCAAGGTAAACATGCTCTTGTAGTATATGATGACCTTTCAAAACAAGCTGTTGCTTATCGTGAGGTTTCCTTGATCTTGAAACGTCCTTCTGGTCGTGAAGCTTATCCAGGTGATGTGTTCTACTTACACTCACGTTTGTTGGAACGTGCTGCAAAAATCATCAGCAACGATTCAGTCGCAGCTCAAATGAACGACCTTCCTGCTTCTCTGAAAGGAAAGGTAAAAGGTGGAGGTTCATTGACTGCACTTCCTATCATCGAGACACAGGCAGGTGACGTATCAGCGTATATCCCAACCAATGTGATTTCTATCACGGATGGTCAGATCTTCTTGGAGACAAACATGTTTAATGCAGGTATTCGTCCAGCTATTAACGTAGGTATCTCCGTATCCCGTGTGGGTGGTAGTGCTCAGGTGAAAGCCATGAAGTCTATCGCCGGTACATTGAAGACAGACCAAGCTCAATATCGTGAATTGGAATCCTTCACCAAATTCGGAGGTGATATGGATGCAGTAACAAAGATGACAATCGACAAAGGTGTGCGTAATACTGAGTTGCTAAAGCAACCTCAATATACACCATACCCTGTTGAACATCAGATTGCTGTTATCTATTGCGGTACACAAGGTATCTTAAACGTATTACCAGTTGAGCAAGTACACCTATTTGAAAAATTATTCATCGAAAGATTGGAACATCTTCACAAAGAGGATGTACTGAATAATTTGAAGCAAGGTAAGATCGACGACAGCATTAAAGCTACATTAAAGAGCGAAGCTGAAGTTGTCATTAACGATATCAAAAAAAAGGCTTAATAAATGGCATCATTAAAAGAAGTTAAAGCAAGAATCGGATCCGTTAATTCTACCAAAAAGATTACCGGAGCGATGAAGATGGTTTCTTCCGCAAAATTGAAGAAAGCTCAACTAGCAATCGAAAACATTTTGCCTTATCAAAACCGTCTGAATGGCATCTTGGAAAACTTTTTAGCAACAGAAACTGATTTCCAATCAGATTTCTCTGCTGTGAGAGAAGTGAAAAAGATGGCAATTGTGGTCTTTTCTTCTAATTCAAGCCTTTGTGGTGCATTTAATTCTAATGTAATAAAAGAACTGAACGGACTGATTAAAAAAGAATTAGCCAACGGTGTTCAACTTACCATCTACCCTATCGGTAAAAAAGTAAAAGAAGCCGTATTCAAAATGGCTGATGTCCAAAAGGTCGATATCGAAGTATCTCTTTCTGATCATCCTTCATTCGATGGTATTAGTACAATCACAAATGAGTTAATGGCAAAGTTTTTGAATAAAGAGTACGATAAGGTAATGCTTATTTATCATCACCTTAAAAATACAGCTGTTCAAAAACTAATGACAGAAACATTCCTTCCTATTAAGCTAGAATCCAATAAAGCTGCCTCTCAAAATCTTAGCGGCGACTATATTGTAGAGCCTAGCAAAGCTGAAGTTTTGGAATCTCTGTTACCTAAAGCTTTACGCACGAAAATGTACGCTTGCTTGCTCGATTCTAATGCTTCGGAACATGGAGCTCGTGTTGTTGCAATGCAAGTGGCTACAGATAATGCAAATGAACTGATTAACGAACTGACTGTATTGTATAACAAGACTCGTCAGCAAGCTATTACCAGTGAATTGCTTGATATCGTCGGCGGTGCTGCTGCACTACAATCGAAATAGGAATTATAAGAAATCTTTTTTCAACGAATGGATGCTCTTCAGTATCCATTCGTTTTTTATATACATTAACTGATTTTTGAATTATTCTTCACCTTTATTTCTGTATAATTTTTACATGGATATCCATGAATAGTTTATCTTTGTAATAAATAACATTAACTTAACTAATTTATACATGAACTCCATTTTAGACCTAGAACCTAAAGAACTTTGGTTCTATTTTAATGAAATATGCCAGATTCCTCATCCCTCTGGCAAAGAAGAAAAAATAGGGAAATACTTAATCGATTTTGCAGAAAAAAGAGGATTGGATGCTTCGATGGACAAAGTTGGGAATGTTCTCATTCGCAAAAATGCATCTGCCGGATACGAATCTGCTCCTTCTCTTGCATTGCAAGCTCACATGGATATGGTGTGCGAAAAAAATGAAGGAACTCTTCATGACTTCGAAAAGGATCCTATCCAACCTTATATTGACGGCGACTGGGTAAAAGCCAAAGGAACCACTTTAGGTGCAGACGATGGTATCGGTGTGGCAACAATGTTAGCCATCTTAGATTCTAAAACCATAAAGCATCCTGCATTAGAATGTCTGATCACCGTTGATGAGGAAAGAGGGTTAACTGGTGCACAACACGTCGAAAAAGATTGGTTGAAGTCCAATTACCTATTAAATCTAGATTCTGAGGACGACGGACGATTCTGCATTGGCTGTGCTGGCGGAATTGATACAATTGCCTTCTATTCCATGAAAGAAATGGAAACGCCTAAAGATGTATTATTCATCAAGCTGAAAGTATCAGGCCTACTTGGAGGTCATTCAGGAGATGACATCAACAAAGGAAGAGGAAATGCCATAAAAATCCTTTCAAGATTCTTATGGAACGAAAAGAAACAATACGCTATCTATTTGAAACAAATACAAGGGGGAAATCTACATAACGCAATTCCTCGAGAGGCATCTGCGATAATAGCTATCCCTTTTAAAGATAAAGAGAACATACGTATTTCTCTTAATCAATACATTGCCACCATCGAAAGCGAGTACCCTGAAGAACCACAATTTTCAATGGATCTGGAAAGCACCGATGCATCATCAACAGTTCTTAATCAGGAACAAACAAACTCCTTAATCAATGCACTTTACTCATGTCCTCACGGTGTCATTGACATGAGCAGGGAAATCGAAGGATTACCAGAGACATCAACCAACCTTGCTTCCATAAAAATGCCGGATGAAACAACAATCATCATTTCCACCAGTCAAAGAAGTTCTGTGGAATCAAAAAAACACAATATAAAAAACAAGATTGAAGCAATCTTTATGATGTCTGGCGCTGAGAAAGTCACCCACAGCGATGGCTATCCAGGATGGAAACCTAACTTGAATTCCCGAATTAAGGATATTGTGGTTAAATCGTATGTAAACCTATTTGGAAAAGAGCCCGTAGTCACAGCTATCCATGCAGGATTGGAATGTGGTTTATTCTCCGAGAAATATCCAAACCTAGACATGATTTCCATCGGACCAGATATCATAAGCAACCACTCTCCTGCCGAACGATGCAGCATACCAAGCGTGGCTCGCTACTGGGATCATGTAATCAAAATTCTGGAAGATTTCAAATAAGTAAGTTGCAAAAAACACAATACCAAAACACCAAGCAGTGCGAACAGAAAGCGTTCGTACTGCTTTTTTCTCGTCTCTCACATTATTGGAAACATAGATGTATAATCCCCTTGTTTGTATTTTTGAGAGGATATCATTTCTTTTGCGACGTAGGAGTCACCCCATACAACTCCTTAAATCTTCTGGTGAAATAAGATGGGTCATTGAACCCAACTGAATAGGCAATCTCACTTATCGGTATATCTCCTTTCTCCACCAATCTCTTGGCCAGAGAGAATCGATATTCCGACAATATCTCTATCGGACTCTTATTAGTCAGTGATTTCAACCTTCGTGCCAAGGTCGATTTACTCATTCCCATCCCCTTTGCGATATCATTTAACGAGAATTCCGGATTCGTATAATTCTCTTTTATCACCTCCATCAATCTATCCAACAATGGATTGATATCGCCCTTTGGTACCTCTTTCTCCTCTATCGACCTTGACAACATCTGAATCTGCGTCTTCTGCTGCCAACTCAAAAAGTTAACAATCTGCATTAGCAACTCATTGTCTTCAAATGGTTTAGCAATAAAGTTAATAGCACCAAGAGACATACTTTGTTGACGTACCTCAATATCACTCTTAGCAGATAAAAAGATCAATGGAATATTGGCAGACAATAGGTTCCGTTTAAGCTCCTCATACATCTCCATACCATTCATCTTTGGCATTTCAATGTCGCTCACTATCAAATCTGGAATCTTCTCCATGGCCAGTCGGACAGCTTCTTCTCCATTCTCTGCCTGATAGACAGTTACATAATTAGACAATAACTCACTCACATGAGACAATAACAATGGATCATCGTCAACTACCAAAATCGATTTACCTTGCAACAATTCATCATCGTTGACTGTAACGGGTACTGAGCTGTCTGTAACATTCTCCTTTACTCTTTGCTCATGTGATTTAGGAAAACAAACAGAAATCTCTGTACCTTCGTTCAACTCACTCTCTATTCTAATTGTACCATTATTTTTATCTACAAAGTCTGTTACAATCTGGAAGCCTAATCCCAACCCCATCTCATTCTCTGTTCCTTTAGTTGACACTTGATTACAACCCTTCAATAGATTATTGATTTGATCTCTCGACATTCCTATGCCCTGATCTATCACACGCACACATGTCTCCTTCCGTGAAGGCTCCTCATCATGGTCATATATCTTCACTATGATCCCCTTTCCAATAGGTGTAAACTTAATCGCATTGGTTAGCAAATTACGTATGATAGTGGAAACCATCCGTGGGTCTGCATAGGTTTGATATAGGCAATTCTCTTCAACTGTCAGCGTAATCTTTTTCTCTGACAACAAGCCATTTAAGAAAGATACAGTTTCTGAAACCAGATTCGACATATCAAAATCCTGTGGTTGAAAAGTCATCTCCATACCCGATTCGGCCGACCACTGCAACAGTTTCAGCATCTCATTCTGCAACGATTCAGATTCTCTTGTCACATTAGAAAGGATCGCCTGTTGCTCGGATAGAGAGTATTGTTTCGTCAAAAGACGTTTCAATGTAGTAACGATAGCAAACATTGGATTTTTTAGATCATGACCGATTACAGACACCAATTGATTCTTTTCCTTTAGCGATTCAAGTAATGATTTGTTTCTACGTTCTATCTCCTCATTCTTCTGTCTTAAATTTTCGTTGACATGACGTAACTCTTCCGTACGTGTCGCCACCATCTCGCTCAATTTAGCTTTCTGACGTTCCACTCTATGCGTTTTCATACGTATTATCAGATATATCATACCCAATAATAAAACAACTAGCAACAAACGGAAAACCATGGTATTCCACCATGGAGGCAAAACAGTGATTTTTTGAGAGATAATAGCATTTTTCTGCCAATTCATAGAAGATGCCGACACCTCCACTGTAAATGTTCCCGTAGGGAGATAGGAAATTTCGATCTCTCGTTTTCCCTCCAAATCAATCCAAGCAGTATCCAACTCAGCGATACGATAACGAACAGAAGATTTATCTGTCAGAGAATAATCAACCAAATCAAAATAGCGCTTTATATGAGTGTCATCATAGTTCAATTTGATAGGGGAAGTATTACAATGAATCGATTGTCCATGCGACACAATGCGAGAGAAGGCAAAATAGTGGATAGTAGATTGATACGAATAAGTAGGATTGACACACACAAATCCATCACGACATCCAAAGAACAGATTCCCTGACGAAGAAATGAAAGAAGCATGTGCGGTAAAATAGTCAGAACGAAGAAAATCTGCTGAATTGATACATATCTGTCCATCCTCGCCGGATAGAACTGTATGAATACCATTGGCACCAGAAACCCAGATACGCTGATTAGCATCCATCAAAATTGAGGAATATACACCATCGATGACTCTTATTAAAGAATCCTTTGCATTATAGACATAAATACCTTGATTAGAAGTAACGTACAGGCTATCATGAAAAAGAGCCTGACTGAAATGCAAAGGCTGACGAGTATTCGATTTATCCACATCAGGGAATATTGGGCGGAAGCGTGTTTTTGAATCGGTCGTCAAATTACTCCATATTGTTCGAGAAGTGAAGATACGAACTACACCCGTTGGGTCTTCCATTAGATATTCAGCCCATATATCATCATATTGGTTCATGGTAGAATCACGAAGGAGGATACGTTGCCATTGTCCATTAACGTTTGTGTAAACACCATTTCCAGCAGTTGCCACATATAAAGGTCCATCCTTCGTCTGTAAAATGGATTTTGTTGTAAAGATAGGATGATCTATCCCCGCATAAGTAACTTTTTCAATCTTTCCTGAATGAAGCCAGATTCGATCTGTCACACCACCCCAATAACCAATTAAGAATGAGCCATCAGACTGCTTAGCAATGGTGATGATATTATTAGACGAAAGTCCGTCTGTCATACTAAAATTCTTTTTAATTTGAAAATTAGAATTCAACCAAAAAAGTCCCGTACCATCGGTACCAAATAAGATGTCGCCCTCTTCTGTTTCAGAAAAGGAAGAACCAACAGAAGCAGGAATGCCGACCGATTTAGCCGTTAGGTATGGAGAATCTTCGAAACGAGAAGTTCGCCATACACCTGTTGCCAAAGAAGTGATCCACAAATTATTGTTCTTATCCAAAAACAAGGAGGAAATCTTAGCCAGTGCATCTTCATTTTCATTGGTAGGTATAATCTTCACACAATCGTTTCTCCCATCATTAAAACTAACCTGCCATAATCCATCACCAAGCGTACCCATCCACACGGTGTTCATCGGGTCTTTTACCATACAAGTAACATAACGGAAAGGTAGCGGTACTTTATGAGGCGGATGGATAGTACCATCTCTATCCAACTCTACCATCCAAAGGGAACCGACAGGAGAACTAAGCAATAAGTGATAATCATCCAACCATAAATGATGTTCGATCATCTCCTTCATCTGAGGTTTGAAGTTATAGGCAGGCAATGCTTCTCCTTTCTCATCCAATACACAAACACCATCATAATCCAACACCCAGTAACGATTCAGGAAGTCTGTTGTAACATCCAATACATACGAATGCATCAATTCAGGCAATATATGAACAAATCGATTTGAATCCCTATCAAAACAATACACACCCTGAGCCGTGGCGAGCAATCCTCTCCCATCCTTCTGTGTTACATAATTTTTGATATCATATTTGTAGGTAGTATCCTCCATAAAGCCAGATTCATCAGAAAAGGAGTTCGTTTCATAATCATAAGAGGACAAAACACTACGAGAGCTCGAAACGGTCAGTTTCCCATTGGGAAGAATGAATACTCTTTTCAAGTCATTCGTTAGAATCTCTGGATATTGATCCACCGTATAGTTGACGAAACGAGAGCCATCGAAACGACTAACGCCATTCACCGTGGCAATCCACGTAAAGCCCATTGAATCTTGAACTATATCATTTGTCGCATTGCTACATAACCCATCCTCCGATGTGTAATGAGAAAAGAAAATCCGTTCCTCTTTCGCCATAAGAGATATAGGCGCAAAGAGAATCACAGCCAACACTATTTTCAAAAATCGTATCATTCCACCACAAAACAACATCTACAAATTTACAAAATCCCGAATATCACAAACCAAAAGTTGATATTTTTTATGAAAGGATAAATACATTTGGAAGAATAAATATTATGTGTACAAAAAATTTTTCTAATTAACATTTTATTTTTCTCCAGTTTTTCATACATTTACATAAATTTTTGCAATTTCTTTACAAAGAATAGGAATTCAAAAAATAACGCAAACAGTGGATTTATCGTGGGACCACAAAAAAAAACAGAAAGATATGAATATAGACAAATTGACAAAAGTGATCGACTTCGTCAAAGAAGGGATTATGAATCATTCCATTTGGCTGACGTATTAAGAAAGATTGAAGAAAAGACAAATGAAATTGCCTCTTCGAATCAAGTTATAGAGAACACGATTAGCAATCAGATCACCAATCTTCAGAACGCTGTTAAGGAAGTCACAGAGATGAAACAAGCATTGAATGAGACAAGAAATAAGATGATGAAAATAGAAAAGCAAAACAGAACAATGAGCTTCTTTTAATTGGGAATCAGTGTGGTTTGTGTCATATCTTTGATTATACTCATAATAAGATAATAGTAACCAAATATAGTATATTTATGAAGAAAATTTTTTTAGTGTTATTCGCTCTGACAGGGATGAGCATAACAAATTTACAAGCACAATTTTATGTGTACAAAGAGGGAAAGATAATTTATCAAATAAATGATTCTCGTCCCGACTCCATCTTGTTTGAAAAGCCTGCAACTCCAGGATTACATGGACGTTTCGTTAAAGCAACTGAGTGTAATGAATCAAACGACACAAATGCCAGACCCGCTAATAATTATATTACATTCAATTTCGATTTAGAAAGTGGAACCGGAACCATTGCTATCAACAACATTATCATAAACTGTTGTGATACATTGAGTGGCGACATCACCACATCTGACAATACAATCACCCTGACGCCGAAAGTAACAGGACATGCAGCTTGTAATTGTCTCTGCTCTCACAGCATAATATATGAAATATCTGGAATAGAGGAGAAAAAGTATAGAATTATAGCTACTGACATAATCGATACAACCATCGATCTATCGATAGGAACATCAGGACGCATAATACCCTCATTAAATTTAGATAGTATACCTTCTACTATGTTCTATGACATCAACATGGTTAATAGCAGAAGTTCCGAATGTAAAGGATCTCCATACGACATGGAAGAAGGGAAAGGAGTAAATGAAGAGAAAAGAGCTGAAAATTCAGAGATGTTCAAATATGATTTCAATTTAAAAACTGGAAACGGAACCATTACCTTCATCAATTTCGAATCTAATTGTTGTGACTCTCTTAAAGCAATCCTGGATCCAAGTTCTGCCATTCCGTATATCAAATTGAAAACTGTTTCATTAAAAGATGAGGTATGCAAATGTTTATGCACATACGACATTACAGTAACATTCCGAGGAATGAAGAAAAGAGAATATACCATCGAATGGGACAACTATAAATTTAAGATTGACCTGTCTGCTTCAGCAAGTGGCATCATCTACGCCAACCAAGTTGAGAAGTTGCCTACTATTTATGCATTAAGTGGATGCACAAAAGATGAGGTAGGAATTGATAATCAAAACACTGATGCAATTGTAATTGAACAGGGAGATAGCGTTAAATACAGTTATAATCCAGAAAAAGAATTGTTGAGCATAAAATATTTCAAACTTGTATCCTCTTGCTGTACACAGTTTATCTATACAACTACAATAGATGAAGCAAATAATATTACTGTGACAGAGAGTATGGAAAATGATATATGCGATTGTATTTGTCCATTCGACATAGAGCTACTCTTTAATAACATGAAAACGAAAAAATACACCATTAAGATGTATCCATATAAATTCGTAGTGGATTTGACAGATCCTAAGAATTATGAAGGTGTTATAAATCTTAAAGATAGTATTCAAAACTAAGTATTAAAGACAAACCCTACTATACAAAAAACAAACAGGCGGTCATTTCACAATGACCGCCTGTTTCCTAAATAAACTAATTTAACCAATCACTTTATAATTTTAATAGAGTTTTGATCTATAGAGATGAGATACAAACCATTCAACCAATTAGAGGTTGAAATAGTCGAATCACCACTCTCTACAGATCCTGAATATATGGTTTTCCCTGTTACATCAACGATTGTTACATTAGCATATTTATCAGAGATGATATGCAACTTCTCTCCATCATTAGTAAAATAAGCAGTAGTGTTTTCTTCTTCAGCATATTGCGGATTAACTTCCGTGCTACCGCATTTATCCAAATTAGCTGTTTTAGCCTCCTTATTCCACGCATCAGTGATTATTTTTCCCCAATTACTTGAACCTTTGTAGGTAACCGTATTATTCCAATTAGGGATTGATAGATTTGAATAAGAGGCTAATACAGGATTTGCAGTCGCATCCTTAACTAAGTCCAAGTATTCAACGGGACTGCCATTGCCATACCATGACCAAGCCAACCAACCTACGTTCTTAGCAGCGCAATAAGAAAGGATCTTTTCCTCATCTACATCACCATCACTATGAAACCATCCAAACTCGCCGATACAGAGCGCCAAGTCCTGGTTGATTACACCATCAATATTTGATTGTACCTTATTGCTATTACCTGCCGAACCATACATGTGAATGGAGAAAAGAATATTATTTTCTGGATCTGCCGCCAACACCTCTTTTCCATAACTATGAATGGTGGCTGCACTCTGTCCGTATCCTCCTGCATCCACCATGATGCAATGACGAAGTCCAGCGTTACGAATCACCGGTATAGCCTCCTTGTATCCGTCACGCCAATTGGTAGCTTCAGATGAATTGTGCCATTCATTTGCAATATTTATCAAGACATACGATTCAGTTCCCTTTAAGATAGACGAAAGATTGGCAAAATAGTTGGCTGCATCCAACAAGTCCGAGATCTTATCGCTTCCCGTCTCGTCGTGCACTTCCAAAATAGCGACCATACCATATTCCTTACATTTCTCGATTAATTTCTTTACCGATGAAGCATCGTCTGCCGAAGCTCCATATCCCTTTCCATCCGTCAAGACAATTCTTACCGCATTAGCCCCATATTTATGAATGGCTTCCAACTGAGCATAGGCAGAACTTTTAAACCATGTATAGGCCAGATTCACTCCACGCATTACAAACTCCTCACCACAATGGTCTAATAATTTCGCCCCACTTACCTTAAAACCATCTACATCAGAGGTCTGAAACTCATATGAGGTTGCACTCTCATCTGCCTCTATACGTACATAATCAACCACAGCCCACGTCCAAATAGGTGTCAACTTCACCGTGTTATCACCTGCCTTAAAATCAAAGGTTCCGACAAGCGTCTCCCCTTTCGCATCCACTTCAGGATCTGTTGATGATTTACCAAGATTAGCCGTTCCACTCACGCCATTCACAGCACAATCAATCTGCTTGAATCCAAAGATGGAGTTGTAACCAACATATACCTTGTATGCGCCCTTCTTTTCAACAGAAATATTAATGGATATATAATCATCGTCGTTTTCCAAATTTAAAACACCCTTTCCTGAATAATGAGAAACAGAGACAGCAGATGCTTTACTATCCGTACCACATTCCACCTCATATATGCCTTTAGCTGCCGATTGCTCGCAAGCTTCCGCTTCTGTGTCAACATAAGTCCCCCACCCTGTCATATCACTTAATGTATATACACGAGAGTCTGTCATGAACTTTTTCCATTGAGCATCGGAAGTCTGACTTAAAAAGTTGCCATTCCACGTCTCATACCAAGGCATTATATATGACCATAATGCGTTATCATTCACCATATTATCAACATCAGGCATAGGACCGTTTTCTGTCAAAGCAAATATCTTATTGTCACCAAACAATTCCTTCATTTTATTATAGTAGTTCTTCTGAGAACCATAATCAAAGGCATCAGCATAAATATCCACACCGATGATATCAACATATTCGTCACCAGGATACCATGTAGCGGTTAGATCCTGATAACCGTATGTTTTATTACTCAAGGTGCAATCTCTTTCAACATTCCATACCCAAATACAGTTCTTCACACCTTTCACATTTACAAACTGATTATACATCAAGCGGTACAATGCTTTATAACGTTCTGCTCCATACAAGCCCCACCAGAACCAGCCACCTGCACCTTCGTGGAAAGGACGCCATAAGACAGCAACACCCGCATCTTGCAGTTGAAGTAGCATATCCGCCACCTTGTTCATATCATTAATAAGCGTCTTATAACAATCGGAAGATGTGTCAAATTCACTCGTACTGCCATTCTTGAACGCACGCGTATAATCGTATGTTTTATATGTATCGCTTGTTCCTACGCGCCAATGCCAACAATAGGCAGGTATTCCACCTTTCGACCATACTTCCTTAGCCAAGGCGATGGTAGAATTAGTATAAGTTTGCGCCCAAGTTTCAGAAGCGGATGAACCCGTCGCATTAATAAAATCAACACCCACCAATGCAGGACATTTACCCGTTTTTGAAACAATAAACTGAATATCTTGTTGAGAATCAATCGTTGAAGTCACCTCTCCTGTCATCACACCAGATATGGTTTTCTTCCCGTAATTATTCAACAAAAAAGTATATAGTTTTTTTGCACCATCTGTAGCTCCATTCGTCACAGGCGCACTACTGATGGCGGCAAGTGATTGTCCCGAAAGAATCAGTGATACAATCAACAATAGAAGAGTTAATGATTTTCTGTTCATGGTTTTTTTGTTTAATTCATGTTTATAGTTTTTCTTTCGACAAAATTAAACCGAAGCATTCGAGATGATTAGGACTTTCGATTCAAAAAATGGGAGAATCACTTCAAACCATTATAATCAAGGAGAATCAGAGGAACGAAACACCACTCATCTTGCTGATAAAGAGATAAGAAAGAAAGCAAAACAGGAAAACGATATAAAGATGCAGAACAAAAGAAAAGGGACTTAACCAGCCCCTTTTCTTTTATAAAATACTATATCAGTTAGTTCAATACTGTTCATTCTCATTAGGGAAATCGCCTGATTGCACATCAGAGATATAATGTTGAATGGCCTCGGTCATCTCGTCAGCCAAGTTTGCATAACGACGAAGAAACTTAGGGGTGAATCCTTTGTTGATACCCAACATATCATGCACCACCAATACCTGACCGTCGGTTGCACCACCTGCACCAATACCAATCGTAGGGATAGAGATTGATTCTGTTACTTTCTTTGCCAATTCTGCCGGAATTTTCTCCAAGACAAGAGCATAGCAACCTGCCGCTTCCAATTTTTTTGCATCTTCAATCAATTTCTTAGCCTCCGATTCATTATTTGCACGCAATGCGTATGACCCATATTGATTGACCGACTGAGGCATCAAACCGAGATGTCCCATAACAGGGATACCCGCATTAATGATTTTCTGAATACAAGGCAACACCTCTTCACCACCCTCAATCTTAAGAGAATCAGCGCCCGATTCCTTCATGATGCGAGCAGCCGAACGCACAGCATCCGCTTCAGACGATTCATAATAACCGAAAGGCATGTCCACCACTACATGGGCACGGCTAACAGCACGCACAACACACTGAGCATGATAAATCATCTGATCCAACGTGATCAACAAAGTGGTCGGATAACCAGCCATAACATTTGCAGCAGAATCACCCACCAAAATAACATCAATACCCGCCTTATCAACGATAGAAGCCATTGAGAAGTCGTATGAAGTCAACATAGATATCTTCTCTCCTTGTGTCTTCATCTTACGAAGCACACTCGTTGTTACTTTCTTAATTTCAGTATGTACAGACATTTCTAATATTTTTTAAAATAACCATACAAAGGTACATAATTTTTCAATTGGATAAACACCTCAATTCAATTACTATCTCAAAGCCGTTCAATCTTACACCGATGTTCCTTCGTTTTCTCATCGTAGTTGA
The DNA here is from genome assembly GCA_902766045.1 of uncultured Bacteroidales bacterium. Taxonomy (GTDB): domain Bacteria; phylum Bacteroidota; class Bacteroidia; order Bacteroidales; family Paludibacteraceae; genus UBA1181. The sequence goes on from CACXCA010000020.1 coordinate 101,768, forward strand.
TGCCGACGAAAAGCAGATCACCTTTGTAGTTATTCAATGCTTGACAATAGTTTTTGTCTTTGATCTGTTGTAAAGCACTCTCTGCACTCTTATTGTGCTTCAACTCGATCACCATGGCTGGAATATTCGGCAGATAAGGAATCAGAACCAAATCTGCGTAACCTTTTCCTGTAGGCAACTCCTTCACGAGCGTGTAACGTGTGTTGGCGTAGAAATAAGCCAGGCAGATGGCACTCTGAAAGCAATGCTCGTCATTGTAGGTGAGCGGGTTGGTTACCTCGGTGTGGGCAGCGTCGAGGGCACGGGCCACAGCCTCCTCGTTGCCTTGGATAGTATCGTCAAGAAGTTTTTTCGAGGCGTTGACCACCGCCATCACCTTCTTGTAGTCGGCGGAGTCCTCTATGGAGTTGATCCACTCGATACGTACCTCCTCGTTAGGTATAGAGCAGGTCTTCTCCTTGCGGTTATAGCAGAGATAGCCCAAGTGGATGAGGTAGGTGAACACGTTGTCTTTCGAATTGATGCTCTCCATTGTGTTCTGGTATTTCAGGACGTTGACAGGTACGCTTCCGCCCGAAATCATCTTGATCACATCCTGGCGGATGCCTTCAAAATCCATGAGAATATAGTCTCGAAGCGCCTCGAAAGAACCTGTGGTGGACCAATAGCTGTCAAATTCACGGTCATGGATAGCAGAGACGATAGAGAGTGGATTGCACACGCGGATGGTGTCCGACATTCTGTAGCCATCGTACCATCTGAGACATTCGTCATAGTCCATGTCGTACATTTCACACAAGTTTTTCACCTCCTCTTCCGTGAAGCCAATCATGCCAGCGAATTGACGCGGACGCAACATGGTATATTCGACAAACTCATTTAACTTACTCTGTATCTTGTCCCTAACAATCGGAATGATACCCGTGATGTAGGCAAGGGCGATGGCAGAACGGATGGTCGTGCCTTTGAAAAGACTATTCAGGAAACTGAGATAGTCTTGGAACAGTCCATCCTGCACTCTCTCTCGAATCAAGACATCGTATTCGTCGATGATAATGACGAATTTCTCGCCCATCTGACCATAGACATTCAAGATATCCGTGGCAAGTGAAGAGCCATCCTCAAACGATATGGTTGGGAATTCTTTTCGAAACTCATTTAAAAGAGTAGCCTGAATATATTTGATAAGATTTTTTTCTCGTCCTTCATTAATCGCTTTCTGATACCATTCATTCAAATCCAACTTAATAACGTTGAATTTGTTCAGATACTTATCATAATCGGGCACCTGTCCAAGTTTCATTCTGCTAAAAATCTCTCTCGTATCGCAACCTTTTGAGTAGTAGGCTGATATCATATTACCCGCCATACTTTTTCCGAAACGGCGGGGACGAGATATGCAGACAAAATTCCCCTGACTGCCCACCAACTTATTAAGTTCAGACAGGATAAGAGATTTGTCAACATAAATCTCCGTATTTAAACCCATTTGGAATGCGTCTGCATTCGGATTCAGATATAAGCCCATATCGTTTCTTTTTAGCCTTACAAAGATAAAATTTTTTCGAAACAATCACGAATACGATGTTTCTTCACGTTAATGAAAAAACCTTTTGACAAGAAGACGCAAGATATAAAATGTCAACCATGCAGTCATTCCAAATATTGCCAAAATAAGAACAAAAGCAATAGCTCTCCAATAATAAATAATAGTTGGTTTTTCTCTTAAGAGTATTGTGTTTTCATCACAGGATTGAAACTCAGTAACGACAGGAGTCTTATTCACAACCATATCATAAGAGGTGTAGTCTAACCTCAAAGGTTTGTGTTCTGAATAAATATATAGAGAGAGCATATCCTTTTTTGCACTATAACCATAACCGACAATAGAATCGACAACAGGTATCATTTCTGAATATTCAGACGTTTCACAAAGATAACTCTCTCGATTTTGGTCTGTAATAATATACGTATTTATATAGGTTAATTTTAATCCGAATGGTAAAGTATGATATACTTTTAAAAGTGCATTACCATATCTAGCTGCATGATTTTCCCCCATCAAAAGGATGAGCGAAAAAGATAGAATCAACAAACAACCATACTTTATATGTTTCATATTCTTAATATTGATATGGAAAGCATCTTTATTGTTAATGTTTTTCTATATATAAAACATCACGTAGCTTCAGATTTATATTTAAAGAGTCCAAATATTTTTTATACGTTAATAAATCGAATGGACCTCTGACAGAACCCTTTATTCGATAAATACAAGTTGTGTTATCAGGAAGGTCTCTCTCATAATTTTACCATGATTATAACATATGAAAAATCATTCTAAAAAATAGACATTGTAGTCTACTTGATCACCATAAATTGTTATAGTGTCTTTGCCATCTATGACAAAAAAAACGGTCAAATAGGTGGAGTCTTGAACACTTCTTTCCCAAACATATGCAATAATATCCGCAGGATATTTTATGCCCGTAAATAAACCCTCATATCCTTCAGGGAAATCATTTTTGTCTTTTATGAGTTTCTCTATTCCAGTATAAATGGCTTCTTTCCCCATATAATTTTTCCACATCACCTATTTTTAATCCTTTTATGTTGAGTTCGTCAAACGATGCCCATTTCTGATTTGCTGGTATAATTTTTATCGTGTCTAAATTCACCTCCAATTTATGTTTACTCTCAGCAGTTGAACATCCGACAAGCAAGAAATAGACATCTATAAATATATAACATGTCTTTTTCATTTCGATTTGGTTTTTGGTGTTAGATCAAATTCCGGCTCTCTATGATTTCCATTTATGTTATAACTCTTATTATCATAAGGGAAGAATCTTGATGATGACGGAAAATACTTTTCGTATAGTTCTATCATCCATTTGTGGAGTTTTAATGATGGAGTAAATAATATATCTAAATTTTCTTTCGAAACTTTGCCTTGTCCTGCTTTTTCGCCCATCACATTTCCATTCCATCCTTTTAAGCTCATACCGTATTCCCACCCGCTCTTTTGAGATTGAGTTTTTGTAACATATCTGTCCCTCAGACCTAAAATGTGTCCAAATTCATGAGGCGCAGGATTGTCTTTACTGTTTTCGTCTAAAACGTCGCCACTATAACTGACACCACGCCAACTCCCGTTATTTGTATTTATAGTTGATGAGGGATTTGCTGTGCTATTGACGACCTTAATGTAGTTATTTACTCCATTATAATTTTCCTTTTCATTTTCCCCTTTTACGCGAACATCAATATTCCACATAACATTATAAGTTCGGCCCTCATATTCATATGTATTCATTTTTCCCCAGCTATTCATAATACTTTTTTTATATACATTGGCCATCTCTTCATTTGCTAGACTCCCGTAAATAATAATATTTGAAGTAACCGTAATTGTACCTTGCTCTTCATTAATAGTTATTTTTGCATCTCTTCCATCCACATCCACCAACCTCACCGGATTCCCCGCACAATATCCATACGGAGTCATCCCCACATACTTTTCAAACAACGGGTCAACAGATAACCATCTCGTCCCTGTTGGATCTAAATACCTAGCCCCATAATAATACAATCAAGTTTCCTCATCGAGCTCCTTCGCATTGAAGAGGTAAGGTGAAGTCCAATTACCATTCCGCTCCTCCACGAAGACCTCGCCATATGGAATATACGCAACGCTTTGCGTAATCTCACCGTCAAAGTTAGTGATTAAATTTGTACTTCCCAAATGGTCGGGGTGGTAAAAGTAGATGCTTCAGCCTATTTTTTGATGGACCCATCTTCCTTTTAACTTCTGGCATGGTACAATTTCTCTGTCTCTAATTATAAGACAATTCTATTCTACCCATCATTTATTATTATCCGGTCTTCTTACCAAATCAATGCCCGATTTTTCATCATAGATCAGATCGACAAAATCCTCATTCATGTATTCAATCACCTCAGAACGATCTTTGTCGTCTGGAGGAACCAATGAAACATACTGGCACAAAGTTCCATATCCTTCCATGCCTTGGTATATATAAATGATTGAATCATTAGAAAGTCTTATAAAGTAAGATGTGTTTTCATCTTCTTTTATCTCAACGACCCTGCAGTCTTTTTTGGGAAAATCCATTAAAGACATCCACTTGTGACTCGAATTTCGTTTATGAAGAGACGCAAAGTCTAAACTCATAAACTCTTTGTGGAATTCATCTTTGCTATTATAATATATAAGCTTCTTACAACTGAAAAACAGTACAGAACTTTGCATTTCGATTATTAGACTTATAAAATTAGCACGAAAATCCGAATCTGGGAAGAAATCATCCCTATATATTATTCTTTCTATCAATTCCATTTTTTCTACTGTCTTAATTTAAAACCATAACTAATCACAGTATCATATATCGTTTCCGTGACTTCTCTTCCGACAAAATAGCCCACACCTCCACCAATAAGACTTCCAACAAAGCCACCAATAACTGTTCCTCCACCTGGTTCTATTGCTGTTCCGGCAGAAGCGCCGACCTTGCCACCTAAGGAAGCTCCCAACCAGACACCTGACCAACCTCCAACAACTGATGTCACAGTTCTAGCTTTGTTTGTTGATGTATATACTTCATACCCATCAGCGAGCATAGCTCCAATCATTAAGACTCTCGCACCAAATCTCATATAACGAAGCGCATTTACCACTTTTTCTGGTGCACTAATAGAAACAATAGTTCCTTTATTTGCTACTTCATCGGAAACAGCATAACTATTTCCTATCTTATAACATGATGCTCCTTGCTCATCCATCCATTTGCCCAGCTTACTATATTTTAAGCCATCTACCATATCACCAATTTACTCAGGAGTATAGCCTAATTCTGCCAATTCTGTTTTGGCTTCCATATAAAATTTCTTTATAAGACTATTTGGTACCTTTACTGCATTAGACACATCTATACCTTCAACACCAATGGTAGCACCCTTACCTGTTCTACCTGTTCCACTCGCATTGGGCTTTGCGGAAAATTAATTATAATTAGAATTCTTGCCATATTTTGTCACATTAAACCCTTCATTGAAAATCTCTTTCACTGCTTATCTTGTTTGGACTTTTTTCATTGCCTAAATCTTGAGGAGTATTATACATTTTCCACAAATCATTTACAAAATAATCTCGCTGATTTATATCCTTAAAATAAAATCTTTTTGTCTTAGTAAACGATTCATCTTCAAATACATAAACATAAGGGCGATTTCCTACTAATTCAAAGTGTAAATCATGTAAGCAAAAAGAAGATATTTTCTCATTTTCATCACAGCATTCTGTATATTGATATTTTAAACAAACAGAATCTGCTATTTCAATAGATTCTATATTAAATATAGAATCCACGTAAATATCTCCAATTCTTCGGTCTAGACTGCAATCTACAATTAAGTCTAAAGGTATATCATTTTTTTTCAGCTTGGGCACTTCATAAGGTTCACCCAAATGATATTGTCTATAATCTCCATAAAGATACGAACATTTAATCGTATCACCTCTTATGCCTTTAACAAATGGAGCATTAAAAATATAACCTTTAACATGTTTCTGACTATCCACAACTATATAATAAGAATTACAAGATTGACTATCATTAATGACTTTGTCATACAAAGTTTCTTTAATCAAATACCATCTAGAAACCTTAAAAAACTGTTTGCATTTTTTTATATCTTCTAATGTTATTGAATATTCTTTAGGATAAACAGAATAAACATTATCCTTACAAGAAGATAAAGAAACAAGGGACAAGAATATTATGATATATTTTATCATCTTGCATTAAATTCTTTTAATTTAAGTATGTTTAAATTAGGTTTTACATCAAACTTTGGTATTGGATAATGTCCACCATTTCCAGGTAACTTACCTAAGTTTTGAGCTGCATTTCTTTTTGCATACCATTCACCATATGGTTTTGCTATTCGCCAACCCAAGTATTGACCACATTGCGTAGAAAGTTTTTCTGCAGCGAGTTTATGCTCTTGAATTGATTGAAGAGTGTTAAACCCTTTTCTTGCAGCTTTCCATGATATATTAATAAAACCAGCAGCCATTCCAGCTCCCATATTACCAATATCTCTAGCAGAGGCGTACACAGGAAGACTTGGATTGTCACCTCGTAAATTTATAGGCATGCCCCTATAAAAATCTGTTGGATTATCATAAACAACCTTATCAGTGCCATTTGTTCTTTTGAAATCAAATTCTTGTCCACCATACGCATGACCCATATAATTCATACATCCTGCGGCATCAGGGTATGATGCTAGTCTATTCATCAATTTATTTAAAAAATTACTTCCAGATTTGTCGTGAGGATCGATTGTACCCATCCACGTTTTTTCTTCTGAATTATAAAAAGATGTTGGTGTTGCAGAATAGCCAATTAAAGTTCCTTCACAATATATTCCATTATCATTGTTTATCTCTCCACCTATCACTGTATAATTGCCATCTTCATTTAGAGCAACTTTTGTGCTTTCTCCCGTTGGATCCACCAACCTCACCGGATTTCCCGCACAATACCCATACGAAGTCATCCCCACATACTTCTCGAAAAGAGGGTCAACGCTCAGCCATCTTGTTCCTGTCGGATCCAGATACCTAGCCCCATAATAATACAATCCTGTTTCCTCATCGAGCTCCTTCGCATTGAAGAGGTAAGGGGTGTTCCAAGTGCCGTTTCGCTGCTCCACGAAGACCTCTCCGTAAGGG
>CACXCA010000021.1 GCA_902766045.1 uncultured Bacteroidales bacterium
AAGCTGATCACGGTGATGGAGAAAGACGCACCGACAAAGTCTCTCTCTGATCATCCGTATTCGCAGAAAGAGCGGGAAAGGAGTGTAACACTATTAAAACAGTGCTTATCTCGCTCAAAGACCTAATCAGTGAAATCAAAGATGAGAAGCTGAACGAGCTTCTCTCTTCTTTTAAGTGCGATCTTGATCCGGACATTGAGTTTTTTCTGAAAAGCAAAGCAATCACTTATGAAAAGCTTTCTAAAGCCAGGACATATCTGATTGTTGATGAGAATGATCTGGCATTAAAAGCCATTGAAGAGATTACTATTCTTGGATATATTGCTTTAGCATTAAAAGTATTAACTATTCCCGAATCCGTTTCGAACAGAATGCGCAGAGAAATCGATGGATTGAGTGCCAAGATCCATGGTGAACAGATTACTGCTTTCCCGGTATATTTGATTGGTCAGCTTGGCAGAAACACAAACGTTTCAAAAGATGCTATTTCCGGAAAAGATCTCATTGGTTATGCATTCGATGTTATTCAGCCAGCCATTGATTCTGTTGGTGGAAGATATATTTTGGTTGAATGTCACGATGATGAAAAGCTTATAAATTTTTATAGTGATAATCAGTTTACAGCATTTGCAAAAATCCCGGATCAAGAACATTCAATGGTGCAAATGATCAGAAAAGTATAAGCATTTACCTCATTGTCAGAAATATAACGGAGGATCAAGGGCAACAGAATAATGAAGGGATCGGCAATGATAATATTGCAAGCATAACAAATCTGGCGACCTTAGTTTTAAGGAGACACGAAAATGGGAATCAATGTTTCGGTGGACAATATTTCAAGTAAAGTGTTTGATAATTTTAAAAAGATAACACCTGCATTGTTCTCATTAGTTATCATTACAGGTTTGCTTTTGTTCCTACCCGAGAACATTCTGAAAAAAATGGCATTGGATGAGCTGCCTGATCCTGTAAAAAGAATAATAGGCTTTATATTCCTGCTATGCTCTGCCTTAACCGTTATACTATTGTATTGTTTTCATCAATCAGAATCATAGATCTACGGCGAAAACAAAAGCAGTTTAGAAAAAACCAAAGAAAAAAATACGAAGAATTAAGTGACCAGCAAAAAAGCATTATCATTAAGCTTCTACACAGCGATGACAAATCCATCCAATTGGATGCCAACTCAGGTGATACCATATACTTGAAAACAAATATGTTTATTCATCAACCACAGCAAATCTTTAGTGTTGGATATGATAATGAAATGGTCTTGACTTATGTCCCTGAACCATGGTTGTTTGATTTATATAATTCAAATCCAGAACTTTTTTAATTAGGAAGGGACAGCGTTCAATCTCTATTCTTTGCTCTGTTGTGGTTTTATACTTAGTGAAATATTTTAGATTCTTCTACTGAAGGGAAAGGTTTAGCAATGATTACAGGTTTATCAAAACCAATTAGAGATTTTTTACGTCAGGATCGTCAGTATTTAATCCCTCGTTATCAGCGAGAATATGTTTGGGAAGAAAAGCAATGGTCAGATCTGTTTAATGATTTGGTGTTGAATTATAAAAAATGGAGAGATAACCCTAACGTTGAGTGCCATTTTATTGGAAGTATTGTTGTTCTGGAAAACAAAACAGATCGTTATTCTAAAGCTGATATTATTGATGGACAACAGCGAATGACAACTTTTTTCATTCTTTTGCTTGCTATAATGCGAAAAGCAAACATATTGGGAAATAGAGAACTGTTTGACGGTATTCGCGATTATCTAAAAGCAAAATCAGCTGTTGGCGAAAAGTATGACAAATTTATCAATACTGATAATCCATACTTCAAAATGCTACTTGACAACTGTACAACTTTTACAGATCAAGTGGATCTTATCAGTTCAAATGAAGATATAGTGAAAAAACAGTATGCATTCCAAGAAAAGTTCATATATCAATGTTTTCTCCATTTGTATTCACTTTTATCGAGCGCCATGAATGATGGTATAGATATAGTAGAATTCACTAATAGAATTATGGGAACCATTATCATAGAAACCCTAAGCACAAATGTTAGTGAAAGCTATACTATATTTGAAATACTTAATGCCCGGGGAAAACAATTGGAGAATCATGAACTCATAAAGAATTATGTAATGCGTTATTACGAGCCAACGGAATTTGGTGATGTTGCATTAAAAGATTGGCAACTCCTTATGGATTTATTAAAGAAGAATAGTGTTACCCCCCGTAACTTTTTTGATCATTATGTTTCTCATCGTTTTGATCGTACAACCGAAAAAAAAGGAAAAAATGGTTTTACGGCATATGACTATATCTCTCGCAATTGTGGCCAGGAATCAAAAAAGTTACTTGACGACCTACTGAAAAAAGCAAAGCTGTATGTGTTTTTTAGTAAGCCAACGAATTTTCCCATCTCTACGGATGACTACAGTAAACGTATTAGTGATGGACTGAAATTCTTTAAAGGAAGAAGCAAAACACAATTTCGACCCCTGTTTTTATCCCTTTTCAACAGATTATATTCTAATCCAGTATGCGATGAAAAAATAAAAACCTTATCTGATGTAGTATTTTTTCTTGAACGTTTCTTTTTTATCTATGGTGTAGTTCTAAAATGTCAAAGCAAACCTCTAGAAAAAATAGTCCATAGATATGCTTATTTGATTGAGAGTTCAGAAGAAGATGAAATCGTTAACAATATTCGTTTGTTGAAAGAAGAACTTGCCAAAGTTCTACCTGATTATGCAACGTTTGAAAATGCATTCTGCAATTTAGGCTATAGTACAAAGAACATTCGATATTCAGAGGATGAAGGCAATAAAGAAGATGTTAAATACATCCTTTCACTATATGAAAAGTATCTTCGCGGTACTACAGACGATCTTGAACCATTTTCAATTGAACATATTCATAAGGACACTGGTACTGATACATATTGCAAAATTGGAAATCTTGTCTGTCTCAATATTGACGAAAATACTCGTTTGGGCTCAAAGCCGGCATCCGCAAAAATGTCCTCATATAGAGCATCTGAATTCCTATCTGCTCAAAGAATCGCTGAGAATTACTCTGGAAAGTGGGAACAAAGTCAGATTGATTCTCGTGGCAAAGAAATTGCAAGCGTACTATATGAAGATGTATGGCAGTCAAAGGAGAAGGAGGATATTCCGAACTCATGATATTGATTTATGCGCTATAAGCAAGTAAAATGCATATAAGTGCTTAAGCCTCATTCACGGCTCAAATTTGTTATCACTTGATAACCAGATGATAACAAAACCGGGGATAGCCAGTAGAATAGGAATAATCTGAATAATCAGAGTCACTCAGGGCACCAGGGATCACGGAAATTAAACAAAATCAGTATGGTGACAATGAGTGGGAATGACGCTGACGACCCGCAGTGCGGGATATTTCGTCAGCGTCTTTCTCAACCGAAAAGGAGCGAACTCCACAGTGTGGAGTCACGACTATTGAGGTTGCGGAAAAT
>CACXCA010000022.1 GCA_902766045.1 uncultured Bacteroidales bacterium
GCCACTTTTCGAATACCATTCAATTGATTTTCGATCAATATCTTAGCACCTTCCAAGGCATCGTATTTCTTACCATGATAGATAATAAACTTATTCAGTTTAGCTTCTATTTCAGGATCGATCGCATTGACAGTGACCGTCAGTGAATCAATCTTTGCCTCGATTACTTTGTCCGCCTTCTCATCGAGTAGTAGCCCGTTGGTACTCATACATTTGAGCAGATGAGGGAACTCTTTGTTCACCAGACGGAAAGTTTCTATAGCTGTATCGGTTGCCAATGTATCACCCGGACCAGCGATGCCTGCCACTTTGATTTCAGGACATATCTTCAACGCCTTTCGTAGAATGGCAATGCTGTCTTCTGGCGTAATTACTTTCGAAGTAACCCCAGGACGATGCTCCGTGTCGTTCAGCACACGACTGCAGAATCGGCAACCAAGGTTGCATGCAGGGCTGACCGGCAGGTGAATTCTTCCGAGATTACCTGGCTTAGAAGCAAAGCACGGGTGATTATTGCGTAATTTTTCTAGATTTTCACTCATAAACATTTGATGTAGAATCCCCTTTTCGACAGTTTTTGCCATCGAAATGCGAAGAAGATATATTTAAAAATTAATTATTAATTATTTGAGAATAAAGCAGTTGATAAGTATCTATCGCCTGAATCAGGAAGAAGAACTACAATAGTCTTACCTTTGTTCTCTGGACGATTAGCCAATATCGAAGCAGCCTTCAACGCTGCACCTGAAGAAATACCTACCAAGACACCTTCGCTTACTGCAAAGTTTCTTCCCTCTGTAAAGGCATCTTCATTCTCAATAGCGATCACTTCGTCGTAGATTTTAGTATTTAATGTATCAGGCACGAATCCTGCACCGATACCCTGAATCTTATGCGCTCCAGCCGTACCCTTTGACAATACAGGTGAAGTAGCAGGCTCTACAGCCACAATCTTCACATTAGGATTCTTAGATTTCAAGTACTCTCCGACACCTGTCAATGTACCACCAGTTCCAACACCTGCTACGAAAATATCTACCTTTCCATCCGTTTGATCCCAGATCTCTGGACCTGTCGTCTCACGGTGTGCTTTAGGGTTGGCAGGGTTAACAAACTGTCCTAAGATAACCGAACCTTTAATCTCCTTATTGAGCTCATCTGCCTTAGCGATAGCTCCCTTCATTCCCTTTGCACCCTCGGTCAATACGATTTCAGCACCGTAAGCCTTCAAGAGATTTCTACGTTCTACACTCATGGTGTCAGGCAAGGTCAAAATAGCCTTGTAACCTTTTGCAGCAGCAACAGCAGCCAAACCGATACCTGTATTACCAGAAGTAGGCTCAATAATCGTAGCACCTGGTTTCAAGACACCCTTCTTTTCAGCATCTTCAATCATCGCAAGTGCGATACGATCTTTTACCGAACCAGCAGGATTCAAGTATTCCAACTTTGCTAAAATTGTTGCATTAGACACTCCAGCTTTTTTTGAATAATTGTTGAGTTTTAAAAGTGGTGTATTACCAATTAACTCTAATGTACTTTCAATAATCTTTGCCATAATTTTTTCCTCCCATATTTTATTTAACGATGCAAATATAAAACACATTTTTTTATTAACCTACTATTTTGGTGTGTTTTTATGTATATTTTTTTATATTTTTTTGTATCTATCTGAATATTAATATTTTAAAATCATTCTTTTTTGGTATGTTATTAGGGGGGTTATTTAACAATATATACCAATATCTGGGACAAGTTATATATATACATTATTTAATAAGGGGGGTATTCATAAAAAATGGCACACCGAGACGATGTAAAACTATCTTCCTCCCCGAAAAAAGCACAAATCGACCCCAAAAATCGCCATCTGAGAAAACGGTTCCAGAGAAAACCAGCAAACACCAACCTAAAAATTCAACTATATGGTTATTATATATAGTGTTTTTAATTCATTTATTTTCAATACAATACGAATTATTTATTATAGAATATTTGCATTTTCCTACTTCTTTAGTAGGTTTATATATTATTTATTATTATATTTGCCATGTCAAATTGAAAACAAGATTAGGTTATATGTCAAGAATTTACAAAACAGCCGATTTGCTTATTGGACACACTCCTCTTCTAGAGTTGTCACACATAGAGGAAGAATACGATCTGAAAGCAAAAGTGATAGCTAAGGTGGAGTATTTCAATCCAGGTGGAAGTGTAAAAGACCGCATTGCCAAAGCGATGCTTGACGATGCAGAATACACTGGCAAACTCAAAAAAGGAACCACCATCATAGAGCCCACATCTGGAAATACTGGAATCGGCTTGGCTAGCGTAGCAGCTGCAAGAGGCTACAAGATAATCATCGTCATGCCAGAAACAATGAGTATAGAAAGACGTCAGCTCATGAAAGCGTATGGAGCTGAACTAGTGCTAACCGAAGGCGTCAAAGGAATGAAAGGTGCCATTGCGAAAGCAAATGAACTTAAAGAAGAGATTCCAAACAGTTTCATTCCAGGTCAGTTCGTCAACCCCGCCAACCCACGAACACATTTCGAGACCACCGGTCCAGAAATCTATGAAGACACAGATGGAGAAGTAGATATCTTCGTAGCCGGTGTAGGAACAGGCGGCACCATCTCCGGTGTTGGCAAATACTTGAAGAGCAAGAAACCGGGTGTAAAGATCATCGCCGTAGAACCTGCCACTTCAGCTGTATTATCCACAGGAATCGGAGGTCCACATAAAATACAAGGAATAGGTGCTGGATTCATACCAGACACGCTGGATACAACAATATATGACGAGATTATAACCGTCAAAAATGAAGATGCTTTTGAAACAGGCAGACTCATCGGAAGAAAAGAAGGAATTCTTGTTGGCATCTCTTCTGGCGCAGCCACATGGGCAGCTATAGAAGTTGCCAAAAGAGAAGAAAACAAAGGCAAAAACATTGTAGTACTCTTACCTGATACAGGCGACCGATATATGAGTACTCCTCTTTTCGCAGAATAATATGACAAATAATTATTTCAATTCACAACTCACCCCAAGAGGCTATCAAATGAGTCTCCTGGGGTCTATTTATCTATAAAAAACGACACAACCATGATGATATCAACGAGAGGAAGATATGCGTTGCGGGTCTTTATCGACTTGGCCGACCAATATCTCACCTTTAAAAACATCCGACTAAAAGATATTTCTGAAAGACAGTCTATTTCTCTAAAGTATCTGGAAAATATCATGTCTCTCTTAGTGAAAAACAAACTCGTCGAAGGAACACATGGGAAAGGAGGCGGATATAAACTAACTCGTAAACCAGAAGAATATACGGTGGGAGAAATTCTTCGTTTAACTGAAGTGTCATTAGCACCCGTCAGCTGTCTTGATTGCGAAGGTGAAGAATGTCCTCAAAAAGAGACCTGCCGCACACTACCAATGTGGAGGAACCTAGAAAAAATCATCACCGACTACCTCGACGGTATTACCATAGCTGATCTACAAAACTCGGAAGAGGGCATGTGGATCTAAGCAAGCATTCATCCTACCTGTTTTTTTATTTATATTCAAAGTAGCATGAAGATGCCCTACGGAAGGAGAAGGTATTCTATCTAACAGAAATGATTGTGTTACATTGGAAATTTTCATATTGTCTCTAGAACCTAGGGGGATATCTGCTTTGTCCCCCCTCAGACCTACAAATAAATCTTAATTCTAAACTTACCCATCTTAATTCTTAACTCTTAATTCTTAATTCTTAACTAAGATGTATATCTTTGCAAAAGATTTTTGTATAACACCAAACAAAACAATATGAAGTACTACAGTACAAACAAGAAAGCAGACAATGCGACTCTACAGGAAGCCGTCGTAAAAGGCCTTGCTTCCGACAGAGGATTGTTCATGCCCGAAGTTATCAAACAACTACCAGAATCGTTCTTCGATAAGATGAAAGATTTATCTTTCCAAGAGATTGCTTACACCGTTGCTGATGCTTTTTTCGGTGAAGATGTAGATGCTGCCTCTTTGAAAGAAATCGTTTATGACACACTGAGTTTTGATGTACCCTTAGTTCACGTCAATGACAACATATACAGTTTGGAACTATTCCACGGTCCTACCCTTGCATTCAAGGATGTAGGTGCACGTTTCATGTCACGTCTCCTGGGTTATTTCATCAAGAAAGAGGGCCAAAAGGAAGTCAACGTATTGGTAGCCACTTCAGGTGACACAGGGTCTGCTGTTGCGAACGGATTCCTAGGTGTCAATGGCATCCATGTGTATGTACTTTATCCTAAAGGAAAGGTAAGTCCTATCCAAGAATGTCAGTTCACAACACTAGGCAAAAACATCACGGCACTCGAAGTGGACGGAGTATTCGATGACTGCCAAGCATTGGTTAAATCAGCTTTCATGGACAAAGAATTGAATGAGCACATGAAACTGACATCGGCCAACTCTATCAACGTGGCACGATTCCTACCACAAGCCTTCTATTACTTCTATGCTGTGGCTCAACTTCATAAACTAGGCATTAAAAAAGATATCGTGATATGCGTCCCTTCCGGCAACTTCGGAAACATCACCGCTGGATTGTTCGGTAAACGTATGGGTATGCCGGTGAAACGATTCATCGCAGCAAACAATAAAAATGATATCTTCTATCAATATCTAAAAACTGGTGTTTACTCTCCTCGTCCTTCCGTGCAAACAATTGCCAACGCAATGGATGTGGGTGACCCAAGTAACTTCGCTCGTGTCCTCGCTCTCTACGGCAACTCACACGAGGCAATCACCAGTGAGATAGCTGGCTGCACGTACACGGATGACCAGATCAGAGAGTCCCTCAAGAAGTGCTACCAACAGCACCACTACCTTTTGGACCCTCATGGCGCCGTAGGATACAGAGCACTGTCAGAATACTTACAACCAAACGAAACAGGTGTCTTTTTGGAGACTGCTCACCCAGCCAAATTTAAAGAGACCGTCGAAAGCATCATCGGCGAAAATGTCGAAATTCCTGCCAAACTACAGGCATTCATGAAGGGAGAAAAGAAAAGCATCGCCATGACAAAAGATTTCGACTCATTCAAATCATTCCTTTTGAAACAATAATTCAATGAAAGTAGCCATCATAAAGTACAATGCAGGTAATATTTTCTCGGTGGATTATGCCCTACGAAGATTGGGCGTGGAAGCTGAAATAACAGGTGATATCGAGAAGATACAGACGGCAGACAAAGTGATTTTCCCTGGTGTCGGTGAGGCAGAAACCACCATGCAATACTTGAAGGAGCATCGTCTCGATGAGGTCATCAAAGGACTGAAGCAACCTACACTTGGTATCTGCATAGGCATGCAACTGATGTGTCAATCATCTGAAGAGGCAGCAAATGGCAATGTACAATGTCTGGGAATCTTCGATGAAAAGGTGAAAAAATTCATTCCAAACGCACAAATCAATAAAGTGCCCCACATGGGTTGGAACACCATCACCAACTGTCAGTCTCCATTACTGACCTCTCTACCAGAGAATCCTTACTTTTATTATGTGCACAGTTTCTACGCCACACTCGGCAAAGATACAATTGCACAAACCGACTACATTCATCCCTATAGTGCAGCATTGCACAAAGATAACTTCTATGCAGTTCAATTCCACCCTGAAAAGAGTGGTGCCATGGGTGAAATCGTTCTTAAAAACTTCTTGGAACTATGTTAGCAAAGCGTATTATTCCCTGCCTAGATATTAAAGACGGACAGACCGTCAAAGGTATCAACTTCGTCAATATCCGTAACGTAGGCGACCCCGTAGAATTGGGCGCAGAATACAGCAGACAAGGAGCGGATGAGCTAGTGTTTCTCGACATCACAGCTTCACACGAGGGACGAAAAACCTTTGCCGACCTAGTAAAACGAATCGCACGTAATATCAGTATTCCTTTCACCGTAGGAGGTGGAATCCACGAATTGAAAGATGTGGATACCTTGCTAAGTGCAGGAGCCGACAAGGTTTCTATCAACTCAGCCGCCATCAAAAATCCAAACCTGATCAGCGAAGTGGCAAAGAACTTCGGATCACAAGTCTGCACAGTAGCTATCGATGCCAAGCTAGATGAAAGCGGCGAATGGACCTGCTACTTGAACGGTGGTCGAATCGCAACAGAGAAAAAACTTTTCTCCTGGGCGAAAGAAGCGCAGGAAAGAGGTGCAGGAGAGATCCTTTTCACCAGCATGAATCATGATGGTGTGAAACAAGGCTTTGCCAACGATGCTTTGGCAGTTCTTTCCGAATCGTTGTCTATCCCAGTGATCGCTTCTGGCGGCGCTGGTGCAATGGAACACTTCAAGGATGTCTTTGAGAAGGGTAAAGCCGATGCTGCACTGGCCGCATCCATCTTCCATTTCCATGAAATCGCCATTCCAGACCTCAAGAATTATCTGGCAGGAGAAGGTATCCCTATGCGTATCGTCAAACCATAAATCATAGTAAATATGAGCGTTGAATATTTCCCTATCATTGATGAAGATGGCAATGTCATAGACCGCGCCACCCGTCAGGAGTGCCACAATGGATCAAAACTTCTTCATGCAGCCGTACATCTCCATATCTTCAATTCAAAGGGTGAGCTATATCTTCAGAAAAGAGCCGACTGGAAAGATATTCAACCAGGCAAATGGGACACCGCCGTCGGAGGCCACATAGACTTCGGTGAAAGCGTAGAAATAGCCATTCTAAGAGAAGCTCGCGAGGAACTAGGCCTCACCGATATTCAGCCAGAACGTATCTTTAACTATATCTGGGAGAGTCCGGTGGAACGAGAAATGATCTACGCTCATAGCATCGTATATGATAAAGAGCCTCAACCCGACCACTCTGAAGTAGTCGATGGCAGATTCTGGAAAATCAACGAGATTGAAGAAAACATCGGGAAAGATATATTCACACCCAACTTTGAATTAGACTTTAAAAAGCTGAAAGAAGTTGGTAAAATAGCATAAATTTCAACATATATGAAAAAGATACGCTGCCCTAAATGCGATGAGTTTGTCCTATTCGAAGAAAGTAGAATCGAATACGGTCACTCACTGATATTTCATTGTGAAAACTGTGGAAAGAACTTCTCTGTACGTTTCAAATCAAAAGAAGAAAAACAAGAGATTGATTATACATACGGACACATCATTGTCGTAGAAAATGTATTCTGCGAGAAACAGACCATTCCACTGAAACTGGGAAGCAACATGTTCGGCAGACGCTCCTTAGGAACGGAAATCGACTGCCCTATCCAAACAGGTGATATGAGCATGGATCGCAAACACTGCATCATACATGTTGAGCTGAACAAACAAGGGGAGATCATCCACAAAGTGGAAGATTACGACAGTCTGGTGGGCACTTTCGTCATGAACGAGATCCTTCAGAAAAAAGAGAAACGGATCATCGAAGACGGAGAAATCATTACACTCGGTGCAACGACGTTGATTTTAAAGAAAGGAAAACCTGAATAACCTCCTGCTTTGCTTGTATTCAGAACCTAATTCTAGATACACCTTCTTATCCATTCAGTATCGTTTCCAGACCTTGCTCCCGATGGATTAGAATCACCTTCACACCATACTTCTTAGCTATATGTTCTGCCACATGCTGTGCAGAATAGACAGAACGATGTCGTCCTCCCGTACATCCGAAAGAAAACATCAACGAGGTGAATCCTCGCTCCATGTATCGCTGCACATGAGCATCCGCCAAAGCATACACTGAAGAGAGAAATTTAAGAATCTCTCCATCCTTTTCCAAGAAATCAATCACAGGCTGATCTAAGCCCGTCAAAGGTTTATACTCATCATATTTCCCTGGATTATGGACACCACGACAGTCGAACACATATCCGCCACCATTCCCTGAATCATCCGCAGGAATGCCTTTCTTATATGAGAAACTATATACCTTAACCACTAACTTAGACGCATCCAATTGAGGCTTCTCCTCCGTATGCATCTCATTTAGCAGCTGACACTCTGGAAGCTTAGTTAGCACAGAAATCAAATATGAATAAGCAGAGAAGTCATTCCGCTCAATCAATCCACACAGATTAGCTACCGCGAAAGGAATACTCTCAATAAAATGTTTCTTCTTTTCAAACAATCCACGATAGCCATAGGCACCCAACACCTGAATCATTCGAAATAATACAAAAAGATTCAACCGTTTCTTAAACTGTGCCTCATCCACCTTCTGGTACTTTCTCAACGACTCCAGATAGGCCTCCACCAATATCTCTTTCACATTCTCAGGATAGTTAGCCTTGGCCTGCCATACAAAAGATGCCACATCATAATAAATAGGGCCTCTTCTTCCCCCTTGAAAATCAATAAAATAAGGTTCACCCTCTTTTATCATCACATTGCGAGACTGAAAATCACGATAAAGGAAGGTCTGACTATCATATTGCAACAGATCATCTGCCAAACGTTGAAAATCCGTTTCCAAAGACAACTCCAAGAAATCGATATGTGCCAATTTCAAGAAACAGTATTTGAAATAATTCAAATCCCACAATATCGACTGGCGGTCCATCGAAGCAATCGGATAACAGAGAGAGAAATCAAACCCCTCAGCTGCCAGATACTGGAAATCAGCTAATTTCATCATGGTTTTTTTCAACAACGCAATGTCTTTTTCAGTGAACGTATGACTAGCTATACTGTTCTCAATCGTTTTATACAAAGACATATCTCCCAGATCCTCCTGCAGGTAATATAACTCATCATCCGACACAGCCATCACCTTAGGGGTATTCAGCCCTTTCTGAGCAAAGCTACGTGCCATCTCAATAAAGGTATGGTTCTCCTCTATTGATTCACCTTCCACCCCTATCAACGATACGGAAGGAGAGGTTAACCTAAAATAGTTTCGATTAGATCCTTCTCCTGAAAGTTTTTGACATGCAGGTGTCTCCCCCGTCAATGCATAAAACAATGAAATCAGCTTCTCCATATTATTTCTCTTCGCTTATTTTTCACAAAGGTAATCATTTTGTAGTATTTCGAGGAGGAGATGTGTAGAAAATAAACTGAGGCATAACGAAAGGAAATACCTCCATCGAATTTTAACTACCATCCATATCCTATTTTCGAAATAATTTGTAATTTTACAGACATGAATGAAGCATCATGATACTATTCAACACTACATATTTAGTTTCACCCACGGTAGAAAAAAGATTTCTCTACTGGCTGTCAGCGGTTTATGTTCCTAAAGCGAAAGAAAGCGGACTCGTATCCGACCCTCGTCTGTTCAAAGTCCTCACAGGTGAATCGGACGGCATCTCCTATTCTCTGCAGATCCTAGCCGATAACATATCTAAAATGAATGAATTCAAGAAAACATACTTAGAGACATTGGAAAAGGATCTCGCCTCCACCTTCGGTGAAACTGTCCTATCTTTTTCCACCTATCTGAAAGGATGTGAACTATAAAATAATATGGCAAGAACAGCAACAGAGAAGATTATTCTAGGTATAGACCCTGGCACCAACGTGATGGGCTACGGCGTGATTCAAGTAGATGGGAAGAAGGTAACCTACCTCGCCATGGGAATATTAGACATACGGAAGACTGGCGATATCTATCTGAAACTGAAATCTATATACAACAAAACCATCGAACTCATCGAACAGTACCTACCCGATGAATTTGCCATCGAAGCGCAGTTCTTTGGTAAGAACGTGCAATCAATGCTGAAACTAGGTCGAGCACAAGGCGTGGCCATTGCTGCCGCCCTCCAACGCGATCTCCCTATCGCAGAATATGCTCCACTGAAAATTAAACAGGCCATCACCGGCAATGGCGCAGCTTCAAAAGAACAGGTGGCTGCCATGTTGCAAAATATATTGAAAATACCCAAAGAGGATCTGGAAACCAAACTAGATGCCACTGATGCCTTAGGTGTAGCCCTTTGTCATCACTACGAAACCAGCCATCCACTCAAAACCAAGAAATGCAGCAGTTGGAAAGACTTCATCGACAAAAACAAAGACCGTGTTCATCTCTCATAAAACACTTGTTATCGTATGGATTTCATAAAATCACTTTCACTTTTAGGGATCACCTTCCTATTCTCACACTGTGGCAATACGCCTCAAATAATATATGAAGAAGAGTACATCTACAACGAGGAAGGTCAACTGACAGCCATTTTAGTAAAAGAGACGGATAAGGATACATCCTGGACAAAAGACTCGTTCATATACGATTCACTCAAACGTAAAATCGCAATGGAACGAACAAGCAGTCGATTCAAATCCACAGAAACAACAACATACCAATATGATTCTGACGGTGATACAATAGCAGTGAAAACAACTGGAGGAAACGATTCTTTCGACAAATTATTTCTATACACCTATGCCAATAAAGCAGGGCATAAGGTTATAATAGAAACAGAGCAATATCACATAAACGATACAAAAGATACAACGTTGTATTCTACTATTCAATACAAATATGATTCATGGCTGTATTGGGCCGAGCGAATCACATTCATTTATTCACCAGATTCTGTCTCTATCGTGAATGAAAAACACAAATTTGAGCGCAATAAATATGACAATATGTCTGAAAGCATAGAATGCTATTACAAAGACGGAGTACTAGTAAAACGATGGAAAACACGTTGCAAATTACGGAGGAAAAAAACAGAAAACAAACTTGAAATATATGATGACATATATGAAACCATATTTTACTCAGCAGACGAAGGTACCACCGTTTATCATTACAAGCATTATTACTGGCAGGATATGAAATGTAAAGAGGTCGAAACAACGGCCATCAAAGAAGGCGTAGAGGTGGCGAAAAGACAGGAAAAATTCGATCAAGACGGACGGAGAACAAAAGACATTCTAACAGAAACTAAAGGAAACATGATAATCAAACAGACTCGTACATATACGTATGATGGCTCCAATAAATTAGTGAAAATAACTCATAAGACCTACAAATCCACCGAATAAACAAAAACAAATAGAAAATCGAACTGAATTCAAAAATTACACGAAATGAATTTATAGAACCCACCTACAACAAAAATAGTAGAGAAATCTGACTAACCTACTTCCTAAAAGAAGAGATCAATCCTCCAATGCCGATTCCCAGGAGGGCCACTCCGGCACCAAACAAAGCAATGTTAAGTCCATAAACCCGCTCTGCCTGAGTTGTTGTAACGATATACATTCTTAACCCTATAAAGAGAAGTGCTATTCCACCAATAATACACAGCAGCGACTGTATCTTCTTCGCTTTCCGACCATCTTTTTCGTTTTGTGCATCTATCACTTTATCCTCTTTCTCCAAGCACTCAATAACCATTTTCTTTTGAGAGGAAGATACATCTAACCTGCTGAGTGAAGTAATCAAGTCTCTCGACGAGATACCATTGCGTCTTCTCTCAACGAAATAATGAATCAACTCCTCGTCCGTCATTTCTGAAAATTTCTTCATAACCTCTGTCCTATTTATCTGATTGATAATTCCGTAAAACTATTTCGTTTTTTTTACGACTAACAAATATAGAGATTTTCCACAAGAAAAAGTTTTTTTTATATAAATCATAACTCATTCTTCTTTTTACTACTATATTTGTCTTACTAAATATGTAACAACATGATACACCAAGTAGAGAAACCAATCGAACGAAGTCCGCTGAGAAGAAAAATCGGACGAGAATTTTATATAGCAAAGCGATTTTTGAAATGGCACTTTTCAGGTACGAAATTTTCAAAGATAGACCACAATATCAAGTTCCCAAATAGCTGGATGGAACATAAATCAACACTCCTACGTAAGTTAAAAGACGTAGATATGTATCTGCAATACAACAAGATAACAAATCTAAAGCTTGCCATTGCTAAGATTGATGGTGTTGTGATACGTCCAGGCGAAACGTTTTCAATCTGGCGTATGGTAGGAAGACCAACCAAGCGGAAGGGGTACAAGACAGGTATGATGATACACAATGGGAAGGTGGCCACTGGCATTGGAGGAGGACTCTGTCAGTTGGGAAATCTTATCTACTGGATGGCATTGCATACACCTCTCACGATCAAGGAGCGTTGGCGACATAGCTTCGATGTGTTTCCAGATGTCAATCGTACCATTCCCTTTGCCTGCGGAGCCACGCTCGCCTATAACTATATTGATTTACAACTGGAGAACAACACCGACATCACCTTTAAGTTGAATCTTTGGCTCGATGATGAATATCTACATGGCGCATTGAGTGGCGACAAAGCCTCTGACTTCCAATACGAGATTATTGAAACCGACCATCGTTTTGAGGTCCAATGGTGGGGCGGTTACACCCGTCACAACCGTATTCTAAAGCGCATCACCAATCTCAAGACTGGCGAAGTGACCGAAGAGTTGGTGGCAGAGAACAATGCCATCATGATGTATAACCCGATGCTGAATGAATAGAATAGATGACAAGTGTTGCGTATGTGCAACTTTTTTTAACTCAGCAGGACTTTCTAAAACCACCATCGAATCAATCGCGAAACAGCTCCTAAAACGACAAGAAAAGGTATTGCTTTTTGTGTGAAAATCTGAAGTGGTACTTCAAATTTTGCGATAAAATTTGAAGTGGAACTCCAAAAATTCACTCTTTTTTTGTTATCAAAGTTACAGCTGACTTGTTTTGAATAATTAGAATGTATTGGGCAATCATAAAAAATTGTTGCACGCAAAAAGCATTATTTAGCAAAAAGTGTTGCGTATGTGCAACACTTTTTCTCATTCTATTAATTCATGATAAATGCAAGTTTATTTCTCTGTGTCAATCTAATCCTTCTGGCTCATCATCTTCTGTATCCTTATTTGTCCCGCAGCTTCGTTAACATTGATGCCGACATTGAAGCCATTGGGGTGGAAACGATCCTCTAAAATCTTTTTGCAATGATTCACCATCAACCATAGCGCACGTTGCTTATGTGTTGTTAAGTCAAAATAACTGGCAGTGTGTCGCTTGGGTATTATCAATGTGTGTCCTTTGCTCACAGGATAGCCATCGTAAAAAGCTACTGCCGTCGCTGTTTCACAAATCATCTCCACTTTGGAGCTTAAATTACGAGGTAATCGGCATGGGCGTTCTTCCTGCAGTCGCTGACTGGAAGAAATACAACGCGAACCTCTAATCCTAGGATTGGATTCGATATTAGGGAAGCGGGCGGGGTATATCCCTGTCCGCTTTTTTCGTTGGGGGGGAGGGGAATCGGTTGTGGAGATTGGTCGGGTATGAATTCGGATGAATTATGGGAGTTGTGCTTTGGCTTTCGCTCCTAAATTATGGTTGAAATAGTTGTTGCGTGGATGATTCACCACAACTCGAATTCGCCCAGTATTAACAATTTAGGCTTTTCGTCATTCTCTTTGTTATTGTCTGTTTCACCACGTTCATCATCGAATGTTTCCTCATCTTCGTCATCCACTTCATCATCTGGTTTATTTGGATCGTCTTCTCCTAAGTATTCAATTTGATACGTGTTTTCTCCTGTGATATAATTATAGTGCCAACGCTCTGCTCTTAGAGTCTTTCTGTCGAGCTCCTCACCACCACGTTCAATCAGTTGGAATTTGTTGTCTTGAAACCGAAATGTGTAGGAGAAATAAGGAACGTTCCATGAACCTCCCCATGTACTACAACCTAATTTAAGATAGTTTCCCTCTTCCGTGTCGATACTAATTTCATGTCTGATTGATAAATATTCATCGCTCGACATAATGGCGTCCCAACAAGCGAATTGCTTGAATTTTCCTCTCTTTGTGCCAAAATAGATGGCAAGGGTAGGACTCCAACATTTCATCTTACCAATACATTCCTCCATATTGGCGGTGGAATCATCAGACATCGCTACGAAGGCCCAATCCTTATATCCATCGTTGTTGAAGTCTCCTTTTGTCTCACATATCATTGTCCACTCTTTGGGTATGATATTAGCCTCCTTTCCCTTGCTTTTAAGTTGGTGCGGTTTGCCCACGAGGGTTATTGTGGTGGAGAGGAGGATGATGAGGAGGAATAGGTGTTTCATGGATGTCGTGATGAATTTTATTGTCAAATCATTGAATTGCGTTTTACGCACCCCAAATATACCCATTTTTTTAATAAATAGAGAAATATTCTCTCACCTCCTAATAATTTTAGCCTCTCCCATAAACGAACAAATCTCCTCTGCCAGGCGGTTCATGTTGTGAAAACAGCTGTAATCGCTATCGGAAGGGACACCGTTCACATCTGGCATTTGGTCGAGTCCCCAAGGCGCAAGGATGAGCAGACTGCCGTTGGCACAAGCGTCGAAGCGTTGTCGCTCGGGTTTCCAATAGGGAGTGATGGGTTCTTTCTGTATGTGGATGAGCGGGTAACCCTTCTCCAAACACTCGTTTTTCATCAGTAGTTCGCCTCGGGAGATGCCTGGCGTCACAATTACCGTGGAGCCCTCAAGGATGGCTGCCACCCATTGGTCGTGCTGGCGAGCATAGTCGGCCGTTTCCTCGTAGGGTTGCCCGTTCGTGGGATGCTTGCGGTGGCACTGCACCTGTATCTTGCGGGCCCAACGCAACAGGAAGAGGTTGCCAAATGCCCCATAACTATGCCCTGCCAACTGTATATGAAGACAACGCTTCATCACGTCGGGCATAGCGCGACGCAAGAGTGCTCGCCTCAGGTTGTCTTGCACATAAGCAATCATCGCCTCCCGGTGCCGCTCATCAATGCAGACCGTGTCGTCGTAGTTGTCATCAAACAAGGGACGGCGCTCACGGCCTACTAGGGTGTAGTATTCTTGCCGCTGTTTTTTTGAGAGGTTGTTGATAAGTGCATTCTCATCACGGTGAATTAGAGCCTTCTTTCGCAACCATTCAGGATACGCCTTAGAATCGACCAATATCGGTCGATTCTCAACCCCATTCATTTTTCTCCACCTACTAGTGCAAGCCGCCTTAAACGCCTGCATGATATCCCCCAGATTCCACTCCATAGGTTCCAGCACCTCTATCACCCCGTGGAAATGGTCGGGCATGCATACGCAGGCATGTGTCACCACTCGGTTGCCATGTGCTGCTTGCCGCTCAGCGGTCTGGCCCCAAAACTGGAGCATCTCCTCCCCAAGTGCTGTCGGGACAATTTTTTCACAGCCTCCTTCAGATATGAACGAGGCAAGTAATGGTTCTCTTCCTCTCACCACCAATGTGATGAGATAAACACCCTTGCCGTAATAATCATGGCCGGGATTGCGTGGACGATAAGATGAGTTCATCATTACAGGTATTTCAAAACGACAGATTTTTATTTTTTGCAAAAGTACAAAAAATTCCTTTTAAAATCGCTCCATGATTCATTCTCTAAATATTTCAAAATCACGGAACATTCATCTGACCTTTTGAGAGTGATTTCTATACATTGAGATTTTAACAAGCGGCTTGTCATTACAATTAAAATTCGTAACTTTGCATCTCAATCAAATGGACTATGTACACACAAGAAACGAAATACGAACCTTCTCATACGATCAGACAAAGCAATTTATTTGCCATCGACAATGACAAGGTCATAGAAGTTCACTCTATCTTCACCGTTGTTCAAGACAATGGTCATGAGACAGATTCCTTTGAGGAACAGCTCAACCGACTCAAAGCTGCTTATTCCTCTTGGTGTACTGAGAAGAAAAGCACCAACAGTACCTTGTTCATTCGCTTTTTTGTTTCCGATATAGCCAATCAAGCCTCTTTCATTCAAAGCAAAGATTTTGCCAACTGCGCCATCAGCATCGTGCAACAACCCCCATTGGCTTATCACACAAAAGTCTCCATGTGGTGTTATGACATAATCGGACAAAACGTTGTTTCTGACGGTGTTTTTCACTTCTTTCAAAACAACGGATACACACACTACTGGACAGCCAACAGAAGTTTAGCAGAAGGTGATTCTGCCTTCCAGACCCATCGTCTTCTCGAAACCTACGAAGAAGATTTAACTAAGGCAGGTATTCAGTTTGCCGATAACTGCATAAGAACCTGGTTCTTCGTACAAAACGTGGATGTCAACTACCAGGGAGTTGTAAAAGGAAGAAAAGAGAACTTTGAAACTATAGGGCTCACACAAGACACACATTACATCGCCAGTACAGGGATTGAAGGACGGACTGTCCAACCTTCCTCTTACGTCTTACTTGATGCCTATGCCGTAAAAGGACTTCAAAAAGGACAACAGCAGTATCTATATGCCAAAGAGTACCTTAATTCAACCTACGAATACGGCGTCACCTTCGAACGAGGAGTAAAAGTCATGTATGGCGACCGTGATCACCTATACATCTCGGGAACTGCCAGCATCAACAACAAAGGTGAAGTAATGCACGTCGGAGACATTAAAAAACAGACCTTTCGGATGCTGGAGAATGTGGAAGCTCTGCTTCATGAAGGAGAAGCCGAAGTATCGGACATCGCAATATGCATCATTTATCTGAGAGATATGGCTGATTATCAAACCGTAAAAAAAATAATTGACGAATCCGCATTTAAAACATGCGCTAAAACATTTGTGCTAGCACCAGTCTGCCGTCCCACTTGGCTGATTGAAATGGAATGTATAGCCATCCGTGCCAATAAGAATGAAAAATACAAGAATTTCTAACACAATTATTAGCGAATTACGTTTTTTTTTCTTATTTTGCAAACTAAATAAATCAGGGTTCAGAACAAACAAGAAAAATAGATAACCACAAATATATATGCCAATGAAAGATATTTTTCAATTAGAATATGTATTAGGGAAGATTTCACAGAATGTATTGTGGAATGCATTGAGTACGGCAGACGGCTTAACTTGCTGGTTTGCCGACAGAGTTGAAGAGAAAGAGAACATTTTCACATTTTATTGGGGAAGAAGTTGTCAAAGTGCACAAATGCTTCTAAGCAAAATAAATAGCCATGTCAGATTCCGTTGGGATGATGAAGATGACGGACGATCCTACTTTGAGATGAGAATCAGCATGTCTGAGATATCGGAAGATATAACACTCACAATAACAGACTTTTGCGAATCATCTGACGACATGGAAGATTTAACTAGTTGGTGGAATAGTCAGATTGAAAAATTGCAAAAAGCACTTGGGATGTAGGTAGAACAAAGTAAATTCATTAACTTTGCGCCAGTTTTTATCGAATATGTAATGCATATCAAAAAATTATACTCCTACTTAATTAAAAGTTACCTTGGTACATTCCTGGCGACGTTCCTTGTTTGCTTGTTCGTTGTCTTAATGCAATTTTTGTGGAGATACGTAGATGAAATGGTAGGCAAAGGTTTGGAAATCTCCGTATTAGCCGAGTTTTTCTTTTATGCAGCTCTATCATTATTCTCCATGGCGCTGCCTCTTGCTATCCTACTCTCTTCATTGATTACCTTTGGAAACTTGGGAGAAAGATTGGAATTATTAGCCATGAAAGCTGCCGGCATCTCCCTCTTCCGAATTATGAAACCATACATCATCTTCATATCGATTATTTGTGTGGGAGCCTTTTTCTATTCTAATGCAGCAATGCCGAAAATACAGACCAAACTCTGGACATTGCTGTTCTCCATGAGACAAAAATCTCCGGAAGTGGAAATTCCAGAAGGTTCATTCTATCAAGGAATCAATGGTTATCACATCTACGTACGAGAAAAAGACAAGAAGACCAAAGTCCTGAAAAACATCATGATATATGATTTCACAAAAGGATTTGACAACTCTGTAGTACTGGCCGCCGACTCCGGAAAACTACAAACAGCCAGCGACAAACAAAGTCTGCTTCTCTCCCTCTACTCCGGAGAATCATTCGAAAATCTGAAAAATCAAACCTCTACGAATAAGAATGTTCCCTATCGTCGGGAAACCTACTCATACAAACAACTTCTTATTGAGTTTGATGCCAACTTCAACAAGGTGGATGAATCAATCATGTCCAACCGATATATGGGCAAAGACCTCGATGCTTTGACCCAAGCCATCGATTCCATGCATCATCACTCCGATAGTATCACACACTCTTATTACGACCTCTATCAGAAACAATACTTCGAAAGAGGTCTGCTCAATATCTCAACCATCTATCTGACTGATACCATATCCACCTACCAACGATATAATCTGGAGAAACTACTGAAGGCACATCCAACCAACATTCAGATAGAGATGGTCCAAAGAGCCATGCAACAGATAACCCGCAATAAAATGGATATGCCTTTCATTCATAGCGTAAAAGACAATAATGACAGACGTATTCACCGATTTGACATTGAGCGACATAGGAAATTCACCCTTTCCTTTGCCTGTCTTATCTTTTTCTTTATCGGTGCACCATTAGGTGCCATCATCCGAAAAGGGGGATTAGGATTACCTGTTGTCATCTCCGTCATATTATTTATCATATATTACATTATTGATAATACCGGCTACAAAATGGCCAGAGAAGGTGTTTGGCGAGTATGGCAAGGAATATGGCTAAGTTCATCTATCCTATTCCCTTTAGGCATCAGTCTTACATATCTGGCAGCAACCGACAGAACAGTTAATCTAGGCAATCTGCTTTTTGTCACGAAGGTCAAGAAACTGCTGTCGAAGATTTTAAAGAAAAATGACAATCAAGAACTAGAATCAAACTAAAACCCAATTATAAAATTTCATTCTAATGAACAATTATAAATTAGATAGCATAGAAGATGCTATAGAAGACTTTAAGCAAGGTAAATTCCTCATCGTAGTTGATGACGAAGATCGTGAAAACGAAGGCGATTTTATTACCTCTGCAGAACTGATCACAGAAGAAAAAGTAAATTTCATGTTAAAAGAGGGACGAGGTGTCCTGTGCGTTCCAATCACACTTTCCAGATGCGAGGAATTGAAGTTGGAAAAGCAGGTCATCAACAACACCTCCATGCTTGGTACCCCATTCACAGTCACCGTGGATAAATTGGCTGACTGCACGACAGGAGTATCCACTCACGATAGAGCTGCTACCATAAAAGCTCTTGCCGACCCTAAATCAACAGCAGAAACATTTGGTCGTCCTGGTCACATCAATCCATTATATGCACAAGACAAAGGTGTATTGCGTCGTGCAGGCCACACCGAGGCTGCCGTTGACCTTGCACGAATGGCTGGACTCTACCCCTGTGCAGCTCTCATCGAGATCATGAATGAAGACGGCACAATGGCTCGAATGCCACAACTCATTGAGAAAGCAAAACAATTCGGCATAAGAATCATCACAATCAAAGATCTAATTGCCTATAGAATACAAACCGAATCATTGGTTGAAAAAGGTGAAACCGTTCACCTACCAACCAAATACGGTGATTTCATGCTCACACCATTTCGTCAGAAATCCAACGGACAAGAACACATGGCATTGACCAAAGGCACTTGGAAGAAAAACGAGGCCATTATAGTACGTGTCCACTCCTCCTGCGCCACAGGCGACATCTTCGGGTCCCTACGTTGCGAGTGCGGTGAACAATTGGAAGAAGCCATGAAACGCATTGAGGCAGAAGGAAAAGGCGTACTGGTTTATATGAATCAAGAGGGACGAGGCATTGGTTTGATGAACAAAATCAAAGCCTACAAACTGCAAGAGAATGGATATGACACCGTGGATGCCAATGTCCACTTAGGATTCCAACCCGACGAACGAGACTATGGCGTGGGAGCTCAGATCCTACGAGAACTGGGAGTCTCCAAGATGAAACTGATGACCAACAACCCTACCAAACGAATTGGGTTGGAAAGCTATGGCTTGGAAATCGTTGAAAACATACCTATAGAGATTAAACCAAACAAATATAATTTTAACTACATCAAGACCAAAAAGGAAAGGATGGGACATGATTTACATCTATAAATCACACAAAAGATTATTAGATAATGTAAGTTCATGACAAAAAATTTGCGAAAATCATCGTAAAAAAGAAATAACAAACTATTTTTGTACAAAAATAAAATTATAATATGGTACTATTACAAGCAGCAGAGGCTGAAGTTGCAAGCCTCAACCTAATGGATATGGCAATGAAGGGAGGATGGATTATGATTCCTCTATTGTTACTTTGCATTATGGCAATCTATATATTTATAGAGCGCCTCATCGTTATCCGAAAAGCAAGCTACAAGGACCCTTCCTTCATGAATAAGATCAAGGATTACATCAACGAAGGAAAGATTGATGCCGCATTGACATTATGTAAAAACACAGATACACCTTATTCAAGAATGGTTGAAAAAGGTATTGAGCGATTAGGTCGCCCAATGAATGACGTATTGGTAGCCGTTGAGAATGTAGGTAATATCGAAGTAGGTAAACTGGAGCGCGGTCTATCCTTATTGGCAACAACCGCAGGTGGTGGCCCGATGATCGGATTCCTTGGTACCGTTATTGGTATGATTCAAGCCTTCTTCAATATGGCCAATGCAGGTAATAACGTAGATGTGACCTCCCTTGCAGATGGAATATACACCGCCATGGTAACAACAGTGGCTGGATTGATTGTAGGTATCATTGCATTCTTTGCCTACAATTATCTAACATCGAAGGTAGATACAGTTGTAAACAACATGGAAGCTCGCACGCTGGAATTCATGGATATTCTAAACGAGCCAGCTAACTAATTCAGGAAAGGATGATACTATGGCACTAAAGAGAAGAAATAAAGCAGAGGCCGGATTTAACATGTCGTCAATGACCGACATTATATTCCTACTCCTCATATTCTTTATGCTGACATCCACGGTGGTACACCCTAATGCCATCAAACTGATGCTGCCTCAAAGTTCTGAACAGACATCAGCCAAGCCACTTACCCGTGTCACCATTGACAAGGAGTTAAATTACTATGTGGCATTTGGGAAAGACACCGAGAGACCCGTTTCATTTGATGAGATTGAGCCATTCCTTCTTCAGATTGAAAGCGAAGAACCGGAAATGTACGTGGCACTTTATGCTGATGAATCAATTCCGTACGGAGAAGTTGTTAAAGTGCTGAATATTGCGAACAAAAATAAATTCAAATTGGTCATTGCAACAAGACCAATGGATAAATGATTTTTTTTGCATTAGATGGACAAATACAAAAAAGCTCAGATAATAGCAGCCATCGGAACCGTATTGTTCCACTTAGGAATCCTAATCCTACTGCTTAACACCTACCTCAGGCGCGAAGTTCCTCAAGAGGAAGAAGGCCTGGAGGTAATGTTCGGTATGTCTGATGACGGAGGAAACGATTATTTCGAACCTACTCCAGCCAGCGAGATAGCCGAGCAATTAGCAGAAACGATGCCCGACCAAGCTGTGCAGCCAAGCGATGAAGCCTATCAAACTCAAGACTTGGAAGAATCCGTAACAATGAAAAACGTTAAATCGGAGGAAGAGAAGAAAAAAGAAAAAGAATTAGCTGAGAAGAAAAGACAAGAAAAGCTCAAACAACAAGAAGAGCAACGAAGAATTGCTGAAGAGAAAAGGAAAAAAGAGGCTGAGCAACGTCGCCAAGACAGCATCCGCAATGCCATTGCCCAAAAGACAAACGTATTTGGCAAAGGCGGTGGTAGCACAGGAATAGAGAGTGATACCAAAGGAACAGGAGGCAACACATCGGGTTCAAAAGGGAATCCGTTCGGCAGCAATACCTCTTCTAACACAAATGGATCATCAAGTGGAGGTGGCAACAACTCCTTCTCATTGGAAGGTCGTTCACCTATAGGAAAGATTGTCCGTCCGACCTACTCAGAACAAGTAGAAGGAAAGATTGTAGTGGCTATCACTGTGGATAAGAACGGAAACGTCATTGAAGCACACATGTCGAAAGGAACAACCGTAGATAATGCAGCCGTAATCAACGCTGCATTGGCTGCTGCGAAAAAAACAAAGTTCAACCCAATAGATAAGGATAAAAATCAAATCGGTTTGATCACATACGATTTACAACTAAAATAAAAGGAAAAGATGATATACGTATTTTTTGCCAATGGATTTGAAGAGTCTGAAGCCATCGTTCCCATTGATATTATGAGAAGAGCGGGGCTTGAGGTTACTCTTATTTCCACAACCAATGATATCATGGTAACTGGATCCCACGGAATTGTCATTAAGACAGACGCAAAATTCAACGATGTTGATTTTGAGGATGCCGAATTACTCGTATTACCAGGAGGAATGCCAGGCACCAAAAACCTAGACGCACACGCAGGGTTATGCGAACTACTACAGACATCAGCAGAAAAAGGCATAAAATTAGCTGCTATCTGCGCTGCCCCTATGGTATTCGGCAATCTGGGTCTGCTCAATGGAGAAAAAGCAACCTGCTATCCTGGATTTGAAGAGCATCTTATCGGTGCAGAATACCTTGAAAAGAATGTAGTCGTTTCATCGAATCAATTCATCACTTCAAGAGGCGCAGGAACTGCAATGGATTTTGGATTGAAAATCGTGGAAATACTAAAGAACAGTAAAATCGCAGAAGAATTAGCTTCTGCCATAATTTACAGATAACATGAACAGAATATCTTTAATCATAGCAACAATATTTGTCTCCTTCCTTTTCCTCCCATCTTGTATAGAAGATGATCAATATGGAGAACCACTAGAGGTTTACGGAAAAGGAGATAATTCAAGGACAAAAGATATTGTTCCAGAGGAGGAAGAAGAAGAGGAGGAAGAAGAGAATGAGGATTCACAAAAATTCACTGAACTAACAGGTCAGTATGATGGAATACTCTATTCCCCAATCTCTCCAGAAGAAACAAACGATTTGGAAGTAACCGTAAAGGCAAACGAAAACTTGACATTCGATTTAGCATTATATGATGCACTGATCGATGGAATGAAGATAAGTGGACTAGACTTCAAAGGGATACCTTCGAAACACAATGAGAAGAACGATTCATGGAGTTTCTCATTGAAAGACTTGGCTCTCTCTATAGAAGCGACCAAGGATGGTACCACACTTCCTATTGAAGCTAACGTAAACGTCAACGGAACCGTCAATCAAAACGGGAACCTTGAATTTACGGTTGTTATCAAAGAGCCATCCATTACATTGAAATACGAAGGAACTCAGAAAAAATAGGGTTCAGTACTTATATTAATAACTAACTAAAAAACTAAAAGATCATGAAAAAATTAAAATTTTTAGGTTGGGCAATCCTTGCTGGTGCAATGGCGCTCTCATTTAACAGTTGTGGAGATGATGACGACGATGAAATCCTCGACAACGGACAAGAACAAAACGGACAGAACGGACAAAACGGACAAAACGGACAAAAAGAAGAAGCAAAAGGTGGTAATATCGTTGGAACTTGGGTTTTGGACGTAAACGCATCATCTTCTGACATTAACGCTCCTGGATTAGAAGAGCTTATGCAATCAGATCCTGAGATGGTTTCAGAATATGCTGGTGCTGCAACAGATATCATTGGAAACACTATTATCTTCAGTGAAGGTGGTAGAGTTGAAATGTGGTATGAAGACGAAGATTCACTAAGCGGTACTTACAAAACTATCGGTAGTGATTTGGAGTTAACTTTACCTGATGAAGATGGTGTTATGCACACTTTGAAAACTGGTGTTGACATTGTAAAAGAATTTAGCGAAGGCGAAGAAAGCGAAGCTTTATCAGAATATATGTCAATGAAAGTTACTTCTATGCAATACACAGCAGAAGGCAACAAACTTATCATCAACATCATCGCAAATGGTTCATTCGACCTAAAAGCTATGATGAGCGCAATGAGCGGAGAAGGATTCGAAATGGAATTTGATAACTCTGAGATGAATCTTCCAGATGTTATCGAATACACATATAATACTAAATTAGTATATAACAAGAAATAATCAACAGATTATCAATAATTTAAATAGGGTGTATCGTGGCGATACGCCCTATTTTCGTTCTGTGAAATATTGATTTTTTAGATTTTTTAATGTTGTCTAAACAACGTTTTAAGATTATTTAACTAAGTTTTTTACCTTTTGTGTTGTTTAAACAACTAAATTTGCAACGTAATAAAGAACAATATAAACAATTTAAAACAGCAAATTATGATTAAACAGTGGCCTGAAGACAAATGGGCAAGCGAAATTGAGTTAGCTTTCGCTGTCATGAGTGGCAAAGTAAGTAATGCCGTTAACCGAGTATTAACCAGACAACTGCGCAATGCAGAGATTGACATTACGCCAGAACAGTGGTTGGTTCTAATGTGTTTATGGTTAGAAGTAGAAGGGGAACATCCAACACAAAACCAAATTGCACAAGCAACATTTAAAGATCGACCAAGCATCACTCGACTGGTACGTAATTTAGAGCGACAAGGATTGATTTACAGAACAGAAAAGGAAGGAGACAAACGAGCCAATTTCGTCAGATTGACAGAAAAAGGCAAAGAACTAGAAATGAAAGTACGAGAAGTGACCCACAGAGGATTAGAATCAATCTTCTATGGATTTAGCGAAGAAGAAATTGACACCGCTATTAAATTATTAGGAAGAGTATTTAACAACTTAGTATAACGAATTAAGTTTTCAAACAGATGAGAGAGATTGCATTAATTATTGTAGGCTTACTCTGGACAGGTTGTCTTTCAGCACAAAACGTCTATTCATTAGAGAATTGTAGAAAGATGGCATTGGATAACAACAAGACGGCCAAAATAGCGCAAG
This sequence comes from uncultured Bacteroidales bacterium, assembly GCA_902766045.1. Lineage (GTDB taxonomy): Bacteria > Bacteroidota > Bacteroidia > Bacteroidales > Paludibacteraceae > UBA1181. Next base: position 24,746 of record CACXCA010000022.1, read on the forward strand.
CAGAGAGTGACAAAGCTGAGTATGAACGTAAAGCCGCATTTACAAAGTTTTTCCCAGAGTTATCTATCAAAGGTGCATATGTGCGCAATGGTGAGGAGACAAGTTTGATTGCAGAAGACATGTATTTACCAATCGGAACACTTACAGAAAGTGGGTTCGCATTTACGCCAGACCAGATAAACAACAAATGGGTGAAACTGGGAGGCCTGTCTATTCCATTAGATGCGGATGGAAAGCCATTCGACCCTAGAAGTAATCCTGAGAAAATCATGTGGAAACAATATACTACGATTCCGGCTGATGAGTTAACCTTCGACACAAGGAACATATTCCTAGCATCTTTAAATCTGACCCAACCAGTCTTCATGGGTGGTAAGATTATAGCCTACAATAAGATATGCAAGCTCAAAAAAGAACTTGCCGATAGCAAGCTCAACACATTACAAGAGGAGATACTTGTAAAAACAGATGAGACTTATTGGCAAATCGTTTCATTGAACAGTAAGAAGAAAGCCGTTGAAGGATTAATATCCCTGCTTGAAAAGATGGATAATGATGTCAAAGCTCTGATTGAAACAGGCATGGCAACGAAAGCAGATGAACTATCTGTTTCCGTCAAAAAGAATGAAGCAGAAATGGCTCTCTTCAAAGTTCAAAACGGTATTCAACTATCTAAAATGTTGCTTGCCCAATACTGTGGACTTCCTATGAACGAAGACTACACATTGGAAGATGAGCAAAATGAATCCATTCAATTTTCTGAAACCATGTCTGTTGACATGAACGAAGTATATGAAAAGAGAAATGAGATTAAAAGTCTAACCCTTGCACAAGAGATATATAAACAAAAAGAACACATCGAACGAGCAAAACTGATGCCGACCATCGCATTAATGGGATCGTATGCCGGCACAAACCCAACCATACAGGAAGGATTCGAAAAAAAATTCGGATTTGATTGGCATGTCGGAGTTGTTGTCAACATACCATTGCTACACTGGGGAGAAAACATCTTCACTCTGAAAGCTGCTAAATGCGAATCGGAAATTGCTCGATACAAAGAAGAGGAGGCTAAAGAGAAGATTGAGCTACAGGTTAATCAGAGCCTGCTCAATCACTCTGAGGCACTCCGTAAACTCAACATATCCGCACGTAATCTGGAAAAAGCGGAAGAGAACCTGAAACATGCCACCTTGGGATTCGAAGAAGGTGTAATCCCTGCTGCTAACCTGATGGAGGCACAAACTGCATGGCTCTCTGCCAAGTCAAATCAAATTGAGGCGGAAATCGAAGCCAAGATTAGTGAAATAAACTACAAAAAAGCAACAGGAAACTTGAAAGAAAAATAAAAACGAATTGAAAAATTTTAAATCATAACATCATGAGTAAATATAACAAAGGAAACAACGTAAATATAGCTATCGCTTTCGTTGTACTTTTAACAATCGTACTAGGAATCACATTGATTGGTATCTTCACCATGAAATCCGATTCTGAAATCATTCAAGGAGAAGTGGAATTCACCCAAATCCGTGTTTCTGGCAAGTTACCTGCACGAATTGACAAATTTTGCGTAAGAGAAGGAGAATATGTAGGCGAAGGAGATACGCTGGTTCTTCTGGATAGCCCAGAGATCCAAGCTAAGATGCAACAAGCTCGCGCTGCAGAAAAAGCCGCATCAGCCATCAACCAAAAAGCAAACAAAGGCGCAACAGAAGAACAAATCAAAGCTGCATACGAAATGTGGCAAAAAGCACAAGCTGGACTTGAGGTGGCAAAGAAATCATATGATCGTGTACAGGCATTATACGAGAAAGAGGTAATCCCTGCGCAAAAAAGAGATGAAGCGGAAGCAAACTACAAAGCCATGCTGGCTACTGAACAAGCAGCTAAATCACAATATGACATGGCTATGAAGGGCGCAACAGACGAAGAGAAAGATGCCGCACTAGCTCAACTAAACAGAGCCAAAGGAGCTGTGGCTGAAGTACGCTCCTATATGTCAGAGACCATCCTCACCTCCCCTATCTCAGGGAAAGTGGCAGAGATATTCCCTCAGAGAGGTGAATTAGTAGGATCTGGTGCTCCCATCATGAACATCATCGATACAGCCGATGTATGGGTTACATTCAACATCCGAGAAAAATATTGTGCTAACTTTGCAGAGGGAACTACCTTCAAAGCAACGATTCCTGCACTAAATGACAAAGAGATTGAGTTGTGCGTTAATTATATAAAAGACCTAGGTTCATTTGCTGCATGGAAAGCAACAAAAGCAACAGGAGAGTTTGACTCCAAAACATTTGAAGTAAGAGCCATCCCAACAGAGAAAATCGAAGGACTCATCAGCGGCATGTCCGTAATCATAAAAAAATGATTCTTACATTTCAATGGAAAACTATTCAACCATAAAAAGAATTTGGATGATCATGATACGAGAATGGAGGTTACTCACATCTCGTAAACTGTACATATCTGTCATGATTGGTGCTCCCATCCTTTGCATTGTGTTTTTCCTAACACTAATGCAGGATGGTCTTCCTAATGAAATGCCAGTAGCTGTAGTGGATATGGACATGTCTAATATCTCAAGAAGATTGACACGACAACTTGATGCCTTCAAACAAACTGAAGTAGTAACTAAATGCACATCATTCAGCGAGGCAAGAAAACTGATGCAAGAAGGCAAGGTGTACGGCATCTACTATATTCCAGAAGGATTAGAACACGACATCCTATCGTTCAGACAACCGAAGGTCTCTTTCTACACCAACAACTCCTACATTGTTGCAGGATCGCTGTTGTTCCGTGACATGAAGACCTTGTCTGTGTTAGGATCAGCCTATGTAGGTAAAGAAATGCGTACGGCAAAAGGACAGACAGAGGAACAAGCAATGGCAGAGTTGCAACCTATAGCCATTGAGTCGCATTCCATCGGTAACCCATGGGTAAATTACGCTATTTATTTATGTAATGTAATTCTACCCGGCTTACTATGTGTCATCATCATCATCACCACGGTTTATGCGCTTGGATCGGAAGTGAAACAAAAACGGTCCAGGAATCTATTACGCATCGCCAAAGATGATATGTTCACCGTTATCGTCGGGAAACTGTTACCTCATACGTTGATTTACCTTTTAATGATAACTCTCATTGAAGTCACATTATATGGCTATATGCAATTCCCATGTAAAAACGGATTGTGCTCCATGCTGGTCGTATCATATCTATTTGTACTTGCCTGTGAATCACTGGCTGTATTCTTCTATTCCCTGATACCCATCATGAGAATCTCTCTGAGCATCTCCGCTTTCTTCTGTATGCTGTCATTTTCCATCAGCGGATTCACATTTCCTGTAAGTGAAATGCACCCAATCATACAGACATGGGCAACGGTATTTCCTCTCAGACATTTCTTCCTACTATATGTGGACAATGCCCTGAACGGAATATCATTCTGTTATTCATGGACCTCCTACTTGGCATTAACATTATTCCTGTTCCTGCCAATTTTGAGTTCGAAACGACTACATACAGTTTATAAATACGATGTTTATGACATCTAAAAAAACGGCAACATGATAAATCGATTTTTCAAACAGATACGAGAAGGATTTTCTGATTTATTGATAGTCTGGTATGATGAATTCCGAAATGTTTTATCGGACGCTGCAGTGCTTCTTCTATTTTTTGTAGCACCTCTTTTCTACCCCATCGTTTATGGATTGATATACAATCAAGAAGTGGCAAAAGAAGCCAAATTGGTGGTCGTTGACGATTGTAATTCACCCGAATCAAGAGAATTCCGTCGTTTATGTGATGCATCAAGAGATATTCAAGTCGTAGCAATCTGCGCAGACATGGAAGAAGCAAAAGAACTGCTTCGACAAAAAGAGGCATTCGGCATCATGAGATTCCCAAAAGATTTTTCTAAAAATATCGCCCATAAAGAGAAAGCAACGATTCAGCTCTACTCCGATATGAGTAGTCTATTGTATTATAAATGCTTTCTGCTGACAGCTACGGAGGTATCTCTCGAAATGAACAAAGATATACAGATCGCACGCATGAGCAATGCTACTAACCGAGAAGCTGAGGTGGAAACAACGCCTCTTGCCTACGAAGAAGTGGCAATGTACAACACCCAAAGCGGATTCGACAGCTTCTTATTGCCAGCATTCCTAATGCTTCTGATTCAACAGACCTTGGTTATCGGAATATGCGTATTAGCAGGCTCAACCTACGATCAGAAAAAATTTCATCGTATGATGCCAATCTTTCGTCATAAGAGAGGTACATTCAGAATCGTATTTGGTAAAACGCTCTGTTATGTAATGATATATCTAATCATGAGTTTCTATTTGTTGTGGATTGTGCCAATGATCTTCTCATTACCACAAATCGGCAATCCAATAGAAATCGTCGGTTTCATCTTACCTTATATCATTGCATGCACATTCTTTGGCATGACCCTAAGCATTCTTATCAAAGAAAAAGAAACAGCATACGTCGCATTAGTTTTCTTATCCATCATATTCTTGTTCATTTCAGGAATATCATGGCCAGGTTCAGCAATTCCAGATTTTTGGAGATATGTCAGCTATCTGCTGCCTAGTACTTTTGGCGTACAAGGATTCGTCAAAATCAACACGATGGGAGCATCCATTCCAGACATCTCCTTCGAATACCGTGGTCTGTTAATTCAAATTGTTATATACTTCATTACCGCATGTCTAATATACAGACACAGAATCAATAAGGAGTGCGTGTAATATTAAATGGAACGCATATACGTATGAAATATTTAATTTTATCGGACATTCATGGAGACTTGTTTCGCTTGAAGCAAGTCCTCCATTTTTTTCATACCAATAAGTACGATCTATTAATCATCCTTGGTGATATTCTCAACTACGGACCACGCAATGGCATCCCAGAAGGACTTGATGCTCAAGGCATTGCCGACACTCTCAATTCCCTTTCTGATAAAATTATTGCAGTAAGAGGCAATTGTGACTCGGAAGTAGATCAGATGCTTTTGAATTTCCCAATGATGTCCGATTATTCTCTACTGATAGTCAATGGAAAAAAGATTTTCCTGACACATGGACATATCTACAATCCCGAGCACCTATCCAAACTAAATATCGATGTCTTATGCTATGGTCATACTCATCTTTGGCAATTAGAAAAAAAGGAACAACTGATCATCTGCAACACAGGCAGTATCACATTTCCCAAAGAGAACAAAGAAGCCACCTTTGCCACGTTAGACGAAGACAATATGCTTCGAATCCGAAATCTTGAAGGCAAGATAATAAAAGAAATAAATAGTATATGCTAGGTACAATAGTCAACACATGCACCATTCTTATCGGTAGCACATTAGGTTGTTTATTACGAAAAGGAATAGGCGATAAATATAAAAAAACGTTGTTCGACGGACTAGGTCTCTGTTGTTTAGTCCTAGGTATGAATGCCGCATTACCAAACATGTCTAAATCGGAATATCCTGTACTGTTTATTCTGAGCATAGCTATCGGTGGTTTAATCGGCACAAAACTGAACATAGAAAACCGAATAAATCAGATTTCTCAAAACAACAAAGGTGCCGTACAAGGTCTAACAACAGGTGTATTACTTTATTGCATAGGAACGTTCAGCATCGTCGGACCTGTGTTATCAGCACTGTCACCTAGTCATGGATGGGCTTTCGACGAACCCGACAACACATTCTTATATACGAATGCCACACTCGATCTGGTCACCTCTGCTGTCCTAGCAGCTTCTTACGGTAGAATCATGTTGCTCGCCGCCCCTATTCTTTTCTGTTGGCAAAGTTTATTCTACATGATTGCATACTATTTTAGTGCTGCCATGCCTGAACCCATGCGCATTGAGTTAAGCATTGTGGGAGGCGTACTAATTATCAGCTCCGGACTTTCCATTCTCAATATCAAGAATTGCAAAACCGTCAATTTACTGCCCTCTCTGCTAATTCCTATACTATTCTATACGATAAAAGAATTAATATAAGGTGGGTTTAACAAACACCAAAAAGTTTCCCCCCCCCACAATTAATTTACACTAACTTTTGTTTAAATAGTGGATTTATAGAACGTACCATAGGCACGCTCTCCCCCACAAAAAACAATCGTCCATCTTTTTTGACGAAAAAGCATGGGTTTTTACCTTTAAAATTTGGATATGTAAAAACAAAGTTATAGTTTTGCACCACAAATCAAATGGTTCCTTGGCCGAGTGGTTAGGTACCGGTCTGCAAAACCGTTTACAGCAGTTCGAATCTGCTAGGAACCTCAAGGCGCAATCATCTAGGTTGCGCTTGATTTTTTTAGATAGGATCTAATCTTAGTAGAATTAATAGGGCTAACGCCTCTTGAAACAAGTATCTTTCTATCAAAAATGGCTAAACCTGGTATCACAGTCAACAGATTTTTCGCCACGAGAAATAAAAAATGTAACATGTTGAAAAAGATCAGTCTCTTAGTATTATCATTAGCACCTCACCTATTCTATGCAGAGTCCAATGATAGCACAAGTTATCTGGCCGAAGTGGAGGTCGTAACCAACCTGAAAGAGCGAAAATTCATCGAAGAACTACCACTGTCAGCTAATACTTTCAGCATGACGCAGATAGAAAACATCAACTCTTCATCAACGAAAGACCTCACCTCCTTTGTGCCTAATTTTCACCTGCCTGAATATGGGTCACAGATGACATCGTCCATCTACGTCAGAGGATTCGGCACAAGAATTGATCAACCCGTTGTCGGCATGATTGTGGACAACATTCCCGTTCTGAACAAAAATGCGTTTGATACTGATTTGTTCGATCTCCAACGTGCAGAATTCCTTCGTGGTCCTCAAGGAACACTTTACGGTCGAAACACGATGTGCGGATTGATCAATATATATACGCTTTCTCCTTTTTCTTATCAAGGCACACGTCTGAACTTAGATTATTCCACAGCCAACACCTTTAAGATAAAAGCTTCAACCTACCAGAATCCATCTCAAAAATTTGCATATTCAATCGCTGCAAATATGCTTCACACCAATGGCTATTTTTATAACCAATACAACGATGATTTATGTGATCCTTCTAATAGCATCACGTTAAGAAATCGACTTATGTGGAGACCCAAGACATCCTTATCTATCGAGAACACAATCTCTGCCAATCTCCTTCGTCAAGGAGGTTATGCCTACGGTTTAATTCTTGACGGCAACACACAACCTGTCAATTACAATGACGAATGTCATTATAACCGACTAAGCCTGCAAGAAGGTATAGTCTTGAAAAAGAAATTGAAAAAAATGGATTTGTCGTCAGTAACCAGCTATCAATTTCTGGACGACGATATGCTGCTCGACAATGATTTTCTTCCTCAATCCATCTTCACCCTCAATCAAGCGCAGAAGGAACATGTCATAACTGAAGAGGTAGTTTTTCTGTCCAACACTCAAAACAAGATCTGGTCATGGAAATCTGGACTATATGGTTTTTACAAATACAACCGCATGAGTGCGCCTGTCACCTTTAAGGAAGATGGCATCAACCAACTCATCCTGTCAAATGCCAATAAAGGAATACAATCAGCATTTCCCGAAGACCGATTAGATATAGCAGAAAAACAATTTGCAGTTAACAGTGATTTTACTATCCCGACCTTTGGCATCGCTGCTTATCACCAGTCAGAATTCAACGTTGGGAAATGGACGTTTACAACAGGACTTCGCGTAGATTACGAAAAAGACAAAATGAGCTATGCAAACGAAACGGATATACACTACATCTTCACACTCCTTATGAAAGATTATAAAAGTCTTTCCTGCACGATGAATGGTGAAACCGAGCAAGCCTACTTTGAAGTTTTGCCTAAAATATCCATTCAATACAACTTCAACGATCATAATCACCTATACGCATACGCAGCCAAAGGATATAAAGCAGGCGGATTCAATACGCAAATATTCTCCGACATTCTGCAAAACAAACTGAAAAATGACATCATGCATGATCTGGGCATGCGTTTTGATGGTATGGGAAATGAAACTTACAACACAGACGAAGCTATCTCATACAAACCAGAATACAACTGGACATACGAAATTGGCGGTCATTTCTCTTGGTTAGATAAACAACTCACCACGAATATGTCCCTTTTCTATATTGATTGCCGAAATCAACAACTAACCGTCTTCCCAAAAGGCAAAAACACAGGAAGAATGATGACTAACGCTGGAAAGAGCAAAAGCCTCGGAAGCGAGATATCCATCCTTTATTCACATAAAAACATACTCCTAAACGGAGCCTACGGATACACCCATGCAACATTTACGGAATTCGATGACGGGAACCATTCTTACAACGGAAACTTCATTCCTTATTCCCCACTCAACACTGCATCGATACAAGCGCAATACACATTCTACATCAATAAAAAGATAGTGGACAAATTAACCGTCATCGCAGATTGGAAAGGAACTGGTAAAATTTATTGGGACGAAGCCAATAGCGTAGAGCAATCATTTTATTCACTTTTGGGTTCCTCAATCATAGTACAAAAGGATAAATTTCAATTAAAAGGTTGGTGCAAGAACATTGGCGGAGCAGATTATAATACATTCTACTTCGTTTCCATGGGGAACTCCTTCTGTCAGAAAGGGAAGCCTCGACAAATCGGAGTAAGTATAAAGTATGAATTCTAATTTCTAATCAATAATTTTTAACTCTTTAAAACATGAAAAGATTATTTTTAGCATTATCAATTATCAGTTTGACAACAATTGCTTTCACATCATGCGATGAAAGTGATTCAAAAGATTATCCTTCTCAAGAGGTTGACCATAGCGAGATATCTTATCAAGGAGATATAACTGTTCTATTCAAAGGCGAGGAGGTCGTTACAAATAATGTGGAATGTTCATACCATTTAATTAACGATGCACTTTTGGAATTAACAATCAAGGACATCAAATTCGTTCCCCAGATGCCAGTAACAATTACCCCAGTTATTTCCAATATACAATACACAAAAGTAACCGATGCCAATGGAAATTTCATCATCAGTTTCTCTGCCGATTCAATTGTTCCAACCATAGGAAATAATCCATACGAAGCTTATACAGCAAAAAATATCGAAGGACAAATTGAGAACAATTCCATTCAATTTTCTTTGAGTTTCGGAGCTTATCCAACCTCATATCACGGAACTAAATAATCTCTTTATACATCTACACATGGACTCTACTTTTTAGAGTCCATTTTTTGCTTTTTCATACTGGTTTCATAAATGATTTCACTTGTAAAATACGTTCAATCATACATCCCTTTTTATCGCAGGAATCTTAAAATAGCCATACCTGTCATGCTGGCACAATTAGGACAAGCTTCTGTGCAATTAGCCGACACCTTAATGGTAGGAAATTTAGGAACAACAGAGTTGGCTGCAGCAGCATTTGGAGGAGCCGCCTTCTTCGTAGGATTTGCATTCTCCCTAGGACTAACCTTTGGCTCAACTCCACTTATTGGAAGAGAATTTGCGGCCAGAAACTACAAAAAAGCAGCGAAATTATTTCAAAACTCCATACTGTTCAACATACTAGTAACATTGATTATTGGAAGCATCATGTGGATTGTCTCCTGTCACCTAGGAGAGTTCAACCAACCAGACGATGTATGGCCCTTGTCCACCACCTATTATCGAATCCTATTACTCTCATTACCATTTGTATTGCTATACCAAGCATTCAAACAATTTATGGAAGGCTGTGGAAATACTCACTATGCCATGGCCATAACAATCATAGGCAATATTATCAATATAATCTTAAACTGGATAATGATTTTCGGCAAACTAGGTTGTCCGCAACTAGGCGTAGCAGGTGCAGCCTATGCCACCCTCATATCACGAATACTCATGTGTATTTCGTTTATCATCGTAGTATATCGAAAAGCACCATACAATAAATATTTTCTTTTTTTTAGAAAAAATCATTTCTCTAAGGAGTGTTTGTCAAGACTTTTTAAAATCAGCGTGCCCATTGGGTTACAAATGTTATTAGAGACAACAGGCATGAACATTGCCGTTATATTCGTCGGTTGGTGTGGAGAAGTCGCTCTTGCCAGCCATCAGATAGCCATCAACATCTCTGCCGCCACTTGGATGATCAGCTGTGGAATAGCATCAGCCACCACAATACGAGTCAGCCATCAAATAGGACAAAAAGACTTTGCTTCTATGCGAAAAGCGGGCATAGCCTCTATGCATCTTTGTTTCGCATTCATGGGAACATGTTCCATCATAATGATCGTGTTTAAAACACTGATAGCTCAATGTTTTACTTCAGATCCTGCCGTGATAGAATTAGCCTCCACACTTATACTAATGACAGGCATATATCAGATTGGAGACGGATTACAAACTGTTGCCATTGGCGCATTAAGAGGCATGGCAGATGTTATCACCCCGATGGTGACAGCTTTTTTGTGTTATATAGTTGTATGCCTATGTGTCAGTTATTACTTCGGAATATACAAAGGATACGGGGCTGTAGGAGTATGGTTAGGATACATAGTGGAACTATATCTAGCATCTGTCATATTAATCGTTACGTTTTTTAAAAGGACTAAGAAGTATATAAAATAAATTTTTATATCTTTGTAATCTCAAAAGAGATTTTTAATTTATTAAATAATAAGTAGAATGGTTAATTACAAAGACTTAGGCTTAGTAAACACTAAAGATATGTTTGCTAAAGCAGTAAAGGGAGGTTATGCAATCCCTGCATTCAACTTCAACAACATGGAGCAATTGCAAGCTATCATCATGGCTGCTGCAGAAACAAAATCTCCAGTTATTCTTCAAGTATCTAAAGGTGCACGTAACTACGCAAACCAAACATTGCTTCGTTACATGGCTGAAGGTGCTGTTGCATACGCTAAAGAATTAGGTTGGGAAAAACCTCAGATCTGTTTACACTTGGATCACGGAGATTCTTTCGAACTTTGCAAGAGCTGTGTAGATATGGGCTTCTCTTCAGTTATGATCGACGGTTCTTCTCTTCCTTACGATGAGAACGTAGCTTTGACAAAGAAAGTTTGTGATTACGCTCATCAACACGATGTAACTGTAGAAGGTGAACTTGGTGTATTGGCTGGTGTTGAAGATGAAGTTGCCTCTGAAGAGTCTCACTACACAAAACCAGAAGAAGTTATTGACTTCACTTCTAAGACAGGTGTTGATTCATTAGCTATCTCAATCGGAACATCTCACGGTGCATACAAGTTCAAACCTGAACAATGTACTCGTGACCCTAAGACAGGAAAACTTGTTCCTCCTCCATTGGCTTTCGATGTATTGGCTGAAATCGAGAAGAAACTTCCTGGATTCCCTATCGTACTTCACGGTTCTTCTTCTGTTCCTCAAGACGAAGTTGATACTATCAACAAGTTCGGTGGTAAATTGCCAGATGCAGTAGGTATTCCTGAAGAGCAATTACGTCAAGCTGCTAAGTCTGCTGTATGTAAAATCAACATCGACTCAGACTCTCGTTTGGCTATGACTGCAGCTATCCGTCAAACATTCGCTGAGAAACCAGGTGAATTTGACCCTCGTAAGTATCTTGGTCCTGCTCGTGACAACATGAAGAAGATGTACATGCACAAGATCATCAACGTTCTTGGATCAGATGGTAAAGCTTGCTAATTTATAAAAAGCATATTGAGAAAAAGCTGTCGATAACCGACAGCTTTTTTTTCTAACTATCATAATTATAACCATACCATTTACCTTGCTATAAATAGAACATCATTATATGCATAAATCGCTCTTCTTCGGCTCTCTAATCATACTACTATTCCTCGGCTGTAAACATCATTGTGTAAACGATGAAACGACGGAAACCACTTCATATATCCCTACCGATTACAGTCTATCCACCAACTGGTATCAAAACGGGAAAGACATTAACGAAAACCTTATCGATGTGTTTTATATACTTCCCACCTGCGTCATCAGTTCCATCGACACAAATACGAACAAAGAATCTTTTACCGCCGACCTAAATAATTACGAACAAAGAACTAACATGAACCGTTCATACGAATTGGCCAATTACATATTCGCCGATTCTGCTAATTTCTTTGCACCTTATTATCAGCAAATCACACTCAATGGCTATTTTTCTTCTGAATATGATTCGGCACGCAACACAGCCATGTCAGAAATAAAACGTTCTTTTCAATATTACTTAGATCATTTCAATCAAGGTCGAAATTTTATACTCGCAGGATTCAGTCAGGGTGGACAAGGCGTTGTGGAACTTCTTCATTATATGTCGGATGAAACATTTAGAAACATGCTGGCTGCATACGTCATTGGCTATAAGGTAACCAAAGAAGACACTATCTCATCAAATCATTTCAAAGCCGCACAAAATGAAACCGACTTAGGCGTTGTCATCACATATAATACTTCCTCTTCCCCTGAAACCATCATGCCATTGGTTCACACCGGAAACCTATTCTGTATCAATCCTGTGTCATGGAGCACTTCTGAAGAACCTGCCTATCTAAACGACTCTGTCACCATTACTTTAGACAATACGAATCACCTTCTAATCCTGCACGGACTTGACGCACAAGCATTCAGTCCCCAAGATTTATCACAATATTTCCCTTTAGGCAGTTATCATTTAGGGGAACTGACATTATACCAGGAACAACTTAAAGAAAACATAAAAAAGAGAAGTTATCCAAAACAGTAACGTCTCAAATTCATTCAAACTGAAGCTCTAATTGCGGGTCAATCAAGGTGAAGGACATTCTGTGATGTTCACAAGGGCCAAACGATTTAATAGCATCCCGATGTGCCTTTGTAGGATATCCTTTATTTTGTTTCCAAAGATACATAGGGTAATCTTTATCAATGCTGTTCATATAATCATCACGGTATGTCTTTGCCAAAACGGAAGCGGCTGCGATAGACATATATTTACCATCACCTTTCACAATACACTGATGGGGAATTTTATCATATGGTCGGAAACGATTGCCGTCAATAATTAAAAAATCAGGGCGAACGGTCAACTGATCAACTGCCCTATGCATAGCTAAGAAAGAGGCATTAAGTATATTGATTTTATCTATTTCCTTCGCACTCACAATACCAACAGCCCATGCAATTGCCTGTTCTTCAATAATCGGGCGAAGCATATAACGCTGTTTCTCTGTTAATTGCTTAGAATCATTTAATAGATCATTACAAAAATCGATAGGTAAGATAACGGCGGCTGCAAAAACAGGGCCCGCCAAACAACCACGGCCAGCTTCATCACATCCTGCTTCTATCTGATTCTCCTTATAAAATGGCAATAACATAACAACACGATTTTAAAGATGAAGTAACTTTCCTACTGTATATTCATCAAATCCTTTGCATTAGCTATGGCTGCAGGTGAAGGATTCGTCCCACTCAACATCTGAGCAATCTCCATAACACGTTCCTCAAGAGTCAGCTGTTTGATATGCGACACAGTACTCTCTTCATCATCCTCTTTATATACTTTATAATGAGTAGTTCCCTTGGATGCTATCTGTGGCAAATGAGTTATACTAACCACCTGCATATATTCCCCCATCATTGTCATCAGATTCCCCATACGGGAAGCAACATCGCCAGAGACACCCGTATCAATCTCATCCAGAATTAACGTCGGCAAATATTCTGTTTTAGATAAAATAGACTTCAGCGCAAGCATGACACGAGCCATTTCACCTCCAGAAGCAACCGATGAAAGAGGCTGAAGAGGAGCATTTTTATTGGCTGAGAACAAGAATCTCACACTATCCAGACCTGTACTATTGATTGTATCCAATGATTCGATAGAAACCTCAAACTTGGCATTTGCGATACCAAGGTCTTGAAGTAATCCCTCAACAGAACGTTCCATAGGCTCTTTCGCCTTCCTTCTCATCTCCGAAATCTTATGAGCTTTCTCTGTCAGGGCTGTTCCCAAATCGTCTATTTTTTTCTGCAGGCTCTCCACCTGATCCGAGGAGGATTCAATTAGAGCCAAATCCTTTTCAAATGACGCTTTCACCTCCAATAGTTCCTGCATAGTATTTACCCTATGCTTCTTTTCCAACGTATATATCAGATCCAACCGTTCATTAACATATTCCAAACGTTGAGGATCTACCGTCACATCCGACAGCAGTTGATCAACCTCTCTAGCAATATCCTTTAGTTCTATCCATGAGCTATTCAACCTCTCATTAACAGACTGTACCTTAGGAAAAACAGATGCGATGCTTGATAACGCATTAATTGAATCTTTCAATGATGAACAGACATTCTCTTCCCTGTCAGATAGGAGCCAACTTGTCTTTGACAGAGCCTCCTTCAATTCAGACGAATGAGATAGCTGCTCCATCTCAGATTCCAGCTCACTCTGTTCCTCTAATTTGAAATTCGCATCAGACAACTGTTTGAGTTGGAATTCAATATAATCACGATTAGAATTCTGTGTTTCTATATGCTGTTTAAGTTCTTGCAGTTGTTTCTTGACAAGTATATATTCATGATACATATCACCATAACCATTTAACAATACTTTCGTATCTGCCAAAGAGTCCAACACATGCATTTGGAAAGAATCCTGATTCAACAGCAATGTCTCATGTTGAGAATGAATATCAATAAGGTAGGATGACAAACTTTTCAAGACAGTCAACGCCACCGGAGTATCATTTACAAAAGCCCTTGATTTACCATTTGGAGTAATCTCACGACGAACTATACACAAATCATCCTCATCCAATTCATTCTCTTCAAAGAAAGAACTCATAGAATAAGATGATATATCGAATTCAGCCTCGACTACACACTTCCTTTCTGAATCTTTTAAAACCTTGACATCAGCACGATTTCCTTGAATCAAGCCCAAAGCACCCAAAAGAATAGATTTACCCGAACCTGTCTCTCCCGTGATAACAGAGAAACCTTCATTCCATTTCACAAAAGCCTTGTCTATCAAAGCATAATTTTCAACAGAAAGAGTTTTGATCATAATAAATATTATTCAGGTTAATTCAACAGTTCCTTAAATTTTGAAGATTCCGTTGGAAGAATACTTTGCAAGATATCATACACATCTTTTTTCTCTTTGGCTGTTGCTGGCTGAAACATATCCAAGAGTTCATTCAATTTAGACTCTACAAAGTTTTGTAAAGCGACAGAATAAGGAACTGCACGATTCATGTCTCTCAAATAAGGTAAATTATTATAAATATTCGTCCTACCTTTTTCTGTACTATTCACCATTTCATCCAATCCAAAACGATGGTATTCATAATTTATATCACGAAGTTTTTTCAATCTATCATCCATATAATTGCTGACCAATGCATAGCGATTACGATCACTATCAAAAGCCTTCCAACCGATATCATCAGAAGTCTGTGCCAATGCGCATATCAATTCAGCTTTTTCAAAATATTTAGTTCCACCATATCGGCTAAATGAATCAAAATTCAGTCCCAAAATAATGTTCACATAATAAGCAATGGTAGAAAGCAAATTAGATTCATATACGTTTTCATCGAACTCAAAACGCTGATATTGTGTATATGTGAATTGGAGATTATTATCCATAAAATTAAACAGTGTAGTTGAATAACCTGAATTATAGACTGGGCGACTTGCCTGTATCTGCAATTTGCCAGAATAATTCTCTCCTGCTGCACTCTCTAATGTGAAGATAAACGTACACTCAATTCTTTCATCCTCAGTAAAGGTTGCATCTGTCCACTTCCTTGAATTAATAAATTCAGTCAGATCGTTACTTAGCTCATTATAGATATCCTTATTCGTACCTTCTATTTTCTCCGTATTCATTTGAATATGGCACTTTATCTCCTGTGCGTTCAATGATGAAAGGCATATAAAGAAACAACCCAATATAATACTTCTCAAACTCATAATTCTATTTTTTTTAAGATAGTTTCTCAACAATATGATTCACAATATCTTTTGCCACCTCTTTCTTAGGTTTAAAATCATACAAGAAACGTGAACCATCCTTGTCAAATATAGTAATCAGATTCGAATCGCTTTTGAAACATGTATTCTTATTATTTAACGAATTCATCACTATAAAATCCAAGTTTTTCCGTGCACATTTATCAATGGCATTTATCTCTTCATTATCTGTTTCCAAAGCGAAGCCTACCATTAACTGATTTCCCTTTTTCTTTTTTCCTAGAGAAGCAGCAATATCGACGGTCGGCAATAATTCAATCGTCATGTTGCCCGTTTTCTCTCGCTTGATTTTATGCTCAGCCTTTTCTGCAGGTGTATAATCAGCTACAGCCGCACATAAAATTTGGATGTCTGCATCATCAGAATACTGCATGGCAGCCTCATACATCTCCTTTGCAGACTCAACCGACACTCGCTTTATGTTTGGATGGACAGGATTCAACGCCACAGGACCAGAGATTAAAATCACCTCCGCGCCTCTTTCTGCACATTCTTCAGCCAACGCATATCCCATCTTACCAGAAGAGTAGTTACCTATAAAACGTACAGGATCTATCTTTTCGTATGTCGGACCAGCAGTAATCATCACACGTTTTCCATTCAAATCATTCGATGAAGTAAAATAATCCTCTAATGTCTGAACAATTTTCAATGGATCTGCCATTCTACCTTTCCCAGTCAATCCACTAGCCAAAAAACCTTCTTCAGCATCGATAATATGATTATTATAAGAACGTAGTACCGCTATGTTCTTCTGAACAGCAGGATGAGCATACATATCTAAATCCATAGCGGGAGCTATGAACACAGGACACTTTGCAGAGAGATAAGATGTCAGTAATAAATTATCCGCCACTCCGTTTGCCATCTTCCCGATCGAATTTGCTGTTGCAGGTGCAATCAAATACGCATCAGCCCAGATTCCTAATGAGACATGACTATTCCATTCCCCATTCTCAGGATTGAAGAAATCAACCAGTATAGGATTCTGAGAAAGAGTCGCCATAGTCAACGGAGTAATAAACTGCTTTGCCAAAGGAGTCATCACCACCTTCACCTCAGCTCCTCGTTTTTTTAATTCCCGGACAACTGTTGCCATTTTATAAGCAGCAATACCTCCCGTTATACCCACTAAAATATGTTTTCCTTCTAAACTGTTCATGAAGTATAATTATTTTGTTGACGAATTATCTGCCACAACAATCTCCTGATGATTCTCGTTTTCCTCCATCGTCTTTTTTAAATAAGACCATAGGATAAGACCCAATACAGAAAAGAATCCCGCTAAGAAACCACCAACAATCAAACCTTTCAATTTACGCATTTTATCATTAGGCAACGGCAGATATGGTTTATCAATAATTTGAATCAATGGCGTCTCTCTGACCTGATCAAGTTTCAACGCTTCCAAGTTTTTTACCACCTCAGCATACGTTGTAGAAAGCACCTGAATATCCATTTCAATCTTATGGGCATGAGAAGAGACACCTAAACCAGAAGCATTTCGGTTATGATCTAGATAAGCTGCACGCAAAGCTATTGCTTTCCCTAATTCTTCTTTTATAGAATCTGCTCTATGTTGAAACTTTTCTATATTTTTCGCTGACATGCCAGTTTTTGTTTCTACATAAAAATCTTTTACTGCATTCAAATGAGCTTCTGAAAACCTTTTAGCAAACAACTCATCCTTATATGAAAAGGAGTATTCCATGTATGACAACTTCTTATCACGACGAGCAACCGCTATATTCTCCTTCAACAGACCTCTCGCCTTTCCCATCAAAATACTATCCTGTGCTCTCGAAAATGTGGCACGATCTTGTCCGATTGGGTACTCAATGTCACAAAGGGAGACGAACCCATCCTTGACCTCTGGAGCCTCTCCGCTTGAGCAATGCGCCCGAACACTATCGCAAATCAACAAATATTCCATAAACGTAATGGTATCACCTTCATATACACAAGGAGAAAGCAACGTATTTTCTACCAATGAACGAGATTTCAACAACTCCAACAAGTTATCTCCCGAAAATGCATCCATAGAACCACCGCCCATACCCAACAACATACTGATACTACTCATTCCCGTAGAAGTAGAGCCTCCACCAACAGTAAATACATAATTCGCTTGATATGTTATTGTACGTACACTCGCATATACGAAACCTATAATTCCTCCGAGGATACCTATTCCGACAACAAACCATTTTTTCTTCCAGATGAAACTCCAATACTCTTTTAAAAGAGCCACGATATCCTTCATGGATATAGATTTCTCCTGTTTCTTATCCTCCGAAAATAGAGTTTGATATAATTCGTCTAATTCACCCATATTTCAATTTATTTAGAATCACCAACTAGGACACTGTCTTTTTCTACTTATCACTATTATTACTCTTGTTATTCTTGTTATTATTCAACACAGATATTGCCGTAACAATCACAGAAGCCATGGTTGCGACTGAGGTAAACAATGGCGCGAAGAGTGCCACATTTTCTTTACTATGATTCTCTCTTACTGGCTTTTCCGGAATAAAAATGTGGGCACCTGGATCCACATCAGGATAGTTACGCCACCATAAGAAATGACGTGTAGATGCTATCTTACCATTTGCATAAGCAACATAAGTACCACGCTTACGTGCGTTAGAAGAAAAACCTCCCGCACCACGAATATATTTACGTACAGAATTGCCATTATAAACCTCTTTTCCAGGCACTTGGACAGCTCCCGCAATAGTAATAGTCTGTAATTCCTTTGGTACAAAAATAATATCCCCCTCTTCCAAATGCAAATCCGTTTCAGATCCAGGATGTTTAATAATCTGTTTTAATTGAATACCCACTAAATCCTGACGAGTCTCCAACTCTTTCCTAAGTTCCTCAACACTCACTACATCATCAGCATTTTTCATCATGCTAATTAAATTAAGGTCTCTTCGACGCTCTGCTTCAGATCGATGAGAAAAACGTAATAAGAATGCACCTTCAGGATAAGCATATTCCGTGATACCACTTGCTCTTGCTATTGCATCAGATATCTTTTCTGTTTTTCGGGTAATCACATAGGTGCCAGGCATACGAACTTCTCCCAGGACCTGTACGACACCCAATCTCTCATATCCTTCCATCTTACGGACCGTCACTTGATCTCTCGGTTGCAATTTAAATTCAGCATCTGCCCCTGTTAAATCCCTGCTCAATTTAAGATTGAAAACCATTGTTTTTTGATCATCTTTCTTCAATTCGTCCTCATCCAATACACGTCTAACAACTTCGATTGATGTAGGGTCAGCTTCTTCTCTAAATCCTCTTGCTAAAAATACGAGATCCTTCAACGTAACATTCTCGTAGTATGGGAATTCTCCAGGCGACAAAACAGCTCCATAAATAGAGACCTTTTTCTCCTGTTCATAATCACTCTTACCTCCAATGGTAATCACATCCTCTTTCTTTAACTGCACATTAAAATTCCCATCCATCAAATCCTTCACACTAAACGATATGATTTCCGGTGTAAGGTCATCCTGCAAACGTACCAAAGTAGCATTCTGCATAAAAGCATCTTCCGTCACACCATTTGCCTTATTCACCAAATCACGCAACGACATTCCCTCTTCCAACGCATACACACCTGGACGAAAAACACTTCCCAATATCTGTACTCTATTTGTATATTTCTCTAATATTTTATCAACCTGATATACATCCCCCGATGCCGGCGTAAACAATTGGAATACCTCTTTTGTTACATCAGCCACACTCTTTTCTCCCTGAATATTACGTGTCACCGAAACACGTTCCGTATAGGCTTCATCCGTAAATCCACCGCAATAATTAATCAAATCCTGTAAGCTTTCCCCCGATTTCAATTCATATATACCATCTCTTTTCACCTCACCATTTACAGTTATCCTACTAAGGTAAGGAGACACCTGTATCACATCTTGATCTTGTAATGAAACATCACTTGGCATGGCACCTTTCATTAAGAACTCGTATAGATCCACACTGGCAATTTCCTTTCCACCACGTATCAACTTAATAGCACGCATAGTACCTTTTTCTGATGGTCCTCCACATGCATTCAAAGCGTTAAAAACTGAAGATACTGATGATAAAGTATAACTACCTGGATTCTTTACTTCACCAAGAATATACACCTTAATCGACCGTATTTTATTAACTGTCACCGCAACCGATGTTTGCCCAGAATGAATTGAACTATACAAAGAAGATAACTTTTTCTTAATCACCTTCTCAGATTCTTCAATAGTCAAACCACTCACTTGTACCATACCGACATTAGGTATTCGTATGCTACCCTCTGCTGATACCGTCAAATCATATGTTGCTTCTGCCCAACCGAACACATCAACATGTAAAACATCACTCACACCCACCACATAATTACGGGGGGTAGCCATATTCTGATTAGGCTCGAATGACAACTTTGAACTACTAAACAATGAAGAACCAAATACTCTACTAAATTCTTTTTTCTCTTTCTCTGCAGAAGCAGTTGCACTCGATATCATAGAACCACCCGGATTCTCAATCAGTTCCGTCGTAGTATTACTAGTTTCCATCGAATTTATACGAGCTTTCAACTTCTCCAATTCTGACGCAGGCATGTTCTTTGCAACAGCCATTCTTTCAACATCGGCCAACGTATAACCTGCCTCTGTATATTTTTTTACAAATTGAGCTATTTGAGTGTCAGATAACTGATCGACTTTAACTGTTTGAATATTTTTGAAAGTAATCTGTGCAGTCGCCAATGTTACAGACAATAACAAAGAAGACAATAAAATACATAATCTTTTAAACATACCTATTTTACTTTGATACATAAATATTTGCAAAGGTAATTCAATATAATTTATTGGCAAAATTTGAAGTTTTAAAAATCACCCAATATTATAAACGATAGAGGAATATTTTTCGTATATTTGCACGATTTTTTCTCTAATGTATCCAAATGCATAAAAAACACGAAAATGTTTGAATATATAAAAGGCAAAATAACAGACTTAAGCCCTACATCGGCAGTTATAGAAACCAACAATATTGGGTTCTCCATAAATATATCCCTTAACACATACACCGCAATTGATGGGAAAAACGAAGCTTTACTATATATATATGAAGCCGTAAGAGAAGATGCTTTTACTCTTTACGGATTTTCTTCTAAAGAGGAACGTGCTCTCTTCTTATTACTTATCTCTGTATCTGGCGTGGGAGCCAACTCTGCCAGAATGATTCTTTCCACCTACTCCGTGCAGGAACTGGAAACAATCATCAGCACAGAAAACGTCAAGCAACTAAAAGGTGTCAAAGGAATAGGAAGTAAAACCGCTGAAAGAATCATTGTTGACCTAAAAGACAAAGTCAACAAGGTCGGAATCAATGAATCTATTTTTAGTCCTTCTAATGCAATCAAAGAAGAGGCTCTTGCCGCACTAGTCGTATTAGGGTACAATCAATCAGCTGCGAACAAAGTGGTAGATGTCATTCTCAAAGAAAATCCATCTTTCACAATAGAAAAAACAATAAAAGAGGCACTAAATCGACTTCGTTAACGTTATAAATCTAAAAGAAGCGAAAAATTGGCAAAAGAATTCAAATATATCGTATTGATATTTGTGTTACTAGGTAGTTTAGTAGCACTCTCGGGATATTCTCAACAGTCGGGAGATAGAACGTCTCTAAATTCACGGTCCTCATCTCAACGACACGCTAAGAAACAAAACGAGCCAGAACAAACAACGGGTCGAAGAGATACTATAAAAGGATTGAAGTTCCCAGTAAAACAGACTGAAGCTGTCACCTACGAGGACCTGCAAGAAAAATCTGTCGTCGATTTAAAAGACCCTGCTAACATGAGTTCGACGGTTGAATACGATCCTGCCACAGGATACTATATCTTTCACAACCGTGTGGGAGACATGGACATCGCTACTCCATTTGTCATGAGCGAAGACGAATATCGAAACCATGCTCTGCAACAATCCATGAATAAATACTGGGCTGAAAAAGCCAAAACAAATACTGATGGTGGAAATAAATTCTCTTTAAGCGACATTCAGATCGGATTGGGCAAAAAAGGTGAAGACATTTTTGGCCCTGGTGGCGTGAAATTGAAAACACAGGGTTCTGTCGATTTGGATTTCGGATTTACCATATCCAAACGAGACAACCCATCCATCTCCGAAGAAAATCGTATCAACACAATCTTTGACTTTGACACCAAGATACAATTATCAGCTACAGGATCAGTTGGCGAAAAGATTAACTTCAACATGAATTACAACACAGAAGCTACATTCGATGCCGACCAAAGTTTGATCAATCTAGGTTATAAAGGCGACGAAGATGATATAGTCCAACGGGTAGAAGCAGGTAACGTTAGTTTGCCTCTTTCATCATCCCTTATCACAGGAAGCACAGACCTTTTTGGATTCCGTACCGATTTACAATTTGGAAAATTAAAAGTTTCCGGAATCATTTCACAACAAGAATCGGAAAGAAAAACAATATCAACAGAGGGCGCTCAAACCACAAAATTTGAACTGGTACCAACCAACTACGAGGAAAACAAACATTTCTTCCTCGCCTCTTATTTCTATGACCACTATGATGAATGGGCAAAGAACGCTCCTAATCCTCTTTCAGGTATTGTCATTAACAAAGTAGAAGTATGGGTGACCAACTCATCCACCTCTTCTGCCAACTATACTACAAGAAACATCATCGCGCTGACAGAATTGGGCGAAAGCTACAATGAAGATGGAAAGACAACGGACATTCCGTACAACAACAATGGCAACCTATACAAGACATTATCCAACAACCAGGAACTGAGAAACATTCAATCTGCATCTTTTGCATTGGAAAACACAGAAATTAACGGAAAAAAATTAGAGCCGTCCAGAGATTATGAAATATTGAATAATGCTCGATTACTTTCAGAAACTGAATATACTCTTAATTCACAATTAGGATACATCTCTCTGAAAAGCACATCCTCATCGGATCAAATCGTAGCCGTTGCTTTCGAATATACCAAAGGAGGAAAAACCTATAAAGTGGGAGAATTATCAACCGCTACAACAGATACATCCAAGACCTCTTCACAAAACCTATTGGTCAAATTAATAAAGAGTTCCATCCCTGCTCCTAACAACAAAAAACTATGGAACCTTTCCATGCGTAACGTGTATTCATTAAATGCATACAACGTACAACAGGACAACTTCAAAGTTGAAATTAAATATTACTTCCAAAGTGATTCATTAACTAATTATCTTACATACATTCCATCGCTTAGCACCAAAAACTTGTTACAAGTCCTTAATATGGACCGTCTAAACAAACGACAGAATGCTATGCCGGATGGATACTTTGACTTCATCCCAGGCTATACAATCATACCATCCACTGGTCGAATTATATTCCTATCCACCCGTCCGTTTGATACTGGTATCAAAAACGGTTATGGAAATGTATCCAATATTGAGAAATATACGTTCCCTGAACTATACGACTCAACTCTGACTGTTGCTGAGCAATACACAGAGAAAAACAAATACATTATCACAGGTGAATACAGTTCATCATCAGGATCTGAAATCCGTCTTGGCGTTACCAATATAGCCCGTGGATCTGTACGCGTCACTGCAGGTGGACGAACATTAACAGAAGGAACAGGATATACCGTAGATTATAACCTTGGTATTGTGAAGATTCTAGATGAAACCGCACTGGCATCCAACTCACCTATCAACGTATCGGTAGAAAGTGAATCCTTTTTCAACACACAACGGAAATCATTAATCGGAGCCAATGCAGAATATACATTCTCCGATAAATTCTCCATGGGAGCTACCATATTACACCTAAACGAGAAACCATTGACCCAGAAAGTAGAGTTCGGCAATGAGCCATTGTCCAACACAATCTGGGGTATGAATAGTACCTTTAAGTCAGATTGGCAATGGCTGACGAATGCCATTGATAAATTACCTCTTATCAATGCTAAAGCACCTTCTTCTATCGCATTCTCAGGAGAATTTGCGCAACTCATTCCTGGACATAACAAATCAATCAACCAAGACGAATCAAAAGCTGGCGTTTCTTACATAGATGATTTCGAAGGAACAGAATCAAGCATCAACATCAAGAATCCTTCTTCATGGGCACTCGCCAGTACTCCTAAGATAAGCGACGGACCATTGTACAAAAAACACTTCATACGCGAAAATGATGCATATTGGAGAAACCACTTAGATCCTATCGATCTTGTTAACATAGGATATGGATTAAATCGATCTCACTTAGCATGGTACTACATTGATCAGCTGTTTACAACCCCTAACTCCAATACACCTAAACATATCAAGGCGGATAAAGACAACCAATTGTCCCACCACTATGTTCGTATGGTAACCGAACAAGAAATATACCAAGATAAGGAAGAATCCACATTAGAACCATCAACGCTCCAAACATTACATTTGCACTATTATCCAAAAGAGCGCGGTCCATACAACTTGGATGTAGATAAAATGGATAATAATGGTTATTTGGAAAATCCAGAAAATCGTTGGGCTGGTATCATGCGTAAACTAGATAATACCAACTTTGAGAATTCTAATATAGAATATATCGAGATGTGGATCATGGACCCATTCAAATACAATGACATGAACACCACATCCGGTCAATTAGTATTCAATCTTGGTAGCATATCAGAAGACGTACTTAAAGATGGTCGTAAAGCATTTGAAAACGGACTTCCTACGTCACAAAACCAGACAATGATTGATTCAACTATATGGGGACGCGTACCAAGACTGACCGCTGTTACAGGATCATTCGACAACTCCAACCTTGAACAACAAGACCTAGGATTAGATGGATTATCAGACAACGATGAGTTCACCTACATAAAATCATATCGTCGATACCAACAGGCTATCAATGAGAAAGTAAATCAGTCAGCCAAGTCAAGATGGGCTAACAGTCCATTCTCTCCTTTAACTGACCCTGCTGGAGATAATTTCCATTACTACAGAGGTTCTGATTATGATGACATGGAAGCATCTATCTTCGACCGTTATAAATATTATAATGGAACAGAAGGAAATGCCACTTCAAACAAGAATGAAAACTACACCTCCACCGCTACGACGACGCCTGATTGCGAGGACTTAAATAAAGATAATACACTCAACGAAACAGAACAATATTTCGAATACATTATAAACATTGATCGAGAAAGCTTTGAAAACGAGAACAATTGGGAAGACAACTATATAACAAATATGGTGGAGTCAGACGTTGTTCTGAGAAATAACGAGACTGACAAAATCAAGTGGTATCAACTTCGTATTCCTATCAAGACAAGCAAAAGACGTGCCGAAGGTAACATTACAGACTTCCGTTCTATTCGTTACATCCGTATGTATCTAACAGGTTTCGAAGAGGAGGAGCATCTCCGTTTCGGTGAATTACAATTAGTTCGAACAGACTGGAGAGTTTACGAGAAAAACGAACGTTTGGTAGAAAGCTCGATTGCCAATAAACTACAAGGCACAGGTCATATCAATATATCTTCCGTTTGTATTGAGAATGACTCTCACAAAAGACCTGTTGCATATCAACTCCCTCCAGGAATCGATCGTACAATAGATCCTAGTCAGACACAAAGTAGGAAAGAGAATGAGCAAGCGATGGTGCTTCGTGTCGATAGCCTAGAGCCTAACGACATTCGCGCCGTTTACAAAACCACGTCAATCGATGCTCGTCAATACAAACGTTTCAAGATGTTTGTTCACGCCGAACAACTAATCGATGGCGAATACATTCCTGATAATCGTATCTACGCATTTGTACGATTTGGAAGCGACTTCACTGAAAATTATTACGAGTACCGTATTCCTCTTAAGATCACCCCAGAAGGTTCTATAGATAAATATATAGTATGGCCAGAGGAAAATAATTTCGACTTCGCTTTCGAACAGCTCGTCAACTTAAAACTGGAACGCGACAAAAAGAAGAATGCGGGACAAGTGAAGTTTAATGAGCGATACACAAAAATGGATGGCAATAACACAATGGCAGTCATCGGTTCCCCTTCATTTGGCGAACTAACATCTCTCATGATTGGTATTGTCAACGAAGATGATGTAGCCCACAATGCAGAAATATGGGTGAACGAAATGAGAATGTCCGGATTTGATGAAGATGGAGGTTGGGCAGCAGTTGCTAATTTAGGTATCGTATTCTCTGATTTAGGTAGCCTTACTATCGGAGGACAAATCGAGACAACTGGATTTGGCAATATTGAAGATAATGTTGCAGATCGTAATCAAGATGATTTTTACGAATACAATATCACAGCGGCTATTCAGTTAGGTAAACTATTCCCTGAAAAAGCCAAAGTGAACATGCCATTCACCTATACACGTACCCATCAGTTGACTTCTCCAAAATATGATCCATTAAATACAGATACCGAACTGGAGAAAACATTGGATAATTATGATAGTGAAGCCATCAAGGATTCTATCAAAGAGATGTCTCGTACCGACAAAGTTTACCAAAGCTATGCCTTGAATAATGTACGTGTAGGTATCACTAGCAAAAACAAAAAATATACAATGCCATACGACCCTGCTAATTTCTCCTTTAGCTTAGGGTATAACGAAACAAAAGAAACGAACCCTGATATTGAATACGAAAAAATTAAAAACTATAAGGGAACATTCAATTATATATATTCAATCAATCCAAAACCAGTAGAGCCATTCAAAAAGGTGAAATGGTTGAAATCTAACCATCTGAAATTAATCAAAGATTTCAACTTCTACTACATCCCTAAAAACATCTCTTTCAGTACTTCCATGACGCGTTACTACGAAGAGACTCAAAACCGTAGTTTCAATTCACCTATCATAAAAGACACTACATTCCAATATATGTCTTTTGACAAAAACTGGCAATGGGACAGAACATCTAATATCAAATGGGACTTGACGAAATCCTTGAAACTATCCTTCAGCACTGCTATGAACTCAGAAATTGCTGAAATCATTAGCACTGACGATGAAGACGGAAATCGACTAGTCAATATTCCAATCAACAAAGAATATCTACGTGAAATCGGTTATTATGACTGGTACGAGAAATGGAAAGACACCGTATGGAGCAGTATAAAAGGCTTTGGTGACCCTGTCGCCTACGAACAAAAATTCTCAGCCACCTATGCAATTCCAATCAATAAATTACCACATTTGGATTGGATAACATCCAATGCACAATACAGTGCCGATTATCAATGGGACAAAGGAGCTATTCTTTCACTTGGAAGCGCGCCAGTCACAGGAAACTTAATAGAGAATCAACGAAACTGGAGTGGAGATGTACGGTTTAACTTTGAAACGCTTTATAATAAGTTCCCTTACTTGAAAGAAGTGAACCGAAAATTACAAAAACCGACAAACTCACTTCGGAAAAATGATGAGGCATCAAAAGATAAGCAAAAGGATAACAAGCCAAAAGTCTATGAACGTAAGAAGTTAAGACTGAAAGCTAACAACAAAACACGTATCAATCACAGGCTTAATTCAACTAAACTGATTGTCTCTCTTAAGGACACATCAGGAGCCGATGTTGCCTTCAAATACAATGTGATCGACCCTAACTCAATTAACATAACAACTAAGGCCGACTACAACAATCTAGTTTTGACCATTAATAACAATAGCAGGGAAGATAATGCGTTCGATAAAATACGGGATTATTCTGTGCGATTCCTTATGATGGTTCGTAACTTTAACATCAATTACAGACATACGGACGCATTAGAATTAAATGGATATAAACCAGCCAGCGGATTCTTGGGACAAGATCAGGACAACCCAGGATACGACTTTACTTTCGGATTCTATAATGTTGAGAATTTCTTACAACGAGTTTACAACGAAGACTCTTTATTGATTATGAACGAAAATATAACAAATCCTATCGTTCATACCACAACACAGACACTCACTGTAAAATCACTTGTCGAACCTATCCCTGGATTAAAAATAGATGTGAACGCTTCTTGGTATAAAAGCAACCAAGACAACATATATTATATGTATGGTTACTCAAATGGAGGATGGAATTCAACCGATGTGGCAGGAAACTTCTCCCGTACATGTCTGCCAATCCGGACCGCCTTCAAAGGAAGATCTCTAGATTCGAAGATTTTCGAGAAATTCCTTCAAAACAGAAACGTTATTCAACAAAGGATTTATTCAAAAGTTGGCTATCAAAATCCAAACGGCAAACCTAATTACGTTAATAAAAGTTCTGCCGATGTCTTAATCCCTGCTTTCTATGCAGCATATATGGACAGAGATGTCAACACCACTTCATTAAACTTCATACCAGAAGGAAATGTTAAAGGTATCCTTACTGCCTTGATTCCAAACTGGAAAGTGACGTGCGATGCATTAATGAAGATTAATTCCATCAAAAAGAAATTCAAATCGTTCAACTTAAATCACACATACAAGAGCACATACAATATTGGTAATTATGAGTCTTTGACAGATTGGAATCACTTGTATGGTTCAGAATATGGTATCAATGGTGAAAACGAAGAATTCAATTATATCACCTCCAAATACGATGTGAATTCAGTAAGCATCAGCGAACAATTCTCTCCTTTATTTGGTGTTGATGCAAGTTTGAAGAGTAGTTTATCCTTTAAGTTCGAACTAAAGAAATCAAGGACTATACAATTGGACATTCCAGGAAACCAAATACTTGAATCCAATAGTATAGAATACGTAATCGGCTCTGGATATCGGTTCGATGATATTGGAATGATTATCAAGATCGGTAAAAGCCAAAAGAAGGTTAAGAACGACCTTAACCTACGTGGAGACATTAGTTTCAAAAACACTGACGCATACATCCGTGTTATCGATGATGAATACTCTCAGTTAAGCAGCGGTTTGCGCTCATTATCATTGAAACTATCCGCCGACTATGTCTTAAGTGAACGATTAAATGTAAAACTATATTATGACTGCAAATCCAGCACACCGAAAGTGTCTGATGGATTCCCTACGACCACAAGTGATTTTGGAATTGCATTCAAAATTAATTTAACACGATAAATAAATTATAACTATCATGAAACATACAATTATCTTCGGAAGTATATTAACTTCTTTATGTTTTCTTTCGAGTTGTAACGAAAACTCATCTCTCGTTTATGATGGATGCAAACTCTCATCTAAACCAGAATTGCCAGTAGCGGAAGCAACTGAACAAGGATTCTTTATTGATGCAATAAATAACCAATTACCATCCTGCAAAATTTTAGACATATCCCACAGCGATACAGTCTCTATTGAGGGATGGACAATCGACACGGAAGGAAACACAGAATTAAACAAAATAATTGTTCAAATCGGTTCTAAATATGTTGAAGGCAACTACGGCATAGAACGTTCTGATGTTCAAACCGCATTAGGTTCACAATCCAATAAAGTTGGTTTTTCTTTCCGTTTTTCTAAATCATTGCTTCAAGAGGAAAATGGGTATGTAGTCGATCATTTTGACTTTATAAGAATTACCAACGGAGGAAAGCAACTAACACCGATCACTTACAAACTTCTTAAAGAACCTACAATACCAGAACTGCCATTTCAAGAGAAAAACTATGCAGTAGCTGCTGGTGGATTTTTCCTAGATAGCTATTTTAATCCAGCACTCAATTCAATCGTTCTTACCGATGTCATCAACAACCCTATTATCACAATCTCAGGATGGGCCTTTGATTCTGATAAACTAGACCGATTGAGTAACATCTATCTCAAATTTGGAGATCATACCATCGAAGGTACAATAACAGAACGTCCTGACGTTCAAAATGCATTCAATGTAAAAGATTCCATGATCGGATTCTTATTTGAAGTACCTTCCTATCTGATGAAAACACCAACTGGTGAAATGATTAAGCAGATCGAAATCATCGGTATCAACTATACCAATGAATACAAATTCACACCTGCAACCTACAACGTTATATATTAAACATATTATCCCTACAACTGAATTCATTAGGGACATTTAATAAAAAACGAAAATCCTCGAAGCAACATGTTTCGGGGATTTTCGCTTTTTTACCTTTTCTGCGATATCAAGCATGTTGCATATTTAACAAACAAAAGAGAGACTACATTCAGTAATCTCTCTTTCTGTATATGTTTCACAAAAAACAATAGAAGAATCAGAATTTACCTTTTTCCTTTATTGGATTTCTGTAATAAATCTTTCCTTCAATATATTCTTGTGTTGCAATCAATGTTGGCTTTGGCAACTTCTCATAAAAACGAGAAATTTCTATTTGTTCACGATTTTCAAACACCTCTTCCAAATTATCGTTATATGAAGCGAACTCCTGAAGTTTCTTCTCCAATTCAGTCTTCATCTCAACAGTAATTTGATTTGAACGCTTTGCAATGATATTTACTGTTTCATAAATATTGTCAGTATCTGCACACAAAGAATTAATATCCCTTGTAATAGTACTTGACGGAGCATTTACTTTTTTGTAATCCATAATTAAATATATTTTATTACATTATTATCCTTCAATACTTTGTAAATATTTCTTCGCACGGCTATAGAACTTTTCTGCATCTTTACGATGTTCACTCTCCGGGAACTCTTTTACAAAGTTATAATATTCATCCACCGTATCGCGGAAACGATCTTCCATTTTCGATTCCACACTTTTTACGGCTTGCATATATTTTGATTCTAATATTAAGAAACTTAATTCTTCTTTATATTGCGTATCTGGGTATTTCTTCAAAGCATTTCCGGCTGTCACTATAGCCGACAAATAATTATTACCCATATAATCACCTAAATCATAATATAACTTAGCGTTCAAATACTCCTTTTCTGCCAATTTCTCACGCATCTCTTTCAATAAATCCAAGACTCTCGGCAACTTCTCACTATGAGGATATGTCTGAGAGAATTCCAACAGTTCATCTATCGCCTTTTGCGTATTCTCCTGATCAAGCTTCACATTAGGTGAATCTAAATAATAACAATATCCTATATGAAACTTAGCATCTTCTATATATTTCCCAGAAGGATACCCCTTACAATATGCTGAGAAATAACTTTTAGCAGTAAGATATTCTTTGTTATTAAAATGCGCCATCGCCTTTGTGTACAATCCTGTCTCTCCCTTTTCTGTTCCTCTGTATGACGGGATTACCGACTCCAACAATGTTGCAGCCTTATAATATTCTCCTTTGTCATAATATTCGAAGGCCTTTTCATACTTCAAATCTATATCGTCACTCTTTGTCAACTTCGTATATTCTGTACACGAAGGAAAAGCTAACGACGCTGCCATCGCTAGGAGAAAACTCAATTTATATGTACACTTTTCTTTCATATCCATAGATTTTGCAAAATTAGCAAAATCATTACTAAATCACAAAAGATTCTGCAAGAAAGTTTTTAATTCATGTTGAATCATGACAAGCATTAGCAGGATGTGAAACATGACATGACAAAAAAAAGGCAAGTCTTCCAACTTGCCTTCCTTAATATATATGCGAATTATATTATTTTTCAGTTCCTTCTTCTTTTGGAAGATCTTCCTCAAAATTATCTTTACCTGCTTCAACCAATATATTATACCATGTTATCAACTTCTTAATATCTGAAGCATAAACTCTCCCCTTATCATAATCTGGAAGAACAGAAGCCAAATAATCTGTCAACTCTTTTGATTCAGCTTTCTTTGGATTCATAGAAACAGGTTTCCCCTCCTCCTTTTTCTTCATCGCCATTAGCACTTCTGCCAAAGGCACTTCACCACTTTCCGTGTACATAGCAATATCACCTAATGAAAGTATTTTCTCATGCGTATATGCAGGTACTTTCTTATGATCAACCAACGATTCTACTATCAACATATTCTTGCCTTGAGAAACAAGTTCAAATAATCCGGGTTTACCAGATATTGACAAAATCTTTTTTAACATATCCGTTTATACTTTTTTTTACTTT
The DNA here is from genome assembly GCA_902766045.1 of uncultured Bacteroidales bacterium. GTDB lineage: Bacteria > Bacteroidota > Bacteroidia > Bacteroidales > Paludibacteraceae > UBA1181. The sequence continues at coordinate 56,920 of CACXCA010000022.1, forward strand.
TTTTGAAAAATTATTCAGTTTGCAAAAGAAACAAAAACATTTCTTATGACCAATTCAAAAAGTCTAAAAAAAAATTGCAAAAATAATTTTTTAGCTTATATTGCACCCTCATCGCTACAAGATTTACTCATAACTAAATTTCATCCTATCATAGAAAACAAATGTGCACATCCTTTTTTTTTATAAAATTGAAAAAAATTACGTCAGAACAATGATAATTTAAAATAATAATTGTATTTTTGCCAACGGTGTATTTATATCAAAGGAAACATATAGACAAAGGAAACATATAGATTATGAACAAAAAAATATACATAGGAGTCATATTATCACTTATATCACTGATTTGGGTGTTCTTTTCTTGTAAGAAAGATGAGCCAGAGAATACCGAGACCAAGATAGATTGGGAATGTTTAGGCTGTAGCGAATGTAAAACCAAAGCAGAATATAATAAGGAGGTAGAATACAACGATGACAATGAGGAACTAATCATGTCATACGATTTCGATATGAATAAAGGAGAAGGATTCATCATTCGTAAAAACTTGAACCTAATGGATTGTGATGCAGACCCTTATTCAGAAGTTTATGTTTATGGTGATACCATCTCGATATACTTCCAATATGATTTAAATGGAGGTAAATGCATGTGTTTCTTTGATATCACAACAAAAATAAAAGGACTCAAACCTCAAATATATCACATTGATGTTCATGACCAACAGATGGAATATGACTTCGTCATAGATCTTGCTAAAAGTCCAAGAGGTAAATTCTATTGGTAATATTCCTCTTTATCGTCAACTCTATCATCATGTGAATTATATGTCTTAGTTTTCTAAGACGAATGCACTTAATTGATACACCAAAATCAAGAAGAACAGCTCAATCAAAAGGAGCATGAGCAATTAACTATTGCCTCATAGCTATAAATATGACCTTACACCTAAGGTCCCTGATCTTTTTATACAAGAGGTCCCGCCAAACATATGCGAAATAATACAGAAAAGCAAAAAGATAAAGAAGAGGATCCTTATAGTTATAGAACAAACATCCCCATGCCAAAGACATACTCAGATGTGTTTGATAGTTGAATCTTTCCTAAATTTATTCCTTCTTTATTTTGATTTTTTCATGTCTTCAATTATTTTTGTAACTTATTGAAACAACAAACAGATATAGACAATAATGAAAAAAAATATTTTCTACAAATATATTCTGATAACACTTTCATTTCTACTTTCTTTCTCCCTCCAAGCGCAGAACGATGAAGAACAGGCCACCAAGGACACGTTACGAAGCTGGACAGAATACAGAAATGGACAAGTTTATAATTACAGGGAAGTTACGATGTCCGACCTTGCCAAATGGCTATCTAGTGGAGACACTATTGCAGACGACCCCGTAATGCACTTCCTTAGCACATTCGTTGTTGTTGCCAACCTTCGTGATAGTAAATCTCTACAAGAGCAGGCAACCTCCTTCACCTCATTCAACAGCACACAATTGGAATATCGGGAAATGAAATCCATTAAAGATATCAGTGGTCACTCTCCTAACTTTTACATGCCAGATTTTGGATCGAGTATGACCTCAGCTATCTTCGTCAGAGGATTTGGTTCAATGTCAGGAACCCCCGTCGTAGGTATGAATATAGATAACGTGCCTACGCTGAACAAAAACGCCTTCGACGCTGATCTGTTTGATGTAGAACGTATCGAAATGCTTCGCGGACCACAAGGAACCACAACAGGACGAAACTCCATGATGGGTGTCCTTAATGTTTATACCTTATCGCCTTTCAACTACCAAGGTACGCGTGTATCAGCTGACTATTCAACAGCTAATACAATAAAAATCAAGGCTTCTACCTACCAAAAACCAAGAGAAAACTTCGGATACTCTTTGGCCACCAACTTTAAACACACAAATGGATTCTTCACCAACACATTTAACGATGAAAAATGTGACCCCCACAATAGTTTCAGTGCTCGTGGACGTATCATTTGGTCTCCTAAAGATCGATTCACAGTGGACAATGTTATTTCCGGGGGATTTCTTAAAGAGGGCGGATATCCTTATGCATTTACCGACAGAAACGACAAAACACAACCCATCTCATACGACGGAGATAATAGTTACAAACGTTTCACCATATCTGATGGATTAGTCATTCAGTATCGATACGATAAATTTATCTTTAACAGCATAACTGGTTATCAATACCTATCCGATAAAATAAGTATTGACCCCGACTATACAAAACGCTCTCTCATCACCCGAGATGAGGAACAACAGGAACATGCTGTATCCCATGAGTTCAACTTCCGATCCGTTGTCAACGAGGAACGGAAATGGAACTGGAAAAACGGACTTTGGATTTTCTTCAAACACAATCATTCAGACTCTCCCATCACATATCACAAAGATGGATTGGAAGAACTATTCGCTTCTAATGTCAATGCAGGGATTCAATCTAAATACCCGAACTCAATGCTAAAAATCAATGGCGACGAACTGACCGTCTCTAACGATTTTGAGATTCCAACCTTTGGAATCGCGGTCTATCATCAATCAGAATGGAAATTTGGCCAATGGGAAGCAACCGTAGGTCTCCGTTTGGATTACGAACACTCCCGTCTAGATTATTTAAGTCAAAACGACGTAGAGTATATTATTTCAGATGCCATGAAGAAAAGCCAATCCATCAATACACACTTCTATGGATCTGAAGCCATCTCCGACTTCCAAACGCTACCTAAATTCTCCATTCAATACAATTTCAACCCTTACTGCAACCTATATGCTTATGCAGCAAGAGGTCACAAAGCAGGAGGATTCAATACGCTTCTTTTCTCTGACATTATCCAAAACAAACTCATGACCAATATGCTCAATGAGGTAGGTATCGATGTTGCTGAGACTGGACTTCCTATTTATGAATACACAGACAACATTGCATATGATGCAGAAAAGAGCTGGAGCTTTGAATTAGGAGGTCACTTCCCAACTAAAAGCAAAGAATTAAATATGGATTTCTCCCTCTTCTATATCACATGTAAAGATCAACAAATTCTAACCTTCCCATCAGGAAAGAATACAGGCTGTTTGATTACCAATGCGAATAAAAGTCGAAGCCTCGGTGGAGAGCTCTCATTAAACTACCAACACACGAACAAGAAATCACACAACGTATTCAACTTTGAAGGAACCTACGGATACACAAATGCCCGATTCCTTTCATTTGAACATGATGGCGTAGATTACAAAGGGAAAACCATTCCTTTAGCGCCAGCAAACACAATGGGATTGGATTTCCAATACAAGTTCCGTTGCTATCAAAAATGGGTGGACAACATCATCCTAGGTGCCGATTGGAAAGGATACGGAAAAGTATATTGGAACGAAGACAATCTATATAGCCAACAGTTCTACTCCCTCTTTAACGCTTCCGTTACATGGGAATGGAAAAAACTAAATGTGAAAGCATGGGCCAAGAACCTAGCAGACAACGAATATAATTCATATTCATTCACAAATCTTGGTAATCACTATTGTCAAAAAGGAAAACCAAGACAACTCGGCATCACCATCAGCTATAAGTTTGAATAACAAGGTTATAACCAAAAACTAAAATTCACTTTCTCCTTGTCTTTTATTGTTTTTGTTTTATAAGGTGATTTTTCTATCCTCACCTTATAATCTTGTTGTTTTTTTGTACTTTTGCACTTCAAAATAGTAACCTATCAAAAGACAATCATAAATATGGCTATAGATATCCAAAAAATAAGATCAGACTTCCCTATACTGGAGAGAAAAATATACAATAAACCTCTGGTTTATTTTGATAACGCTGCCACCACTCAAAAGCCTCAATGCGTAGTAAACACAATAGTGAATAACTATTATAATTGCAACGCAAACATCCATCGTGGCGTACATTTCCTTAGTCAACAAAGTACAGAGGCTCATGAGAATGCTCGTAAAACCGTACAAAACTTTATAGGAGCTAAAAACTCTAATGAGATTATATTCACAAGAGGCACAACAGAAGCTATTAACCTTGTAGCTCACTCCTTTGGTATTAGTCAATGCAACGATGGTGACGAAATCATTGTCACTCAAATGGAACATCACTCCAACATTGTTCCTTGGCAACTTCTACAACAGATCAAAGATATAAAACTACGAGTCATCCCATTTGATGAAAAAGGTGTTTTACAAATAGACCAGTTGGAGAAACTCATCAATAAAAAGACAAAACTGATAGCTGTCACTCACGTGTCTAATGCATTAGGAACAGTCAACCCTATTGAAAAAATAATCAAGATTGCACACAGCCAAGACATACCTGTATTGGTAGATGGTGCGCAATCGGCACCACACACCCCTATCAACGTACAAGACTTAGACGTTGACTTTTATGCTTTCTCTGGTCATAAAGTATATGGTCCTACCGGCATTGGTGTATTATATGGGAAAGAAAAATGGTTGGAAAAGATTCCACCTTATCAAGGAGGTGGTGAGATGATACAAAACGTATCTTTTGAGAAGACAACTTTCAACGAACTTCCTTTCAAATTCGAAGCAGGAACTCCAGATTATATAGGTTCTACTGCCTTAGCTGCCGCCCTTAATTATGTATCAGAGATCGGTATGCAAAATATCGCAGATTACGAACATGAACTACTTCGATATGCCACTGATAAATTAACTCAAATAGATGGGTTACGTATCATAGGTGAATCACCTCAAAAAAGCGGTCTGATCTCCTTCTTGGTTGGACAAATCCACCCATACGACATGGGAACGATTCTTGATAAGCTAGGCATCGCTGTTCGAACAGGTCATCATTGTGCAGAACCCGTTATGAAGGCATTCAACATTGATGGTACCATTCGTGCTTCGTTCGCTATTTATAATACAAAAGAAGAGATAGATATTTTAGCCTCTGGTATAGAGAGAGCTGCAAAAATGTTCAGAAAATAATAACACATAAACGATATGACAATTGACGAAAAACAGGAAGAGATCATTTCCGAATTTGAATTCTTAGAAGATTGGTTGGATAAATACCAACAGATCATAGACAAAGGCATCTCCAATAAAGGTGTTGAAGAGAAATACAAAACGGACGAACACCTCATCGAAGGTTGTCAAAGCAAGGTGTGGGTTTATGCCGAATACAAAGACGGGAAAGTCTATTATCAAGGAGAAAGCAATACAGATATTGCTGGAGGAATCGTTAGTATGTTAGTTGAGATTCTATCCGGACATACACCTGATGAGATCTTAGATGCAGAATTGTATTTCATCGATCGAATTGGTTTGAAAGAACACTTGTCACCTACGCGTTCTAATGGTATGTTATCCATGGTCAAACAAATGCGTATGTATGCAGTAGCTTTCAAAACAAAATACGAGGAATAATCCATCTGTCCTTCCCTCTTAGTATATGGTAACATCAAACAAATACCATTTTTTCTTACATGGGTTGCGTGATGGCCTTCCTATTGGTTTTGGCTACTTCGCTGTTGCATTCTCGCTAGGATTTGTAGCCATGAAAGCTGGATTAACTCCTATTCAAGGCTATATTGCCAGTTTCCTGAATCATGCTTCAGCAGGAGAAAATGCACTATACACATCTATCCAATCGGCAGCCACCTATGCTGAGATAGCTATCATCACACTCATTGTCAATGCACGCTATCTTCTGATGAGCTGTTCACTGAGTCAACGATTCGACCCTAATCAACCATTCTACAATCGATTGTTGGTAGGATTTGGCATCACTGATGAAATTTTTGGTATTGCCATCGCTCAAGAAGGTTATCTTTCACCTCAATACGTATATGGAGCTATGCTCTCTTCTATTCCGCTTTGGAGTCTAGGTACGTATTTTGGTGTCTTGGCAGGTAACCTCTTACCAGACAATCTAGTCAGTGCTCTATCTGTAGCCCTATATGGTATGTTTGTGGCCATCATCATTCCTCCCGCTAAAAAGGACAAAGTGATTGCAGGAGCTGTAGTGACAAGTTTCATCCTGAGCTACGCTTGTTCCTGGATTCCTTATATCAAAGAATGTACGACAGGAACCAAAACAATCTTGTTAACAATCCTCATAGCCGCTGTCGCAGCCATCCTGAAACCAATCAAAGAAGAAGCAAATTCAAATGATGCAGACTCATAATCCATATATATACATACTCATTGCATTCGGCGTGTCTTTTCTAATCCGTGTGTTACCACTCACACTGATCAGGAAACCCATCCGAAACACGTTCATTCGGTCATTCTTATACTATGTGCCGTATGTAACACTTGCGGTTATGACATTCCCTGCCATCATTCAAACAACACAATCTCCATTGGCAGGGTTGGCTGCCCTGCTCATTAGTATAACCATTTCCATGATGGGAGCTGGACTATTCCCTGTGGCTTGTGTAAGCTGCATCACTGTATTCATTTCAGAATTCTTATTAGGATATTAACCCATTAATCATAAAAACAACATGAAAAGGTTTTTTTATTTAGCAACTCTTTTTTTGATGTCAGAAAGCGTCATAGCTCAAGACTCAATAAACACAGCATCAAAAGGAAAGCTATTGTATCATTTTACAAATACAGATATGATCAATCTTCCTGATAGTGAGATGTTACCCGTTGATTCTCTTTCCAGTTCAACAAAGAAGCTTGCAGACACAATCTCTTTTGCCATGGTAGGAGACATTATGATGGGAACCACCTATCCTACCAATCGATTACCTGCCGATGATGGAGCTCATATTTTCGAAAAGGTATCTGACATTATCAAGAAAGCAGACATCGGTTTAGGAAATATGGAAGGTGTAATGTGTGAAGGAGGTACATGCACCAAAGGAGGAGGTGCGAACTCATACGCTTTCAGAATGCCTACATCGTATGCACATCTATTAACGGAAGCTGGATTTGACTTTCTCAGCCTTGCCAACAATCATAGCAATGACTTCGGTCCTGACGGAATCAAATCAACCATGAAGATGCTGGATGAACAAAATATCGCATATGCAGGTGTGGTTGGATTATGTGAGAAAGCTATTATCGAGAAGAATGGAGTCCGCTATGGGTTCTGCGCTTTCGGACACAACAAGCACGTATATAAGCATCAAGATACTGCGACGGTAAGAAGGATCATTACAAGCCTGAGAGACTCGGTTGACATACTCATTGTATCTATGCACGGAGGAGCTGAAGGGAAAAAAATGAACCATGTACCTCACAACACAGAAATATTCTTGGGCGAAGACCGAGGTAACTTACGTCAATTTACGCATTTCTGTATTGACTTAGGGGCAGACTTCGTATTCGGACATGGTCCTCACGTAGTCAGAGGAATGGAACTTTACAAAGGTCATTTCATCGCATATAGTTTAGGTAATTTCTGTACCCCTTATGGCATCAGCCTTAGCGGGATATCTGGATATGCTCCAGTTGTCACCATACGAATCAAATCCGATGGAACATTCATCGACGGACAAATCCATTCTTTCATTCAGCAGTCGGGAGTCGGACCTCAACCTGACACAGAAAACAAAGTAGCCAAAGAAATAAAGATGCTGACAGAAGCCGATTTCAAGGACTCAGCTATATCTATTTCAAACGAAGGGAAAATCGAGAAGAAGTAAAGAGATCACCTTACAATAAGATGCTCAATATAATCTTTCGTAGTGATCGTCAGGATATAAGTGAATATCTAAGTTTGTAGTATTAGAAATTATTGTCCAAGAACCTGTAATATGGATTCCAACAAAAGCTGGTAAAACATATTGCAGGTTCTTCCATATTTATTGAGGACAATCCGTCGTGCAACCATCCGTTAATATAGACGGAATATTCTTCCAATTGTAACTATTGTATTTGGATTTATCTGGATAACTCCATTTATAACATAATCTGTGCCATTGCAACAGCCCTGCATCCTGCATATGTATGGTGTCTATGATTCCCCATCATCGATGTCATCTTTGGAACAAAAAACAAAAAAAGAGATGCGGCATAAATCCACATCTCTTTCTACATTATAACTTTACAATTTATTTATTCACATATATAACCTCAACAGTACCTGTTTCCACCTTGTTGTTTTTCATAATCACCTTGTAGAAATAGACTCCTGGATCAGCCATTTTATCACGGAATGTACCATCCCATCCTTCATTACCTTCAAAAATCTTTTGTCCGTAGCGGTCAAAGATCAATACATCAAATCCTCTCATAAAGGTGTCATTCAATCCATCCTTGATGAATGGTGTAAAGGCTGTAGGTAACTTACATTCAAGAACCATGGATGAATACGTAGATGGACAAACCATATCAGCAGCATACACCATATATTCAGATGTGGATTTAGGCAAATACGTCAATCTGTTTTCATGCGTCACATCAATGCTCTCTCCATCACACAACCACTCATAGACGGTAGGTTCACCTGCCAAAATCTCCGCCGTGAAATCAATTTCCCCACCAATCACAACATACTCTTTATTGGCTACCAATTGTACCTTAGGTATCTCATGAATGTTTACTGAATTATAAATCGTATCAGAATTTGGACATATATCATCAATAGCGTATGCCATATACTCTATGACACCACTAGAAGCAGCATAATCTATAATCGTGTCATTGTAACGAGCAGGGAATTCAAATGACAATCCATTAGAGAATCCCTCCATGTGATACTTAGAAGGAGTTCCAGAAACAATGTTCAATATCATCATAGTCGTATCACCTATGCAGACATCTGGTCTCACTGGTTCTAGAGAAATCTCTACAGGTTCATGTACCAACACACTTGTGTAATCCACAATCGATGATTCATCCGAAGTGCTGCAGACACCATCTCTTACCTTAACCATAAACTGATTAAATGTAGTAGTAGGTTGAATACCCTCCCATACACAAGTAGTACGTGTAGAATTGACAGTTGATAATAATTTACCGGTCGTCAAATCATACAATTCGTACGTAACAGGAACACCTGTTTCACACTCTGCAATCAAATCGATATATCCATCAATAGGATAACAGTAAGTTGCCACACTTGGATGGAAATTCAAACGAATATAATCATGTACAAAAACATTTACCGTATCACTGTTTTGAGCGCGACTTGTATAACAGATACTATCTATTGCTCTCGCAAAGAGATAAGACCTACCTGCTGGGAAGTTGGCTGATGAATATACCTTACCTCCTTTTTCCTGTAACAAGCTAGGCATTGTACGGTCAATTTCATACCAATTATAGTATTTGACAAACTGTTCAGCTTCTGGAGGAGTGATGCTCACAACCTTAGCCGTAGCAGGTGTATTGATACAAATCTCGGCAGGATCCATTTCCAAATGTACCTTGAACGGCGTTTGTACCGTCACATTCACTATATCAGATGATCTTGCTCCACAAATACCACCATCATCTGCCACCACATAGAGACCCATCTTATCGCCTGGTTTCATATCTTTTGGATAATAGCCTGGTCTGACTCTTCTCTCATAATAATGTATGATATCATAATCTTCCTTAAGAAGTTCTACCAAGGTGTCTTTGTCTGTTGCATAATCTTTCACATAGAATTTGTAAGATGCTATATATGCAGAAGGTGGATCTATTGTAGCCTTCAACTCCAACAGACTATTTTCTGTACATACGAATTCTTTATCCACCGATAGTGTCGGAGTAAATCCTTGATTCACCTGTAAAGAATCTTCGGTAGTAGCACCTGCACCACCTTCGTTATAACATACTTCATCATAAGCCTTCACATCAAACTTCAATGTTTTGCCCAAAGACAGCCAATCTTTAATATCAAGTTCTCCAACTGTCGTCTCAACCGTCTGTTCTATCGGTGAAGTCAGATGCCATACATATTTTTTGATATGCAAATGAGCATCCTCTGGCGTCGTTTTAGCATACAAATAAACCTCAGAGGAGACTGGCAGACAAACCTGACTAGCACTTGCACCTGCACGAAGTGTGAATGGCACATTAAACTCAACCTTAGTAGTATCAACTGTTCTGATGGTATCCTTTGCACAAGCCTCATCATAGACAGCTACCGAGAAATTAGCCGTATATCCAGCACGGAAGATAGACGCATATTCAGCTTTTGTGATTACCAACTCTGGCTCTGATGTTTTTGCAATCAATCCTCCATTGTCATACCAGAAGAACTCTGATACGTTGTTTCTTGCATCTTCAGGGATGAATGTTACCGAAAGTGTAAACTTAGCATCGCCTAATGTATCGATGCAATAAGAATTTGGAATATCACCCATCTTAATCTGGAATCCTCCTGTACGAATCTTCAATGTCACCGTATCACTTAACGCTGGATCACTTATCGAATAACATGCATTATCATAAGAAGAAACAAACAAACGAATGTCCTCTCCTCTATATTTATTCAAATCAGCATACGTAAACGTCACCTTATTGGTCGTAGTCTTAAACTGCGTCCATGTACTCTCTTTATCTCCTTTGATGTTCCATGTATATTCCTTGATTACACTATCAACATCAGCAGGGAAAAGCAACACCTCAACCGTCAATAATTCAAGATTTGGATCAACATTTTCCTCACTAGTGACACAAACCGCATTGTCTGTATCCCAATTCACTTTCATTGAATATTTAGTGCTGAACTCAACCGTTGTTGATGATTCATCTCTAATTGTATCTTTGGCACAGGCCTCATCATAAGCATTAACTGAGAAATGAGCAATATGACCTGCTTTGAAAATATGTCCATACGATGCTTGGCTCAACACCAAACTATCTGCTGTCGTAATAGCCAATAATCCGCCATTATCATACCAGTAATAGTTGGAAATATTCGCCTTAGCATGATCTGGAATAACTGCTGCTTTCAAAACAAACTTAGCGTCAGGATCCAACGTGTCAATACAATAAGATGATGGGATATCACCCATTGTAATAGTGAAACCACCCGTACGAATCTTCACCTTAACTGTATCACTCAAAGCAGGATCCTCTGGCGTTGTACAGACGGAATCCACAGAAGATACATACAAACTGATATCCTGTCCTGCATACTTCGATAGATCAGCATACGTGAAGTCTTTATGGCTCGTTGTTGTTTTGAAATCAGTCCATACACTCTCCTTATCTCCCTTGATATGCCATGTATAATCATGAATCTGAAGACCTGCTTCTGATGGATTGATTTTCACATCCACACTCAAGAGAACGAGTGACGGATCAATATTAGCCTCATTAGGCACACAAATCGACTGTGCAGTATCCCAATCAACTGTCATATCATAGTGCGTATTGAAATCAAAATGCACATCACCATTCGATCTAGTCCGCTCACATATGCCATCATCTGCTATAACATAAATCTCAGCATCTACACCAGCCTGAATCAATGAAGGATAATTAGCCTTACTCAAAACCAATATGGAATCTGCCTTCGTACCCTTCAACAATACTTGATCCACACCATTCACTACAGCATGCCATTCAAAGTTTTTGATTTGTAGCATAGAAGTTGCAGGATTAATCTTTACATGTACGTATGCGGAATCCGACTCTCCACAGACTGTTTCCTGAGATGCATTCAGATCCACTTCATATCTCACGCTGACAGCCACATCTATCGAATCAGCCTGATCGGTACATATACCATCACTTGCCACCAATTTAAATCGAGAATTTGTACTCTCTGTGATTTCAAATTCATGACTCCATCCTGATGTACCTACCAATACGTTATCTTTATACCATAGAAGCGTCTTAACCAAATTAGCAGCATTCGGATCATCCAACTTGGCCGAGATAGTCAACCTATCACCCAATGTCAAACATTCCTTTCCATCATGGTCTGGATCTCCCAATTCAATCTTATAACCATTAAATTTCACAATAGCATTTTCTGAAACATTTTTTGCTTGACAGAAGCTATCGTATGCAGCTATATGATAGGTTTTAGTCGTTCCTGCCTTGAATACATTCGGGAAGTTATCTTTATCAATCACAATTGTATAAGATGCTTGATCTTCATTCGTAGCGATTTTTTCTACCAGACCCAATTCATCCATCACCATCAGTTCTTTCAAACTGGTCATTGCTGTAGGAGGTTCAACATTAGCAGTCAATTCGAATTTCGTCTCAGAAGTAAGACAGACACTTGATGTATCTGGCTGAACACTCAAAGCAAAACCACCTTCACGGATATCAATCTCCGTCGAAGAATTAGCTGTATCATTCTTAATAGTACCGCACTCCAACGTTTCGGTTGACAACAAATAAGCCCACAATTTCTGACCCGTACGGCCTTCCAAATCTGCATACGTCAATATCCAAGTTGGATCCGTAGTTGTCTTCTCGATTCTATCACCTTTTTCAAATTGAATCAACCAATTATAGGAAGAGATATTCGTATTAGCAGATACCGGTTTGATATCTGCCGTCAAAGTAAGAAGCTGAGTGCCTGGTGCTTGTCCCTTCGTAACACACACAGGGTTTGAACTTGGAATGACACTCATGTCGTAAGAAGAATTATTCACGTGATAAGGAATCTCCAACGGATATGCAGGTGCACAGAATGCATCTCGGCTATCATCCACCCAGATTTTCAATATTCCTGCTTTCGTGTTAGTCTCTTCTAATCCTGTAGGATGAAAGATCTGAGCCGTGTCGTTCACCACAACCGTACGACCTTCCATACCCCAATCCCATACCAATGGAGCATCTTCTACATCCTTAGACACTTCCACCAGAATAGAATCACATCCAACAGCACTGGTTCCATCAAAACGCAATTCTACAATATGCTTTGGTGTCATTGTGAACGATTGACTATGTTTACAACCTCCTTCGTCTAAACCAACAAACGAAAGATTAGCAATACCATCGAAATCCGTCTCCAATGTTTGTTTCCAGTCTCTATCATAGACTTCAACCACATCACCTTTCTTTATAACAAAATACAACACGTCTGATTTCTTGGCAGTAAAGTCAGCTGTATCAACCAACAAATCACCTTTGCTGTTTGTCCAATAAGCTTTCCATTCATGTTTTGGATCAGTTAACTTTCTACAGCCTTCCACCGTGATTGTGTCACCCTCAACGAAACAGAATGGTTGAATTACATCTTCACACATCGGACCACCATACGTATTATAAATATCGATATCAGATTCTGCTACCAAGAACTCATTGCAGACATCTGTAGGGTTCAATGCCACTTGTCTCAACTCATCCACCGAAGCACCGACAATCACACGATATTTAACACTACCGATGAACCGGATATCCGTTACAGGAATCGTTACCGTCGTGTCTTTATAACTATTGCTGATTGAATAATCCTTCATATCCTTCCATGATCCATCTTTTTCGTCATAATACTGGAACAAATAGAGCGGATTAAGGATATAGTCACCTTTTTGTCTTGCTACCAACTGAACATCACGTCCGTCGCAAACAGCCACATCCTTTTCAATCAATATACCATCAATGTTGGCAGACAATTCAGCCTTAGGCAAACATACCGAGAAGGAGATATCATCCAACAACATATCATTACCATCTCCTGTCTTACCATTATTATAAAGGACCACCCACAAGGATGAAACTTTCTTACCATTCGGAATTTGAACATACTGGTCGATACGTGTCCAGTCAGACGATGCAGAAGGCACATCACCCGATGTGATTTCATTACTTAAAATGTGTTCTGGTTGAATCGTACCCATTTTCCTATACTCATCAGGAAGAACATTTCCAATATCTTCCAACAAATAGACAGAAATATTCACAGGATTCAATCCCTCTTGGATAGCTGCATTACGAACGTTCATACCAAAAGAGAATCGATCGGCTGCACAATTCAAATCTACTCTCTGTGCATAGATAGCAGAATGAGAGATGTCTGTTTTTCCTGAGTTTACGAATAACATAGCTCCGTTTACATTACCAGTAGCATCCGAACAATCCATATAATCTTTTCCTTCGTGCTGATCCAAAGCTCTTGGATTAGCAACAAGAGCATAATAACCATCCTGCAGACGGAAAGCAGGATCCTCAGTCCATGATTCGTACTGAGGCAACAACGGGTTAGCTGCCAAGAACAAATGTCCATTTGTTCCTACAAATTGATTGGATGAATGATCTGGATCTCTTTCAAACTCAGTCGCTGTCACAACATATCCATAAGGATCTGGCGCAACATAGTTCATAATATGGAACTGCGTCTGACCCGTAGATGAAACTCTCAAAGTAGCACCGTCAACAGCTCTTGCCTTATAATAATCAGAAGTACTTTTGATACGGTCTAGATAATCACCATAACCTTGTGTATTACCTGCGTAACCTAAGAAATTACTGTTTCTATCGTATGCAGCAACTGTTCCATACATAGTCATATCGTCCTTGTAGAAGCCATCACGAGCCACATAGGTGTTTTCATCTATAAAGTATCCAAATGTTTCGTAGAACAAGACACGCGTCTGCAATCCCTGACAGTTCTCATTCTTTCCACAATCAGGCACATGATAAGCAAACGGAGGAGATGTAAGTCCGCTATATGTAACACGGTAACTGCAATCTATCTCTGGATTAACCGCCAATCTGCTTTTTTTAGCTCCTGGAATTTCTGTCCATGTCACCCTATCTGTAGAGATCTCCCACTGAAAGACATCATTATCTATGTCAGCCAATACTGAGGCACCTAATGCCAAGAGATAATTGGAATCCTGCAAGCATGTAGCCGTTGGATAATATGACGACACGTAGAACTGACACTCTCCTGTATTAACAGTCACAGAGCCTACAAATTCATCGTCAGCATACAAAGTATAGGTAGTTGCCGCCGTCGGTACCACAATCACATAAGGAGTGGATGTCGTTGCCACTACAATGCCACTTTGTTCTTTCCAAACATACGTATTTGCCGTAGTATAATCGGTAGAAAGTGTAATCTCCTGTCCTGGACAAGCATACGTGGCACTTGTCTTAACCGAATAACCACACTCTGCCAAGGAAGTAACAATTTCCAATGTTGATGTATTGACAAGTCCAGAAGATGTTGTTTGCTCCAACACAAATGTTGTCGTCTTATTTACGACCTGATTGATTACCTCTCTATTATTGAAATCTAACCACGAAATTGTTCCATCTGAGATACCCCATCTCCACGTATCGTCACTGTTTGTACCATACGCAGTCAGAGAAACAATAGAACCCGGACAAACCACTTCTTTAGCAGTTCTAATCGTTGCACCACAATTTCCTTTTGTCAAAGTCAACGTCCGCGTATCACTATCATACAATACACAATAATCTCCACTAACTCGTCTGTTATCAGGCTGAATCATTCGATTTTGTCCATCCTGCCACGATTTAAAGTCGGAATCAATATAGAAATTAGAGAACGATTCTCCCGATATCTGAATTTGTCCATCATATCCAGAACATGTAAGCAGATACCGAGTCCCCACAGAAGTAACCGTACACGTTCCATTATACGTTTGTCCTTTTTGTACCGTCAAAGCATTGGCTGTAAAACTACAAAAAAGAAACAGTATAAAAGTCAAAACACTTCGACAATAATACAAAGTCAACCTATTTATGTTTTTCATGTTAAAAAAATTACAAATTAATACATCTTTTTAGCGTGGTTGTCCATTTTTAATAAAAACACAAGACGCACAAAAATACAAAAAATTTTATAAAATAACAATTTTTAACAGAAATTTGTATACACGCAGATATACAAATCTGTATAGTCACAAAAAAGATTCACAGTCATTTACACAACGGATAAATCAGTTCGTAAGCTTCAAAAGATTCAGTTTCTCCCATATACAATTAGGAATAAGTTGCCAAGCATAGACAAGAAGTTTGTACCGCCAATCAATCGTCACAACTCTTCTCTTTTGACGAATGGCTTTCACTATCTTTTGTGCCACTTTCTCCGGTTTCAACAACATAGGATACTCATGCTTTAGCAAAGCTGTATCAACAAATCCCGGACGTATCTCCGTAAATGTAACATCCATGTTTTTTGTAGATGCCAACTGTGATAATGCTTGAACATACGTGCTCTGAAACCTCTTTGTCGCCGAGTAAGCAGGTGCCAATCCGATACCTTTTGTTCTCGCTATGGATGTAATTACCGCGATTTGCCCTTTGGATTGATTTCGGGCAAAGTAGTGAAAAACAGTATCCACCATTCTTGTCAATCCGCTACAATTCGTTTCTATCGTACGAAGTTCCATGTCGGCATCAAGCTCTCCGTTTTGGTATCCAATTCCAGAACTGTGGAAATAAAGATCCATGCCTCCCAATCTTTCAATAAGGTTTTCAAGCTTCTGGGGTGAATCCTCTTTTGTAATATCTATCGATTCGAACTCTTTCACACCCGAGAATTGTTCTTTCACCTCTTTAAGATTATCCAACCGTCTGCCTGCAATGCCCAGCTCATAACCTTGCTCACTTAATAGCTTAACCACCGCCAATCCTATGCCAGAAGTAGCCCCCATTACTATCGCCTTCTTTGTCATATCAATAGTGTTTTATGCAATTTTATTTTATTTGGTTTTTCAAACGCTCAAAATTACATTTTTTATGTAGAAATATACTCTACATAGAGAAATTATTTTCATGTCACAAATGGTTTTTTTTATTTTTGCATAAAAAATAAATATTATGTTTTCATATTTCTTTAACAAGACAACATCATCCAACCATACATCTTCCATTTGGATTTATAGAATTATCTTCTTCCTCTTTACATGGATTTATCTCGGTGTGGCGAAATCTGACCTACTTTATAAACTTCAAGAGGCAAACTATTTTCTTTTTGACCATACATTCATCGAACAACTACTGACTAACAAATCAGGATTAATTGTTCTATGCTCCAGATTCTTATTACAATTCTGCTACTATCCTCTATTAGGCGGCGCCATTATAGCTGCACTACTGACAGGCATAGAAATTATCTGTCATCATCTGTTCAAACTGAACGGGAAAGGTTCCATCATAGGGTTCATCCCCTCTTTCATCTTATTGATACTGCAGGTTTCTATAACCTATGAACTATACGATTCATTCGATACATCCTACGCCTTTGTTATAATCATCGGCTGGTATTATGCCTTATTACTATTCTTTCTATACAACAAACTCAAAAAGAATCTATTCGGTGTTATCTTCTTTACCATCCTTGTCGCTCTTAGTTCTATCCAAATGGGACCAGCTGCAATAGTGGCACTCCTACTCATATCTACACAGGCTTTTCTTTCAAAAGAATACAAAAACGGGATTATCACTACCACAATAGGAACATTGTTTGTGATTTTAGCGGCTTACTTTACTATCCATCACATCACACCTTCCTATTTTAACTATGCCATTCTCTACCCGTGGCCAAACCTCTTTTTTAAATACATCTTCTATATGACGCTTGGCGGACATCTCATTGCTATTCTTCTCCTCACTGCCTATCCTCTATACTACCATATCCTTGAACACAGTAAATACATCTACCAACCAGCTATAGGTGTACTATTCATGGGGCTGACACTCCTTCTAGGAAGATACCCAACCGCTTTTCAGGAGGAGCTTCATTTGCAACAACTCACCCATGAGATGCAATGGAAAGAATTAGCCAAAACAGCGAATAACGTGAAAGTCTCTTCTAAGCTAATTGCTGCCTATAGAACCATTGGTCTCGTTACAACAGACCAGCTTACACAGAAATTCTTTGACTTCGACTTTGATTATCATCAACCGACATTCAACAAATACTACGAAGAAGTGGTTTATAATCCAGACTTCATGTTTTATGCCTCCTTCCCTCAAATAAGTTATCGCTGGAGCATGGAAGCATGGACAAGCATCAAAGAACAATTCTATATACTACAATTAATGTCTCTTACCGCCTATATCAACGAAGAGTACAATCTTTGCGAAAGATACCTATCCATTCTGAAAAAAACACTGTTTTATAAAGATTTCGCCGTCAACTTGGAGAAATATCTTAACAACGAAGAGGCATTTTATCACAAGTATCCAGTAATGAAAAAGATAAAAGATGCTCAGGCAAAATCAGATGTGAGCGGTATCTTACCATGCACTTCTGCTTTATACCTTGACTTCAAAAGCTTATCACCTCTCAATACAGAAAGACGTATTCTTTCTCGTCTTTACCGAAGAGAATTAGAAGAGTTTGAAACAGAACTATCGCTATCCATGCTTCCAAAAGAAAACCACATACCCGAATGTTTTCAAGAAGGAATCATTTTAAAATCAATCATCTCAAATGATCCCAACATCATAAAGAATTTCCCAATTGATGAGCAAGTCCGCAACAAAGTAACTTCCTTAATCAATTACTATAAAAAACACATCAACGATTCAGCTGTCAAAGAACAAATTCATGAAAAATTCGGATACTCCTATACATATTATTTCATCTTCGGATATGGAGCGAAAAACACCCAAAACAAAATATCAGATTAATATGAAACCAATTCTTTTTATACTCTTAATAACTTTGTTGAGCAGTTGTTCTTCAAATACCACCATACCTAAGAATGTACAATCCGCCTCACAAGATATTGCCATATACCCAGACTTCAAGGATGTCACTGTACCCCAAAATATCGCACCTCTCAATTTCCATGTCGATACACCCTGCGATGAGGTTATCATCGAAGTGCAATCCAACAACGGTGAAAAAATAATAGAAGAGGGACACGACAGAACGGTGAAATTCAACCCAAAAGAATGGAGCAAAATCCTCCGTTCATCATCGGCTGGAGAAATAACATTCACACCTTATTTAAAGAATAAAAAGAAATGGGCAAAATACAACTCATTTACTGTCAATGTTATAGATGCACCTATTGACTCATTTGTAACGTATAGATTAATCGAGCCTTCCTTTATGAGTACAGGTCAAATTGGACTTTACCAATTCAACCTGTTTTCAGGAGAGGAGTCCACCATCATCCGCAGATGTAAAAATCCGACATCCGAATCACTACATGACCAAAGCTGTGTAAATTGCCATGCTGCTCAGAAAAAAAATCCACAAAATAAAATGTTCTATTATAGAGGGAAAGAAGGCGGACTGATTTTAACATACAACGGACAAATCAAAAAAATCGACACAAAAGTGGAGGGTATGCTCGCACCTTCTACTTATCCTGCATGGCATCCCACTCTCCCTTTGATTGCCTTCTCCACAAACCTCGTCTATCAAGATTTCCCGACAACAAGAAAGGGCAAAACCGAATTTTACGACATAAATGCGTTTCTAATCTTATATGATATCCTCTCCAACGAAACATACATTCTTCCGAATGAAAAGAAACAACTATGCACCAATCCCACATGGAGTCCAGATGGAGAATATCTTTACTACGCTGTTTCAGACTCCAGCATAAATCAACAAAAACCTATCGAAGCGGAGTATCCAAAACTCAAATATAACATTGCAAGAATTAAATTCGACCCCACAACAAAATCATTTTCTGAACCAGATGTTCTGCTGAACGTAAACGCAGGTGGATACAGCGCCACATTCCCACGCATCTCTCCAGATAATCGATTCCTACTAGTTAACATCTCACACTTCGGAGCATCCCCTCACACCCACATAGAATCAGATCTATTTGCGCTCGATATCCATAACAAAAAATTATTCCCTTGCACAAATGCCAATAGTCCGGAAGCCGAAAGCTACCACGACTTTTCTTCAAAAGCCAACTGGTTTGTTTTTTACTCTCGCCGTGAAGATGGCAACTACGGCAGAGCCTACATCTCTTATATCGACAGCACAGGAACCTGCACGAAACCATTTCAACTTCCTCATAAAGACCCTTTGACCGACAGAGAAAGATTGAAACTATACAACGTGATAGAATTCTCCAACTCAAGTGTATCCTTTAGCGAAGGAGACTTTTATAACGTCATCTGGAATCAAAAACCTATTCAAGCGAAAGCCGACTCTCGCAATCAACAAACCGATGGAAATAGCGGTGCTACACCACATAAAAAAGAGTCACAAACCGATGCTACAACAGGAGCAAGCAGATTACAAATTCCAATAAATCATTAAGCATAAATAATAAATATAATGAATACTAAAATGAAATTAATGAATTACAAAAAAAATCATATTATCTTCTTGGGTATCTTATCCTTATCCGTATTTATGGGATGTAAAGAAGATGTTAAAGAAGAACTTGAAGAAGAACAACAACAAATAAGAAAAGAAACAAATCTTACGGAAAGTGGAGAAATAGGTGGCCATACGTATGTTGATTTGGGACTGAGTGTAAAATGGGCGACCTATAATGTAGGCGCACAAAAAAACACTGAAAGAGGTGATCTGTTTGCCTGGGGCGAAACAGATGCAAAAGAAACGTATGCAACAAGAAGCATGTTTGATACAATCAGTCATAAATGGTTAATCGAAACAGACCTGTTATTTCCTGATGTATATGCTACAAAATATAATGTAGATTCAACCAGTATATACTTTGACAACAAATCAGTGTTGGAAAAAGAGGATGATGCAGCCTCAGTGAATTGGGGAGATCCTTGGCGTATGCCCACATACGAAGAATTTACTGAACTGAAAAAAAATACTGACTGTGAAGAAATTGCTGACTACAACGGAAGCGGGGTGACATGCTTGGTCTTAACCTCAAAAATAAATGGCAATAAAATCGTATTTCCATTGGATACACGTTTGAATTTTTTTGAATTAAAACACATAACCCTAATGTCTTGTTGGACATCATCCATATCAAGAGAATTTGCTGAGGATACAGGAGCATATGTTTTCATGTTTTATATGTCCTCATTTTATATGGATGATGCTATTGATTCGAGATTAGGAAGACATACTATCCGCGCCGTCACAAAATAAGGAACAAAACAAAAAAGTTTCGATTGCCGTAACAGCCATCATCTATGTGAGACTATTACGGCATTCTTTTTGTCGATAGCTCAAACGACTCATTTTCTGTAATACTACAAACCATCCATTCACCATGATTTTAATGAGTTAAGAAATAAAACCTTAAGAGAAACTTATATTTCATTATTCAATCCTATAAGAAAAATATCTATCTTTGTATCGGAAATAGTTTTTTTAAATTTTCGATTTATGAAGATAGCATTTATCGGCGCCGGGAATATGGGTGGCGCCATCGTAAAAGGTTTATACCTTAGTAAGGTATGCAAGGCCGACGAGCTATTCGTCGCCGATGCCAGTGAGGAAGCTCTTAAAAACATCTCACGAATTAACAAGAACATTTTCATTACCACAAACAATGGTGAAGCTGCCAAACGTGCAGATTACATTATTATTGCAGTAAAACCTTGGTTGGTTGACACTGTCATTGATAGTATTCAATCTTCAATTAAATCGAACCAAATTATTATTTCCATCGCAGCAGGTATTGAATTGAGTCACATTTCCGAGAAAATCGGGAAAAACTACACATTATTTAGAGTATTACCTAACACAGCTGTTTCGTTGCTTGCCGGAATGAATTTCGTTTCATCCCTCAACGCAAGCAAAGAACAAGAAGAGACCATACTCAAAGTATTCAATAAACTGGGGCGTGCCATTATCATACCAGAAAAGCAGATGAGCGCATTCACCAATGTATCATCTTGCGGTATCGCCTACGCACTGCGCTACCTACGCGCTGCCACAGAAGGTGCCGTTGAATTAGGTGTCCGTCCTGATATCGCTCAAGAAGTGATTGCTCAGACGATGATCGGAGCAGCACAACTGATACTTCAGAACAAAACCAATGCTGAATTTGAGATTGACAAAGTGACCACCCCTGGCGGATGGACTATCAAAGGTCTAAACGCAATGGAAGAACATGGCTTCACAAATGCAGTCATAAAAGGTATCAAAGCAAATAATTAAGTATCACTCAGATTGACACAAGAAAATGGTTAACGAACAGATCAAACAGATAGCTTTGCGTATGAAAGGTTTACGCGAAGACCTCGAAATAACAACCGAACAAATGGCTAAAATTTGTTCTATCTCTCAAGAAGAATACTCTGCCTACGAAAGCGGAGAAAAAGATATTCCTGTAAGTATCCTTCACTGTATTTCCCAAAAATGCGGTGTGGAAATGACCGCTCTTCTCTTCGGAGAAGATCCTCACATGAGCACATACTACCTTACTCGAAAGGGAATGGGTACTGCTATGGAACGCTCTAAGGCATACAAATATCAATCATTGGCTGCTGGTTTCATCGACAGAAAGGGAGACCCTTTTATCGTAACCGCTGAGCCAAATGATGCACCAATCCACCTTAACTCCCACCCGGGACAAGAGTTCAACATGGTGCTCGAAGGAAGTATGCTCATCAGCATCAACGGAAAGGAACTTACACTGAACGAAGGAGATAGCATCTACTTCGATTCAAACAAACTACATGGAATGAAAGCTCTTAATAACAAAGCTGTTAAATTCCTCGCTGTAATTTTATAAAAGAATATCTTTAACAAACCAACAATCATGGTAGAAAAATTTGTAAATAGAGTAAACTTCGATTCTTACGAAGACTTTAAAAATAATTTCAAACTAAATGTGCCTGAGCATTTCAACTTCGGGTATGATGTCGTCGATGAATGGGCTAAAGAAGCTCCAAATAAAGTGGCCATGCAATGGACCAACGACAAGGGAGAACATATCGATTTCACATTCGCAGACATAAAAAGAGAATCTGATAAAACGGCTTCTTATCTCCAATCTCTTGGTATAGGGAAAGGTGATATGGTTATGCTTATCCTGAAAAGACGTTATGAGTTCTGGTTTTCAATCATCGCCCTTCATAAAATTGGCGCTGTCGTAATTCCTGCAACTCACCTTCTTACAAACAAAGATATCATCTATCGTTGCAATGCTGCCGATATAAAAGCAATCATCGCATGTGGAGACGAGATCATCACTCAACACATAAACGATTCAGTGGCAGAATCACCTTCTCTGAAATACCGTATATCCATCGGTCCAAACATTCCAGAGGGTTGGCTCGACTTCCACAAAGGAATCAATTCGGCTGCACCTTTCGTTGCTCCTGCTCGTAATGACAACGACGATATCATGTTGCTTTACTTTACATCTGGCACAACAGGACACCCTAAAATGGTAGCTCATACCTTCACCTATCCATTGGGACATATTGTGACTGGTAAATATTGGCACAATCTGAATGAGAACGATCTTCATCTGACTGTTGCCGACAGCGGTTGGGGAAAATGTGTCTGGGGAAAACTCTACGGACAATGGATCTCGGGTGCTACTGTATTCGTGTATGATCACGAGAAGTTCAATCCAGCAGACATGCTTGCTATGATTGAGAAGTATCACATCAACTCTTTCTGTGCACCTCCAACCATCTTCCGATTCATGATGAAAGAAGGACTCGAAAAATATGATCTCTCTTCTCTTAAACAATGCTATATCGCAGGAGAACCGTTGAACCCTGTTATCTACGAAGATTTCAGAAAAGAGACAGGCATCAAACTAATGGAAGGATTCGGACAGACAGAAACCACTGTTTCTATTGCCACCTTCCCTTGGATGGAACCAAAACCAGGATCTATGGGAAGACCAAGTCCTATATTCGACATTGACCTAATCGCCCCAGACGGACATTCTGTCGAGGATGGTGAACAAGGAGAGATTGTCATCCGCTTAGGCAAGGAAAGACCAGTCGGACTCTTTAAAGAATATTATCGCGACCCACAGAAAACAGCTGAGTGTCTCCACGGAGGCGTATATCACACAGGAGATGTAGCATGGCGAGATGAAGATGGTTATCTATGGTTCGTCGGACGAACTGATGATGTCATCAAGAGTTCTGGATACCGCATCGGTCCTTTCGAAGTGGAAAGTGCATTGCTGACGCACCCTGCTGTTCTTGAGTGTGCTATCACAGGTGTACCAGATGAGATCCGTGGACAAGTTGTAAAGGCCACTATCGTGTTAACAAAAGAATTCAAAGACAAAGCAGGCGATGCTTTGATAAAAGATATTCAGGATCATGTAAAACGTACTACAGCTCCTTATAAATATCCTCGTGTCGTTGAATTTGTCGATGAAATGCCTAAAACCATTAGCGGTAAAATTAAACGTGCAGAATTACGAGATGGGAATAAAACAAAATAATCCCCATCCGATTGATGTATAAAATATGATAAACGATCAAATCAAACAAATTGCTTTGCGTATGAAAGGATTACGCGAAGATTTAGAATTAACAACGGAACAAATGGCCAACATTTGTTCCGTTTCACAAGACGAATACACCGCTTATGAAAGCGGGGAGAAAGATATTCCTGTAAGTATTCTCCACTGTATTTCTCAGAAATGTGGCGTGGAAATGACTGCGCTTCTTTTCGGTGAAGATCCTCACATGAATACCTACTACCTCACACGAAAAGGTATGGGTACCGCCATGGAGAGATCCAAAGCATATAAATACCAATCTCTGGCAGCTGGTTTCATCGACCGGAAAGGTGACCCTTTCATCGTAACCGCTGAACCTAATGATGCTCCCTTTCACCTTAACTCCCACCCAGGACAAGAGTTCAATATGGTACTTGAAGGATCTATGCTCATCAGTATCAATGGAAAAGAACTTATACTAAATGAAGGAGACAGTATCTACTTTGACTCAAACAAATTGCATGGAATGAAGGCCCTAAATAATAAACCTGTCAAATTCCTTGCTATTATCCTATAGTAAAATTTATAGACCAGACCTTACTTATATCATGGTAGAAAGATTTGTAAATAGAGTAAACTTCGATTCATACGAAGATTTCAAAGAGAATTTTAAAATTATTGTTCCAGACCATTTCAACTTCGGTTATGATGTCGTCGATGAATGGGCTAAAGAATCTCCAGAGAAATTAGCTCTGAAATGGGTCAACGACCAAGGTGAACAGATTGACTTTACATTCGCAGACATCAAAAGAGAATCTGATAAAACCGCTTCCTATCTCCAATCTTTAGGAATAGGAAAGGGAGATATGGTCATGCTTATTCTGAAACGTCGTTACGAATTTTGGTACACTATCATAGCTCTACATAAAATTGGTGCCATTGCTATCCCTGCCACATTCCTTTTAACCAACAAGGATATCATATACCGATGTAATGCAGCTGACATCAAAGCGATTATCGCATGTGGAGATGAAGTAATCACCAAGCATATTGATGACTCAGTTAATGAATCACCAACTTTAAAATACAGAATATCTATTGGTCCAAACATCCCTGAAGGATGGCTCGACTTCCACAAAGGAATCGAATCAGCAGCTCCTTTTGTAGCTCCTGCTCGCAACAACAATAATGATATGATGTTACTCTATTTCACATCTGGCACAACAGGTCATCCTAAAATGGTTGTACATTCATTCACCTACCCACTAGGACATATCGTCACAGGTAAGTATTGGCACAACCTAAACAAAGATTGTCTTCACTTAACCGTTGCGGATACAGGATGGGCTAAATGTGCATGGGGAAAACTATACGGACAATGGATCTCCGGCGCAACACTATTTGTTTACGACCATGTGAAATTCAATGCCGCTGACATGCTCTCAATGATAGAGAAGCATCGCATCAACTCTTTCTGTGCACCTCCAACTGTATTCCGATTCATGATGAAAGAAGGTCTTGAGAAATATGACCTCTCCTCACTGAAACAATGTTTCATCGCAGGCGAGCCATTGAATCCAGTTATCTATGAAGATTTCAGAAAGGAGACAGGAATTAAGTTAATGGAAGGCTTTGGGCAAACAGAGACAACCGTCTCTATCGCCACATTCCCATGGTTGGAACCTAAACCAGGTTCCATGGGAAAACCTAACCCTAATTTTAACATCGACTTAGTAGCACCTGATGGACACTCGGTCGAAGACGGAGAACATGGTGAAATCATCATACGAACAGAACCTAATCATCCTGTCGGTCTGTTTAAGGAGTATTACCGAGACCCAGAAAAAAATGCTGAATGTTTTTACGGTGGCGCATACCACACGGGAGACGTGGCTTGGAGAGATGAAGATGGGTACTACTGGTTCGTCGGACGTACAGATGATGTTATCAAAAGCTCCGGTTACCGTATCGGCCCATTTGAAGTGGAAAGTGCACTACTTACCCACCCTGCCGTTCTCGAATGTGCAATCACAGGTGTACCGGATGAAATTCGTGGACAAGTAGTAAAAGCTACAATCGTACTAACCAAAGAGTATAAGGGCAAAGCAGATGATGCCTTGATAAAAGATATACAAGATCATGTGAAACGCACAACTGCCCCTTATAAATACCCTCGCGTGGTTGAATTCGTTGATGAAATGCCAAAAACATTCAGTGGAAAGATCAAACGATCAGAACTCCGTAATGATAAAAATTAACTTCTATAACATTGCATGGAAAAGCGCATTGCGATAAAAATAGGTAGTAATGTTCTAACAGCCAAAGAAGGCGGACTCGATTTAGTCCGTATCAAGCAGTTAGTATCACAAGTTTCTTCTCTGCACAGACAAGGATTCGAAATAATCATGATTTCATCTGGTGCCGTTGCTGCAGGGCGTTCACTTATATCTGACAATAAGTTGGATGCCGTATCTGCCCGCCAATTATTTTCAGCAATCGGACAAGCAAAACTGATCAATCATTATCACGAATTCTTCAAAGAAGAGGGATTGGTATGTGGACAAGTACTGACCACCAAAGAGAGCCTCAGCACACGTTCGCATTACCTGAATCAACGTAATTGTATTGAAGTGATGCTTCAACACAGCGTCATCCCAATCGTCAATGAGAATGACACTATCTCAGTTACTGAATTGATGTTCACCGATAACGATGAACTCTCAGGCATGGTTGCCACAATGATGGATGCGGAAAAACTAATCATCCTCAGCAACATAGATGGAATATATAATGGAAATCCTTCAGACCCTTCCTCTTCCGTCATTCGAGAAGTTTATCCAGGGAAAAGGGATCTCTCCAATTATATCCAATCCTCTAAATCCTCTTTCGGAAGAGGAGGTATGCATACCAAGACTAACATTGCCAGCAAAGTAGCCGACGAAGGACTGGAAGTCATCATCGCCAACGGAAAAACAAATGATATTCTTCTAAAACTTCTTACTACAAATGAAGACATTGTCTGTACACGATTCTTACCATCCGAAGCTCCAGCAACCAGCATAAAGAAATGGATTGCACATAGCGATGGCTTTGCTCGCGGTATCGTCACAGTCAACGAAGGTGCCAAACAAGCACTACTGGATGAAGACTCCGCCTCTTCTGTCCTTTTTGTTGGGGTAGTAAATGTAGAAGGAGACTTCGAAAAAGATGATATCGTAAAAGTTGTTGATGAGGAAGGAAAACAACTTGGTGTCGGGAAAGTGCAATTCAAATACGAAGACGCCAAAAAACTAATAGGGAAAAAGGGGAAAAGACCGATTATACATCACGACTACCTTTACCTATTCTAACTTTAAAAACAGAAAGATATGGCACAAACCTCTATTTTTTCAATTGTCAGCTCAGCGGCAAAAAGCCTCAACAAGATTACCGATCAAAAGATCAATGAGGTGTTGTTATGTTTGGCCGATGAAGCAGAAAAACAGACAAACTACATCTTGTCTGAAAATCAAAAAGACCTAGATAAGATGGATAAAGAGAATCCTATGTACGATCGTCTTATGCTCACAAAAGAAAGAATCGCAGGCATAGCAGCAGATATTCGTAATGTTGCATCTCTACCCTCTCCACTATACAAAACATTAAAAGAGAGTGTACGTCCAAATGGTCTAAAGCTAAAAAAAATCAGCGTTCCTTTCGGCGTCATAGGTATCATCTATGAAGCTCGTCCAAATGTTAGTTTTGACGTATTTTCCATCTGTCTGAAATCAGGAAACGCATGTATTTTAAAAGGTGGAACTGATGCTTATAACTCTAATGCTGCCATCGTGAATATCATCCACTCCGTATTACGACAAAAAGGAGTTGATGAAAATATTGTAGCTCTACTTCCTGCAGGAAGAGAAGCCACAGGGGAACTGCTCAACGCAGTAGGTTACGTTGATATGATTATACCAAGAGGTAGCGCAGGACTGATAAACTTTGTTCGTGAAAACGCGAAAGTACCTGTCATCGAAACAGGAGCAGGAGTATGCCACACATATATTGATGAATCATGTAATCTTCAAATCGGAGCAGATGCCATTTATAATGGCAAAACACGTCGTCCAAGCGTATGCAACACCCTCGATTGCGTATTGATTCACCAAAATCGTTTAGGTGATCTCCCTTTCTTATGCGAGAAACTTGCCAACAAAAATGTTATCATCTACGCAGATGAAAAAGCATACGAAGCCTTGAACGGTAAATATCCATCAGAGCTACTACAACATGCCACGGCAGAACACTTCGGTTTGGAGTTCTTATCACTTCGAATGTCCATCAGAACTGTCTCTGACATCAATGAGGCATTGGAACATATATCACAATATAGTTCCAAACATAGTGAAGCCATCATCAGTGACAACAAACAGAACATTGAGTTATTCTATCAAATGGTTGATGCAGCTTGCGTATATAGCAATACTTCAACAGCATGGACCGACGGAGCTCAATTTGGGTTGGGTGCAGAAATTGGTATCTCCACTCAAAAGATGCATGCCCGCGGGCCTATGGCATTGGAAGAACTAACCACATACAAATGGATTATTGAAGGAAACGGACAAGTAAGAAATTAAATCCCCATCTTACAAAATCACAAGCGGATGTGTCAACCTCTTATCCATTTTTGACACATCCGCTTATAAAAAAAATCGTGTTCTATTAAAACACGATTTTTCTTCTTTCTCTTCAATTATTTCGAGCCGATAGCGAGACTCGAACTCGCGACCTACTCATTACGAATGAGTTGCTCTACCAACTGAGCTATAGCGGCAATGCGGACGCAAAATTAATCTTTTTTTTAATTACTACAAATTTTTTTTATAGATTTGCACGCTTTAAATTAATTACCATGGTTGAAATTAAAGAAGTAAAAAATCGAAAAGATTTGAAGAATTTCATTCGGTTTGCTAATAAACTTTATAAAGATTGCCCACAATATGTTCCACCGTTGGAATTTGATGAACTCAATACACTTAGCAAAGAAAAGAATCCAGCCTTCGAGCATTGCGAGGCAAAATATTGGTTAGCATATCAGAACGGGGAAATCGTAGGACGAATTGCCGGCATCATCAACCGAGCCGCCAACAAAAAATGGGGAGAGAAAGTTCGTTTCGGATGGTTTGACTTCATAGAAGACATAACAGTAGCCAAGGCTTTACTTCAAACCGTAGAAGAGTGGGGAAAGGCAAATGGTATGCAGATCATACAAGGACCTCTTGGATTCAATGATATGGACCGAGAAGGAATGTTAGTAGAAGGATTCGAGAATGAACCTACAATTGCAAGCATCTATAATTACCCATATTACATCCATTACATGGAAGAATTGGGTTATATCAAAGCTGAAGATTGGTTGCAATATAAAATACAACTTAAGGCCATACCAGAAAAAATCAATCGGGTAAGTAAAATGATCGCAGAGAAATACAACCTGCGAGCCATGACCTTCTCCAAGAAAAGTGAACTGAAGAAATATGCCCGTCCGTTATTTCATACACTCAATGCAGCATTCTCAAATCTATATGGATATTCAGAATTAACTGACAAAGAGATTGATTCTATTGTCTCCAGTTATTTTACGTTCATCGATCCTAAATATGTATGCATTGTATTAGATGAGAAGGACGACGTTGTAGCCTTCGGCATCAGCATGGGGTCTTTATCTGCCGCATACAAGAAAGCCAACGGCAAATTATTCCCATTCGGATTTATTCATATTTTAAGAGCCATTAATCACCCTGAGAAGATAGATTTATATTTGAACGGGGTACATCCTGACTGGCAAAAAAGAGGAATACATGCTTTATATTACACAGCCATGACTCAAGCGTATATTGACAATCATATTCCTATTGCAATCACCAACCCTCAACTAGAATCCAACATCAATGCAGTACATATTTGGAGTAATTACGAAAACGAGCTCTACTGCCGCAGAAGATGTTATGAAAAAAACATATAACAAACGATGGAGAAACAAGAGGTTTTTGAGCTATTGAAGAAAGATCAGTTTGTCCGCCATAATGGTATCGAATTGACAGAAATCGGCGAAGGTGAAGCTTTAGGGGAAATGACCATCACCCCTGATCATCTCAACGGATTAGGCACAGTGCAAGGAGGCGCTCTTTTCACATTAGCTGACTATGTATGTGCTGCAGCAGCCAATTCAAGAGGCAAATCAGCTGTTTCACTTGACGGCCATATCGACTTTATAAAATCAGTTTCAAAAGGAACGCTAACAGCTCATGCAAAAGAAATCTCGCTAGGACGTACGATTGCCACATATAACGTAACCGTTACAAACGAAGATAACCAATTAATCGCTGTCTTCCACGCAAAATTTTTCAGAAAAGACTAAATACCAATATGTACAAGAAGCTATTAATCCTATCCATCATCCTTTATTCACTTCTTTCTTGTGAAAGCAATATTTCGTCATCCCAAAATCATGACGAATCTGATACTATTAGCAATCCAAAGGAAAACACAAAAGAAATATCTGATGATTTTGATGATTTTGACGAATTTGTGGAAGATGAGGATGAGCACTGCACACTTTACGACGGTCTTCGTCCATCCAGGAATCTACGCGACCCCAACAAAATGCACATCAAAACAGGAAGAGAAGTAGGACTAAAAGAACCTTTCAGGAAAAATGCAGACTTTCTAGCCGTAAGGGATTCAATAGTCGAATCTGGATTCCTTCAATATGTGGAAAATGACACCTATTACCGAAAAAAAAGGATGAAACACTCCTACCCTTATCTGACGCCAGAGGCTATTGCCCTACTCAAGGAGATAAGTGTTCGTTTCAACGAAAAACTAAAAGCTAAACGAATGCCAGAATATTCGCTACAACTCACCTCGTGCCTCAGAACACTAGAGAGTCAAACGAAACTACGAAAGAAAAATCGCAATGCCACACGAGACACTTCCAGCCACGTCTTCGGAGCATCCTTCGACATATCTTATTGGGAATTCTATCGCAATAAAGATGGACGAGTATGTCAATATAAGATTTTACAGGATCTTCTTTCAAGAACCATAAGGGAGGTAAGAAACGAAAAAAGATGTTTGGTCATCAAAGAAACAGGACAGTTCTGTTTCCATTGTACCGTTATTCGATAAATATCATGCAACAAAAAACTGATGCCATAGTTTTAAAACTGCAAAAATTTAAAGATAATGCCTCCATATTACATCTTTACACTCGTGAACTAGGAAGAACCTCCTTGATTCTTTATGGAGCACAAAGCAAAAAGAAAGGGAATGCAATAGCCTATCTGCACCCATTGTCAATTATCTCTATTGATGTCAATATTCGCAACAACAAAGAATTGAATGTTATCCATGAGGTAAAAGAAGAGGATTCAACAATGGATCTGCTATTCAATCCCATAAAAAGTGCAATAGCCTTCTTTATCGCAGAAGTTTTATTACAGGTCCTTCGAACCAACGAACGTGATAGTCTTCTTTTTGATTTCATACGGAATTCCATCCTTATACTGAACCATGAGACAAAGAAACTAGGCAATTTTCATATCGCTTTTCTACTTCGATTATCTCGATTCCTAGGATTCCAACCCACATTTGAAAATCCCCTTTCAAATTCCTTCTTTGACTTAAAACAGGTAGAATTCACTTCTCGGCAACCAACTCATCCTCATTTCCTCCAGTTCGACGATACAAAGAAAATGTTCCTCATACTCCGAATGAACTACCGAAATTTCCATCTTTTCCAATTTACAAAGGCTGAACGATCAGAAGTAATCGACAAAATACTTGAGTACTACAAGATCCACATTCAAAACTTTGGAACCCTAAAATCCATCTATGTTCTCAAAGAACTTTTCGAGTAATCTTTGCAATACATTTTTCAATGTTAATAAATAACCAACATAAAAATTCATAATGTAAAGATAAATACATAATTTCGCACAAAAATCTTATAATTGTAAGATATTCAGTTTTTATTCGTTCTAATAATTTAGATCTATGGCAGAAAAAACACGATACTCAGATGCCGAATTGGAAGAATTCAAAGAATTAATCCTAGAGAAACTTGAGGCAGCCAAACGTGATTACGAATCACTAAAAGCAAGTATGGCTAATCTTGATGGCAACGACACAAGTGACACATCACCTACCTTTAAACAATTGGATGAAAGTGCAACCACAATGACCAAAGAAGAGGCAGGAAGATTAGCACAAAGACAGATGAAATTTATTCAACACCTACAAGCCGCTTTGGTTCGTATAGAAAACAAAACCTATGGCATTTGTAGAGAAACAGGGAAATTGATTCCTAAAGAACGTCTTAGAGCAGTGCCTCATGCAACATTGTGCATTGATGCTAAAAAAAATGGAGTAAAATAACCCTCTAGTTCATATAAGTTAGGAATTCTCTATACAGAATTCCTAACTTTTTATCTATAAATTCGGATGACAAAAAAACAAAAATCAATAGCTGCTGTTGCTTTCATCTTTTTGATCTTGTTGGTGGATCAATTGGTGAAAATTTATGTCAAAACCCATTTCTATCTAGGTGAAGTCGTCGAAGTCTTTAGCTGGTTCAACATACGTTTTGTTGAAAATAACGGAATGGCTTTCGGAATAGAATTATTTGATAAAATATACCTTACCATCTTTCGTATCATCGCAATCGGTTTCATCGGTTACTATCTTTTCAAAATAATAAAAAAGGACTACAAACTAAGCTATATACTATGCGTATCTGCGCTAATCGCAGGTGCGTTCGGAAACATTATCGACTGCATATTCTATGGCGTAATCTTTGAACCAAGCCTATTCCATGTTGCAGAAATGTTCCCTGAAAACGGAGGATATGCGCCGCTCTTCTATGGAAAAGTTGTCGATATGCTTCAATTCCCACTCATAGACACATATCTCCCCGAAGGATTACCTTGGATCGGAGGATACCATTTCACCTTTTTCGATCCTGTCTTCAACATAGCTGATTCAGCCATCTGCATCAGTATCTTTTATGCTCTACTTTTTGAATGGAAGGATTACATAAAAAAAGAGTTTTTCACTAACCCCAAAAAGGAAAATAACAGTTCATCCGATGAGATATAACCACAACATTCTTCTTCTCCTCATCCTATTTTTATTGCCCTGTTGTCATCCAGACATCGGGAAACCTATCATCCCCGAAGATAAGATGTCTCTCATAGTGGCTGACTTCTATCTAATGCAATCAACATTGGCTCAATTCGACCTGCCAAACAACGAGAGAAGACCCTACTACTATGCTCAATTACTGGAAAAGTACGGATACAATGAAGCTGAGTTTGACTCTTCTCTTGTATGGTACACTCAACACTTTGATGTGTTCGAAAAAGTATATGATAATGCATATAAAATACTAGAACAAAAAAAGGATTCCCTGGAGAGATCAATCAATACCACTACCGATGTTGCCCCCTCTCCTAATCCATCTGCCCAATAACATGAAGAGATACGCAGCCAACAAAATTTATCTTTCAGAAGATATCTATTACACAAATGCGATTATTGAACTGGACGATAACCATACTCTTACCAATGTAATGTTGTTATCCGACTCTCTTGAACTCCATTCTACCCCCTTCTTCAATGGAATAATCTTACCCTTTAATGCCTCCTACTGTAAAACACATTTACAAAACACCTGGCATGAATCCCTTCACGCTATTTTTAACCATCAGGTCTTTAAACCCGGTGATAACATTCCAAACCTCTCTCTTCTCTCTGGGAAACTACTTCTATCCCAAGAAGATCTTAGAAACATTCAAATAGGAAATCTGTGATAACAACCTACTCGATCTTGAGTCCTTCCACCTTTTGTAATCTGTTTATGATTTTATCATAATCACGAACTCGGATTTGCAATAACATCTTACAATCATTATCAAAGGTCTGCTCCAAAACAGTAGGATTCTCATCCTTAATAATCTTCATCACATCATTCATAACTAAATACCCAAAATAAATAGTGAAACTCACCTCTACTTTTTTCTCGATAATTTCATTGTGATCTATAGCATCCAACGTAGCCTCGCGATAGGCTGTAATCAAACCACTTGTTCCCAATAATGTTCCACCAAAATAACGAACTACCACTACAAGAACATTCACCAAATCCTTTGACACCAACACACCTAATATAGGCTTACCTGCCGTTCCAGAAGGTTCTCCATCATCATTAGCTCTCGTTTCTATCATGGTTGGATGAATCCTATAGGCATAACAAACATGTCGGGCATCATGATATTTTTTTCGGAAATCCTCTACTATAGATTTGATCTGCTCCTTAGTGGATACAGGGAAAGCAAAAGAATAAAATTTACTTCCCTTATCTTTATATAGACCCTCAGACATTGAGGGAAGTGTCAAATAGGTATCTTCCATAATGCAAATCTACAAAAAATAGACAAATAAAGTATATTATTTGCATACAATGAAAATTTTATTACTTTTGCATTATTATAAAATAATAATTTATAGAATATGCAATCTAATCCATTCATAATCAGTGGTTATATTTCTCCAGAATATTTCTGCGACAGGGAGACAGAGACGGAACGTCTATTGCATGAGGTTGAGAATGGCAATAACGTAGCAATCATTGCTACACGCAGGATGGGAAAGAGTGGTTTGATCAGACATGCCTTCCAACGAAAGGAGGTCTCATCAAATTATTATACCTTCTTTGTGGATATCTATTCAACCAGGTCGTTACGCGAATTCGTTTTTATGTTGAGTCGAGAGATATTAGAGAAGTTGAAACCGTATGGAATGAAGGCGTTACAAGGCTTTTGGAACAGTGTCAAGTCATTGCAGACAGGTATATCGTTTAGTCCGATGGGAGATCCCTCCTTTAATTTTCAGTTGGGTGACTTGCGGCAATCGGAGAATACGTTGGATGAGATTTTCAACTATTTGAAACATGCAGACCGTCCTTGTCTGGTGGCGATTGATGAGTTCCAACAGATAGCGACTTATCCAGAGAAGAATGTGGAGGCTTTGTTACGATCATACGTGCAACAATGTTCGAATGCGAGGTTTATCTTTTCGGGTAGTCAACGTCATACGATGGGGGTTATGTTTTCTAGTCCGGCGAGACCATTCTTTCAAAGTGTATCCATGATGCATTTGGAGGCAATCGACGAAGAGAAATACAAACTCTTTGCCTGCAATCATTTTGAAAAAAATGGTAAAAAGTTGCAATCTGAAGTTGTTTCGGAGGTGTTCCGTATTGCACAGGGAATCACATGGTATGTTCAGAAACTTTTCAATACGCTATATGCTAAGACGGCAAAGGAAGAAACCTGTACGAAAGAGATGGTTCAAGCATCATTGGATGAGATCCTTTCGACTATGGATTATACCTATCGGGAGACGCTATTCCGTATGCCTGAAAAGCAGAAAGAGGTGTTCATTGCCATCGCCAAAGAGGGACGCGCTAAATCAATCACATCAGGATCCTTCATTCATAAGTATCGTTTGCCCTCCTCCAGCACGGTTCAATCGGCTGTGAAGGGATTACTGGAACGCGACTATCTTACTTTTGAGCAAGGAGAGTATTCAGTGTATGATCTCTTTTTGTCATATTGGATTCAAAAAAATTATTAATGAGAAAAAAATGATTCAACTGATACACTAATCTATTAACAATATGACTCATAACAAACTAAATACTATAGTTGCACTACTACTGTCTTTCACCGCCTTATTGTCACCAACAGTTAAAGCCAATAATGCGATATATACCATCCATGATGATATACTGATAATCAACGAAGGTGTGACAGAACTGACGAAGGAAGACCTTCGAGGAGTTCGGGACAGACAGATCATGAAGGTTCAACTTCCTTCCTCATTGAAAAAGATTGGCAAGGAAACTTTTATGTATAATTCTCACCTGGAAAGCATCAATCTACCTTCATCGCTTATCGAAATTGGAGACTCAGCTTTTTATCAATGCTGTGAACTAAAGAACATCGACATACCTATTACAATACCCAAAATCGGTACTGACGCATTTTATGGTTGTAAAAAAATAAACAAGTTGATCTACTACGACTACGGACGTCGATGCTACGGTTGGGTTGGAGAAAAAACGTTATGTACGAATGAACTTGTCATTTCCAACGATGTTATTGCCATCAACGACTATGCTTTTTACAATACTGAACTTGAACATATTGTTCTACCTGAAGGATTGGAAAGCATCGGAAAGGACGCATTCCCCTATTCATTGGAAGAGATTAACATTCCAAACACTGTTGAATACATAGGTGATTTTGCTATCAATACAGATACAAAAATCGACAATAAATCAAAGCTCTTGCTATATGCCAACAACACAAAATGTTACGGATGGATTGGCGATCAAGATTCTTGCCCTGAAAAATTAGTCCTTCCGGAAGGCATTACTTACATTAATAAAAATGCATTTAACAATAATAATACCATTAAAGAGATCCATTTCCCCGAAAGCTTAAAGAACATAAACGCATCTGTATTAAGCAATTGTGAAAATTTGGAGACCGTAGTTCTTTCCAAGGAACTCAACTCAATAGGATATCGGGCCTTCGCGAACTGCGATAAATTGAAAAACATTAACATCCCCGACAAGTGTGATATTGATGACGAAGCTTTCCAATCATGTGATTTGCTGAATTTCTTACTATTAAGCCACAATGGTACGATGTGTAACGGTTGTACCAATAAAGATTATTTTGGACAAATCGTTATTCCATCTAGTGTTGTGATCATAAGTCCATACGCTTTCAGAGATTGTTATAATATCAAAGAATTTATTCTTCCAGAGGGATTGCAAACGATTGGCGAAAGAGCTTTTGAAGAGTGCCAGTCTATCGAGAAATTCGTAATGCCCAATTCTGTTCGTCTTGTTGGAGACAATCTATTCAATAACTGTATCTATTTAAAGGAAGTGCAACTATCCAACTCACTATCCAGTATTTCGTCCTATATGTTCTCAAATTGTAGATCGTTGGAAAATATTGAAATTCCAGCATCAGTGACGGAGATTAATGAACATGCTTTCGAAGAGTGTACAAGATTAAAGAGCATAAATATTCCTGAAAATGTTCAAGCCATTAACCCTTACACTTTCTCTGGTTGTTCCTCTCTTGAAAGCATCCAATGGCCTTCAAAACCAATTTCAATCTCATATTATGCGTTTTATAATTGCAAGAATCTTTCCATAGAGAAATTACCCAAAGGCACAAAAGTCAACCGGGATGCATTTGGCATTAGCAAACTCACCTATTATACAGAAGAAATAGCAAAAATCCAAGGCCAAATATTCGCCATTCTTCTATTTTTGATAGTGACATCCATATCTGCATGGTTGATTCATAACTTGAAAGAGTATTCATGGAAGAAATCGATCAAAATTGTTTTACTCGTTGAATTAGGCATTGCCATACTATTGTTTATATGTTTATTTATACTCATAATGCTTTTCGTCAAAAGTGGTTATCACGGCTGATTCCTAATAAATAAGGGAGAATCTCATCATGAAATTCTCCCTTCTATATGGTTCAACCGAAGGACTCACAAGAGTTCGGTTGATTCATTCAATTAGTACTATCATCTATTGCGACGGAAACTATCTTTGTTTCGACGGAACTCTCTCTTCGGACGTTCATTTTTTGCATCAGAACCTTTCCCTTTTTTCCAATCCCTATCATCT
Source organism: uncultured Bacteroidales bacterium (assembly GCA_902766045.1). GTDB lineage: Bacteria > Bacteroidota > Bacteroidia > Bacteroidales > Paludibacteraceae > UBA1181. Next base: position 94,912 of record CACXCA010000022.1, read on the forward strand.
CTAGATCTTTTCCTATCACGGTCACGATTACGACGCTCTCTTCCTTCCCCGTCATCTAAACCTTCTCTGCGCGAACGTCTGTCCTTGAAGACCTCCATCAACTGTATTCCGTCTTTCTGACGAGCAAAAGCATTCATCATTGAAGGCACAACACTCTTATCTACGTCAAAGAAAGAGTAACGACTCGTGATCTCAATATCATGAACATCAATATCATGACTATCTGTCGTATCGTTAATCAATCCTAAGACTCTCTTAGGTGTAAAGCCATCACGGGAACCCATGTTGATCTTCAAACGCATAAGATCACCCGATGATCTTCTGCCTCCTCTTCCTGAACGATCACGATCTCCTCTCGATTTCTTATCTTTCTCAGGAATATTCAAATCAGGTGCATTCTTATAATATTCTAAGAATCTATTAAACTCCTGGCTGACAAAGTTCACAATCAAATCTTCACGACTAAGGTCCTTCAATTGTTCCATAATCATCGGAAGATAAGGTTGGATCTGTTCCTTGTCAATATTTTCTCCTGCGTTCTGGATTCTATTAATCAAAGAGAAGAGTTGACTCTTACATACTTCCAAGCCTGAAGGAACGGTCTGCTGAACAAACGTACGATTGATGGTTCTTTCTATTGTCTTGATTTTACCCTTTTCCTTAGAATGAATAATTGAAATAGAGATACCCTTCTTTCCTGCACGACCCGTACGTCCGCTTCGATGCGTATAATTCTCCACATCATCCGGTAAATTATAATTGATGACATGGGTCAAATTATTTACATCCAATCCTCTGGCAGCCACATCCGTTGCCACCAAAATCTGTAACGTCTTATTACGGAAACGCTGCATTACCGTATCACGCTGAGCCTGAGACAAATCTCCATGCAATGCATCTGCATTGTATCCATCTTGCATTAATTTCTCTGCAACATCCTTTGTCTCCTGACGCGTACGACAGAATATGATAGCATAAATATCTGGATTGATATCTACAACACGCTTCAAACAATTATAGCGATCTTTTGCCTGAACCATATAATATATATGCTCCACATTCTCTGTTCCAGAGTTTTTCCTTCCAATAGCAATCTCCACGCTATTGCGCATATACTTTTTGGCAATATTGGCAATCTCTTTTGGCATGGTGGCAGAGAAAAGCAAAGTACGACGCTCCTCTGGAATTTCCTGTAAGATTCTTTCTATATCTTCCTGGAATCCCATGTTAAGCATCTCATCCGCCTCGTCCAATACCAAATATCGAATACTTGAAAGTTTTACCTTTCCACGTTCAATCAAATCAATCAAACGACCTGGTGTAGCAACCAAAATCTGAGGAGGGACATCCAATTGCTTGAACTGAGTAACAATATTCTCTCCTCCATAAACAGGTACAATCTTCATTCCTTTGATGTACTTCGAAAAGTTCTTCAAATCATTGGAAATCTGAATACACAACTCTCTTGTAGGAGAAAGAACAAGAGCTTGGATTTTTTGCACACTGCTGTCGGTTAATTGTAATAAAGGAAGACCAAATCCTGCTGTCTTTCCTGTTCCCGTTTGGGCAAGTGCGACCAAATCCTCTGTGCTATCTCCTAACAAAAATGGAGTTACTTTCTCCTGAATCGGCATCGGTTCTACAAAACCTAAATCTTCGATTCCATGAAGGATCTCTTCGCTAAGCCCTAATTCCTTAAATGTACTCATGTACTATAAAATAAAAAAATTAAGTTGCAAAGGTACAATTAATTTTCGACTTTTCTTTGGTTTTGACGAAATTATATCTTAAAATTTGATAAATTGCCTCAGATCCAATAAGAAAGCTCCCCCCATTAATAATATTCAATCACACGTTCCGATAAAGTTTTAGCATCAACTCCGACATAGCGAACAGCAACAATCCAATTCAATTTCGGATCGAATTCATACTTATAATTCTCTGGGAGAAAACTATCCCCTGTTTCATCGATAGCTTCTTGTTTGATCAGATTTCCTCCTTTATCATACGTCAAAGCAGCCGATAACACAACCGTTTGTTCATCCGATGCATATACATCAAATGACACTAATTGCTCATTTTCATTATACGTCTCTTTTCTGAAGTTTACCAACTCCCTCTTCTCATTGTATATCTTCACATCTTTCGGTAAGCCTTTCTTATCCATCTGACGGACTTCCTTTTTTATTTGTTCATTGTTTTTATTATACAATATAGAAGTCTCTATCATGTTGTCATCATTATATTCTGTCACCTCCTTTTGTAAGAACTGACCTTCTTCGTCAACCTGCATAGCCTCTGTCTGTCTTCCTTTTTCATCATGTGCAAATACAGAGATGAATGATAACTTACCCAAGTCATCATAAATAAGTCGTTTCGAAAGCATCCCGTTGTCGTCATAGATAGATACTATTTTCTGAACCGTATCACCATCCATGTCAAATACATCCAGTTCCTCTAACCTTCCTTTTTTATTAAATACTTTCTTTGTCGATTGGAGCAGTTTCCCTTTCTTTACCTTCCCAAATTCATCCACAACTACATCATACTCAAACTCTTGAACAGATTTTACATCTCCTCTAAGATTCATATCTGTCAGATCATTTTTCTTTTCAGCACAACTGAAAAAGAAAAACACAGAAAATATAAAATAAATAAATCGTCCTGCTTTCATTATAGTTTCTCTATTAATTCAAAATCCATCTGTTTCTTATCCAAATTAGTCTTTTTCACACGAATAACGACCTCGTCTCCCAAACAATATGTTCGTTGATACTTCTTTCCTACCAGACAATAATTCTTTTCATCAAAAGTATAAAAATCATCATCTAGATCACGGATAGGCACCATACCTTCACACTTGTTCTCATTCAATTCAACATACATTCCCCACTCCTGAATGCCAGAGATTACGCCATTATAGGTCTTGCCTATTTTATCCTGCATGAACTCTACCTGTTTATACTTAATTGAAGAACGTTCTGCATTAGCAGCCAACTGTTCCATTTCTGAACAGTGCTTACACTTCTCTTCGTATTCATCTTCGTTAACACTTTTCTTGCCATCCGCATAAAGATCCAACAAACGATGAGCTATCACATCCGGATAACGACGAATAGGCGATGTGAAGTGTGTATAATAGTCAAATGACAAACCATAATGGCCTCTTGCTTCGGTCGAATAAAGAGCCTTCGCCATAGAACGAATTGCCACCATCTCAATTAAATTCTGTTCTTTTTTCCCTTTAACATCAGAAAGCAATCTGTTGATGGAGTTTGTCACCTCTTTTCTTTTTCCTGCCGTATTCAGTTTATATCCGAACTTGGAAATAAAACGAGACAAATCATTCAACTTCTCAACATCTGGATCGTCATGAACACGATAAATAAATGTCTTGGCCTTTCCTTCTGCATTTTTCTTCTTTCCAATATGTTCCGAAACAGTCTTATTCGCCAGTAACATAAACTCCTCAATCAGCTTATTAGCATCCTGCGACTCTTTAAAATAAACACTCAATGGCTTTCCTGATTCATCTATCTCAAATCGAACCTCCACACGATCAAATGCAATACCTCCCAGTTGGAAACGACGTTCTCTCAACTTCTTGGCCAACATATCCAACGTCAGGATCTCTTCTTTCATGTCACCCTCTTTCGTCTCTATCACCTGTTGAGCCTCTTCGTATGTGAAGCGTCTCTGAGAACGAATGACCGTGTGTTTAATTTTATAATTCAATACATTGGCATTGTCGTCCATCTCAAATAATACAGAATAACAAAGTTTATCCTCATCAGGACGCAATGAACATAGCTCATTCGATAATTTCTCTGGCAACATCGGAACAGTACGATCCACCAAATATACGGATGTGGCTCTTCGATAAGCCTCTTTATCTATCTCATCACCCGGTCTCACATAATATGTAACATCAGCTATATGAACACCAGCCTCCCAATGTCCATTCTCCAATTTTCGCAAAGATAACGCATCATCAAAGTCTTTTGCATCCTTCGGGTCTATCGTAAACGTTGGTACTCCACGACAATCCAATCTCCTCAGGATCTCACGCTCCGGAATCTCCGATGGTATCTCATTTGCCAAGTTCTCCAATTCACTCGGATAATTATACGGAAGACCATATTCCAGAAGTATTGCATGCATCTCAGTCTCATTATCACCCGAAGCACCCAATATTTCCTTTACTTCTCCCACTGGATTTCGGTCACTGCTCGACCAATCTGTGATCTTAACTAATGCCTTATCACCGTTTTTACCACCCTTAATCTTATCTATCGGAATGAAGATATCATTCGTCATCACCTTATCATCTACCAACAAAAATGCATAATTCTCCTTCACATCCAACTTTCCGACATACATATCCCGTCCTCGACGCAATATATCTATGACCTGTCCCTCCTGCGGACGATCCTTACGGCACGCAAACAACCGAATACGAACCGTATCCCCTGCAACCGCTTTGTTTAAGTATTTTTCTGTTATGTATATCTCCTCTGCACATTCTTGTGAGCAAACGACCATCTTTCCTCCAGCACGACGTTCCAACACACCAACAACAGATCCCGAACGTCCATCTAACTGATATTTGCCATGACCAGCCTCCACCAAAAAGTTCTGAAAAGCCATCGTGTCAAGCAATTGTATCAACATACGCTTTTGTTGCGTTGATTTCAACCCAACTTCATACGCCACTTGCCTATAATCATAGACTCTATTAGGATTCTCCTCAAAAAGTTTCACCACCCGCTTCATTATCTCTTGTTTCGTAAAGTGTGTAGCCTCTATTAAAGGACGCTCTTTTTTCCTCTTTTTGGAAGACAAACTTGTTCTTGCTTTTTTATTTCTAGCCATTTTGAATACCTTTTCTATGCGGGTTCGATAAATTCATTTCGTAAATTCTGAATTTGTTTCGATTCCATTTTTTGTTTTGTGTTCGATTTTATATTGTGGAGACGCAATGCATTGCGTCTCTACGGTGACCGACTGACAAACAGTGAAATACCGAAATAAATCAAAAAACACCGAAAGGTTTATCAACCCATAATTTATACTAACTTTTGTTTAACTGGTGAATTAACAGAACTCACCTAATAATCTTTTTTGTAAAGATAAACAAAATTTGATTATTGCCACATAATATACCAAACAATATAACGAACACACATCAATCTTTTCTCTTCTAAAGGGGCACCTTCTACAAAATTTCTCAAAACATAATATAAATCATATATTTAACATATCTTTGTAACCCAAAGACTACTAGAATGAGACACATAGGATTTTTTTTCATAATCAGCATACTAACAAGCTGGTGCGCACAGGCACAAATCATAAAGCCTCTTAACTTTGGCAATTTCGAGACATGGATTACTCGAGAAGTCAAAGAATCAAAGATTATCGGAGGGAAGATGAAGAAAATCTATGTAATAGGCCCTCAAGAATATATCACAAGCGATTTATTAGCTCCTTTCTCCTATAGAAAAAAAACAATTTGGTCTTCCTCCAATGTATATGCAAAAGTGGCAGGAATCATCAAGGCCAGCAACTCTGTAGAACCGGAGGAAAGAGGGGATGGATACTGTGCGAGACTTGACACAAGAATCGAACATGTGAAAGTATTGGGAATTATTAATGTTTCCGTCCTTGTCTCAGGTAGTTTCTTTACTGGAGAAACTATCGAACCAATAAAATCGACTGATGATCCTTATTGCAACATGAGTTTTGGAACCCCATTCAATCAAAAACCAAAAGCTCTGTTATTAGATTATAAATGCAATATCTCCTCCAACAACTACGTCATGAAATATCCTGGAGTCGGTTCCAAAAAGATTGAAGGAATTCAAGACAAAGCTGAAATTTGGATCTATCTTCAAAAAAGATGGGAAGATGCAGACGGAAATATACATGCGTTACGTGTAGGAACCATGCGTACTCAATTTGATCAGAATGTCCCTGAATGGAAAAATCAACAACGTTTCGAAATTCATTATGGAGATATTAGCCAAACTAGCTACTACAAAGAATACATGCATTTAAACGGTCCTTACCGTGCCCGTAACAGCAAAGGTGCTATCGTCCCTATCATTGAAGAAGGTTGGGGAACAGAAAAAGACACTCCAACACACATGATTCTGATGGTTACTTCAGGCAACCAAGGAGCATTTATTGGATCAATAGGAAACACCTTATGGGTGGATAATCTTCAATTTGAATACTAATCAGAGAACCATTCGTTTACACTGGATTCTCCCCTATTGAGCCCTCTATCTCTTCATATATAAAACGAACTCAAACGGGTCACTTTCTCTTCTATAGCGATTAACAGAAGTAACCGTAACATTATAAATCGTATTTTTCTTCAAATTCAGTTTGTCCATATTCACCCTATTCGAGGCTGTTCTACAAACAATGTTCTTAGGGTTATCAAAATCACACACATCCGAATCAGGGAAAGCATATACAACATAATAAGATGGACTCTCACCTCCTTCTGCCACGACAGGACTCCAGCTCAAGATAGAATCCCCTTCAATTTGTAAATCCATTGGGAAATGAGCCTCTCTACCTCCTTTCATTTCTGGAAGAAGCGCAGGATAAGCATAAAATTCATTCTTTAAGCTATCCAATAATCCTTGTGGATTTCGCAAGAGATAATGGGTGCTATAAAATAGCAAACCATCAATATTCACACATTCCTGATTGAAATGCATCTGACGCACCAATTCATTCGGGGTCTTCCATGCCTTAGGCTTATTCACCTCCAGTCCGGAAGCATATAATCCGAAATATAGCTGACAACTTGCTGGCACATGAGTTCTCCACCATGGAGCCAAAACAGCATAATCAGCCACCGTCTTACCAATTTCCCAATACAACTGAGGTGCCAAATAATCTACCCATCCTTTTTCTGCCCAAAGCAAGACATCTGCATATAAATCATCATAATTAGACACACCTGCCTTCGTCTCCGAACCTCTTTCATCCTTTGCCTTATTACGCCATACACCGAACGGACTGACACCGAACTGGACCCAAGGTTTTGTCTCCAGCAACATCTGATGAATCCGTGCCACTATACGATTTACATTATCGCGTCGCCAATCGCCTTTATTCGAAAAGCCACGATTGTATTTTTGAAACGTATCCTCATCAGGAAAATCTTTCCCGCCTATAGGATATGGATAAAAATAATCATCTAAATGAAGAGCATCAATGTCATAACGAACGACAATATCCTTCAAGACTTTCAACAAATAATCAGCTGTTTCATCTTGTCCAGGATCAAAAAATATCTTATCACCATATTGCTTAAACAGATAGAGTTTCTTAAAATAAATATGCTGTTCGCATAACTTAGACTTGGGTGTGTTGGTCACACGATACGGATTGATCCATGCATGGACCTCCATACAACGTTTATGAGACTCTTCAACGACCAACTGAAGTGGGTCAAATGAAGCATCAGAAGGTGCCTTCCCCTGTTCACCCGTCAACCACTCAGACCATGGCTCTATATCAGATTTATATAATGCATCAGAGGTGGGACGGATCTGAAAGATAACCGTATTAATACCACACTTATACAAAGAGTCCAGAAGCAGAACTAATTCCTGCTTCTGGTACTCTGATACTGAATCACGGCTTGAAGGCCAGTCTATATTTGCAACAGTAGCTATCCAAACACCTCTCATCTCATGCTTCACCTGACCGAAGCAATAAAAAGGCAATAAAAGGATAAGCAACCACCAATATTTACGTTTCATCAATTATTATACTTTGCCTCATGCAATTTATTGAAAATATATTCACCTGAAGCGGTCAATATCTTTTTATCCAATGGATACATTTTTCCGTCATTCCATTTAAGAGCAGCGCACTCACCACCCTCAGCACTGTAACTCCAGTTACACCAACTAACGATCTGATGAGCCTCATTGTCACCGTCAAATACATTCAACCACTTCTCTGTCATATCGAGACGCAGATTATGCCATCCACTCGCATCGGTCGTACCAAACTCAGTAACAAAAATTGGCAAGCTTTTTAGAATACAAGTGATACCTTTCTCTGCATCATCTTTTATGAATGGTGTCATGAAATCATATCCACGTCCCATAGTAGAATCAACTGGAGTACCATCATTATGAGAAGCCGCATAGAAATGGAATGAATACATTAGATTATCATAAACATTGCCATTTTCATCCTGAGGTTCATGACCTATAACATCTTGCGGACGCTGGCTCCATTCTGGTGTTCCACAAATACAAACCACATCATGGTCATTCTCACGAATAATCTTTAACATCTCCTCGCAATATGGTTTGATATGTCTTAACCATGTCACTTCACCCTTTGTAGAATTAGGCTCATTACACAATTCGTAGATAACATGTTTCTGGTATTGGAATCTACGTGAACAATATGTAAAGAAATCGGCTGCTAAATCGACTCCACAACATGGATGCTTTCTATAATATGCACTCTGAGGATTTCCTGGACTATGCACATGCCAATCAATTAACAGATAAATTCCATTTTCGGCGCACCATTTCGCCACGTTCTCCAAATGTCTAGTCTTATGTGTTGGATTATAAGCATATCCTCCTTCTTCATCTACATAAAATGCCAAACGGAACACATTACATTTCCAATCTTTTGCCAAAGATTTAATGTTTTCTTCCGTTATGTTAGCTACACCAGCCCACTGCATACCATGTGAGCTCATTCCTCGTAACTGTACAGGATTACCTTTTTCATCGCACAAACAACGAGCGCCTTCAGCATTCTTGGCCACCTTAAGCTTACCCCATTTATCAACTGGAGAGCCTTTAGGATATTCCATAGGCATTAATATCTCCACCTCTTTAGAAGAAGGTGAAATTTTCCCAAAAGGAGATGACGGCTTGGCTGTTTTGGTTGTTGTCTCCGTCTTGACATCTTTCTCAACGTTCCGATCTTTCCCGTCAGAGCATCCACTCCATATCACTGCCGCCACACAAGCAAAAATCCAATTTCTTACCATATATCAACCATATTTACATTTAACTTTCAATTTTAATGATTCTATGTTTTAGCAAATATATAATTATTTTTTAATAATGCAAACCCCACTTGCTTTTATTTAATTTTTTCATCAGAGCAACAATTCTTCCTTGTTTACGTATCAATTTTTGAGGTATATTACGAGGATTATAGGCAAGCGGTGCAGGCAATACAGATGCCAACGAAGCCGCTTCCTGCATGGTTAACTTTGATGCGGAGTGGCGAAAATAACATTGACTAGCTGCCTCGACTCCATAGATTCCATCGCCCATCTCTGCCACATTCAGATATACTTCCATTATTCTTTTCTTACTCCAAAATGTTTCTATCATGACGGTGAAATAAACCTCCAATCCCTTCCTAACCCATGATCTGTTCGGCCAAAGGAAAACATTTTTCGCCACTTGCTGAGATATCGTACTTGCACCATAGATTCTCTTTCCCTTCTTATTCAATTTACGGGCTTTCTCAATCGCTTCAAAATCAAATCCATTATGACTCATAAACTTATTATCCTCGGATGCTATAACCGCATCTATCATGGTGCTTGACATATCATCTATACAGAGCCATTTTTGTTCCAGTTTGACAGGTCGATCCGAAAAAAGTTGCTGACATACGCGCAGGCACATCAATGGAGTCAACCGAACAGGCACAAACCGCATAATCAAAACAGACAAGAAAGTAGATATAAAAAAGAAAATCAACAAATTACGAATCCAAATAGAAATATAGCTAACCCTACTTCTATTCTTCTTATTTTTCCCAGTAATCCAATGTAATACTTTCTTTAAGCGTTGTTTCATCTATTATTTAGCCTTTACTTTTACTACTATTTTTTTTGTCTTACCATTACCAATAATAGGGGCATGAGCATCTTGTGGGAAAAAAATAGCAAACGATCCAACCGGCAACACAAAAGAGAAATCAAACTTATCCTTGTAGAAGGTTATATCCTGCTTAGGATGCATCTCCTTCAACATCTTACATTTCCTTGTCGGTTTATACCCAACGTATTCAAAATTTGAAATAGGTATTTGTATATCAATATGCGCATTATGAGCCTCCAGATTAGCCATGTTAGAAGGTCTCAAAGCAACTTCATCCACATTAATATAGAAATCATCATCCACAACGATTTTCCCAGTCTGTATATCATTAAGATCTAGATTTTTCAAATAATTAAATACTTTAGGAAACGACGGATGCATACCTGCATATAGGTCTATGTTTTCAAATAAATCTAATACCATGTTATTTCTTCTAGTTACGTTTTACACACTTACTCCCCCTCAGGGTCAGTTCATCTATTTTCATAAAAAAAGGTCTTCACATAGAAGACCATGGAGCGGAAAACGGGGTTCGAACCCGCGACCCTCAGCTTGGAAGGCTGATGCTCTACCAACTGAGCTACTTCCGCAGTTGGTTATTATACCTGTGGGCGAAGATGGATTCGAACCACCGAAGGCAAGAGCCAGCAGATTTACAGTCTGCCCCATTTGGCCACTCTGGTATTCGCCCTTTTGAAATCGGGTGCAAAGATAAGAAACTATTTTTAATATTCCAAAAGTTTTTTATTGAAATCAACCATTTTAATTGCAGTTATGGCAGCCTCAACACCTTTATTGCCCAAAACACCCCCTGCACGATCCAATGATTGCTGCATATCATCTGTTGTCAGCAAGCCAAAGATGACAGGCACCTTCCCTTCTGCATTCAACTGACTGATACCATTCGTCGTTCCCTGACAAACATAATCAAAATGTGGGGTGCCTCCTCTTACAACACATCCCAATGCAATGATTGCATCCACATCCAATTCATCCCCCATACGTTTTGATGCATAGACCAACTCAAAACTGCCTGGCACATGGAACACACAGACATTCTCAGGATCAACTCCATGTTTTATCAATGTCTCCTGTGCTCCTTCCAACAATTTGAATGTCACATCACTGTTCCAATCTGAAACAACTATGCCAAATGCCATCTCCGATGCATTCGGTACAGAATTACTATCGTATTTTGATAAATCTATCGTTGCCATACTAATAAAAAAAATTCTACAAATCCCTATTCAGAAGATTCATAGAATTTTATATGATTCAAATTAATTATTTCGATTTTGCATATTCAAGATACTTCTGCACTTCTGACATGTCAGAGAACTGAGGATATTTCTTAATGATATTCTCTAACAATGCAACAGCTTTGTCATTTTCACCCAATGACATATAGGCAATAGCTGCACGCTTATTATAGAACGGTGTAACAATATCATTGTCTGCACTAGCAGCTTTCTTATAATAAACAATTGCCTTTTCTGCTTTTTCCAAATCCCAATAACAATCACCAATAGCTCCTAATATAGCTGGTTGAACCATCTTATCATCAGCATCAAATTTCTCCAAATATTCAATGGCTGTCTCATAATCACCCAACTGCTTATAGCACAATCCAGCATAAGCCTTTGCAAGATTACCTGATTTAGTTGAACCATACTCTTCAATGATCTCCAAGAATCCCATCACATCATCTTTTCCATCCAATGCACTTTGAAATGAGTCTCTAGCAAACATTTGTTCTGCACCATAAATAGACTCCTTTGCTTCCTTATCTCTTGGCTCTATATAGAAATTCTTGAACAACATCACACTGACAACCAACAATGTAACTATACCAATACCGATATAGATAGGCTTCTGATTGTTTTCCAAGAATGCTTCGCCCTTATTCAATGCATTACCTACACTATTGAACGTACTCTCAACTTTGTCAAGCTCCTCTTCTTGATTTCCTTGTTTCTTTATAATATCAGCCATTTTTTTAAAAATTTATCTGTTTTTTCAATTTTTCAAATTTGAAGTTACAAAAATAACGGATTCTGAGTTATTAAAAAAATTTTAACCGTTTTTTTTCGTCATCTTTTATTTTTAAGGACCAGGGCACTTCTCTTTTTCTTCTCAACACCATCTTCTGATAAGAATCCCTATTGTATTTTAGCTATCTGTGACAATCAGTCAATCCCCATACTCTCCATTTCCTTCATTGCCGACCAAACCTCACGAGGCAAAAAGAAAAGCAAGTTCTTGCCTTCTTTCCAGGCATTACGTATCTGCGTTGATGAAATCTCCAAGGTAGGAGCATTCTCCAACATCCTTACGGATTTTGCCCAGCGTTCAGGCACCTCGGTCGGATAATTCGGACGTGGATAAACAAGCAGCTCACATATTTCAGCAATCTTTTCTGCATCCTTCCATTTGTAGAAATCCACCAAATTATCACCGCCCATCACCAATTTAAACTCCACATCCTTCTCAGTCTCCTTAAAATGCATCAACGTATCAATCGTATAAGAAGGTTTTGGCAACGAGAACTCTATATCAGAGACGGAGAATTTGTCATACCCTGCTATCGCTTTTTGCACCATTTTCAATCGCCACTCATCACTCATCAAAGCACGATTTTTCTTGAAGGGATTTTGAGGTGACACAATGAATCTCACCTCATCAATCTCTTCATACTCTGCAATATAGTTAGCAAGAATAAGATGTCCGTAATGTATCGGATTAAAAGACCCGAAAAAAAGAGCTACCTTTTTCATTCTTCCATGAATTCTTTTACCATTTTTGTTATCAAGGCCTTCGTCTGCTCTAAGTCATCGTTTACAACAATTCTGTCAAACTTATCTGAAAAAGTCATTTCATACGATGCCTTATTGACACGGTCATTAATTACATCCATCGTATCGGTACCTCTCTTCACCAATCTCTCCTTCAACGTAGCAATTGAAGGCGGCATGATGAATATTGACATGGCATTCGCACCATACATCTTTTTAATATTACAACCGCCTGCCACATCCACATCAAACACCACGATATGATTCTTGTTATTGATACGAGACACCTCACTTTTCAACGTCCCATAATATTTATCCGTGTAAACCTCTTCCCATTCCAAGAAAGCACCCTCTGCAATCTTCTCTTTGAACTGCTCGGGGGATAAGAAATAGTATTCTACACCATCTTTTTCTTCGCCACGAGGACTTCTACTTGTAGCCGAAATAGAAAACTCCAAACAATCAAACTTCGACATTAAGTAATTAATCAACGTACTTTTACCGGAGCCCGAAGGTGCAGAAAAGATAATCATTTTTTCTTTGTTCATCTTCTTCTATATATTATAGGACATTCAACACCTGTTCTTTAATTTGCTCCAACTCATCCTTCATCTTTACAACAATCTTTTGCATTTCAGAATGATTGGATTTGGATCCCAACGTATTTATTTCTCTTCCTATCTCCTGAGCAATGAAGCCTAATTTTTTCCCTGAATTACCCTCTGACTTCATCGTTTCCTCAAAATAGGTCAGATGTTGACGAAGACGATTCTTCTCTTCATTGATATCCAACTTCTCTATATAATAAATCATCTCTTGTTCAAATCTGTTTTTATCATACTCAACAGACTTTATCTCAGATAGATTATCCAATATTCTCTGTTTAATTTTCTCTACACGCTCTTTTTCAAAAGGATCAATCGTAGCCAACAGCGCACGAATATTAGCTATTTTTTGGTTAAATACAGCCGCCAACGACTCTCCTTCCCGAACTCTAAAATCTATCAATGAAGAAACAGCTTTCTCAAAGGCTTCTTTCACCTTCTGCCAATCCTCTTCATCCACCTCTTGCAACTCACTCTTCATCACATCAGGCATACGCAACAAAAGAACCATCCAATCAGTTGGTTCTGGCACACCTAATTTGTGTGACATCTCGCTGATCTGCTTATAATAATTCTCAACTAAAGCCTGATTAATCTGTGTGGACGTATCGCCATTCATGTTCTCCACATAAATACTAAACTCCACCTTTCCTCTCTCTAATCTCTGAGCAACAATATTACGCAGTTCCAATTCCTTTTCCTTATATGAGTTCGGAACGCGAGAAAACAAATCCAGCTGTTTGCTATTCAAAGATTTAATCTCAATCGTAATTTTCTTGGATCCCACTTCGCAAGTTGTCTTGCCGAATCCTGTCATTGACAATACCATAATCTACTAATTTTGAAAATTTACGATACAAAGTTAATTTTAATTTTTTCAAAACAATAGTTTCGGCACAAATAATATAAATTTGCACAAATTTTGAGTGGCAACCCACTACTACAATCAATTAAAAAGAAAATGGCAAATATCATTTGTATAGAAACATCGACAGAAGTTTGTTCCGTAGCTTTGTCAACAGATGGTCAATGTGTATTTGAGAAAAAACAGTTAACCGGACAGGCACATTCAATTCTTTTAGCATCCTATCTACAGGAGTTGCAAGAATACACGAAGAATAATGACATAAAGATTGATGCCGTGGCAGTCAGCAGCGGACCAGGTTCATATACAGGATTACGCATTGGTGTTTCTACTGCCAAAGGATTGTGTTACGGAATGGATGTTCCCCTACTCTCTATCGATACGTTGAAAGTCATCACTGTATCTGCTATAGAGAAACTAACTCCGAGCAACATAGAAAACGATGCCTATTTCTGTCCAATGATTGATGCCAGACGAATGGAAGTATATACATCTTTTTATGATAAAAAGTTAAATCAAATACAAAAAACATCCGCAGATATTATTGATGAAAACTCATATAAAGAGCTGCTAGACAATCATATAATATACTTCTTTGGTAATGGGGCAGGGAAATGTAAAAACACGCTTACACACCCCAACGCACGTTTTTTAGACGAGATGAATCCTTTGGCTTCAAGAATGGCGAAATTAGCAGAATTAGCATACCAAGCAAAGGATTTCAAAGACGTTGCTTATTTCGAACCTATCTATTTGAAGGATTTCATCGCCACAGTTAGCAAAAACAAAGTATTAGGGTTGGATAATTCAAAATAAAGTTATAACTTTGCACCGCTTTTATAATTAATGAAGTTTAACTAACAAAATTTAAAAAATGGCAACCAAAATTAGATTGCAAAGACACGGCCGCAAGGGGTACGCGTATTACCACATCGTCGTAGCAGATAGCAGAGCACCACGTGATGGTAAGTATATTGAAAGAATTGGATCTTATAATCCTAACACAAATCCTGCTACAGTTGATTTAAACTTCGAAAGAGCTTTGTATTGGGTAGAGTGCGGTGCACAACCAACAGACACTACAAGAAATCTTTTGAGTGACAAAGGAGTTTACTTAATGAAGCACTTAAAAGGTGGTGTTAAGAAGGGAGCATTCTCTGATGAAGTAGCACAACAAAAATTCAATGCATGGGTAGCTGAGAAAGATAAGAAAACTCAAGCTTTCATAAGCAAGAAAGAGACAGCTAAGAAAGAAGACGTTAAGAAACGTTTGGAAGCAGAAAAAGCAGTAAACGCTGCTAAAGCTGAATTGGTTTCAAAGAAGAAAGCTGAAGCTGAGGCTGCTGCAAAAGAGGCTGAGGCTGCTGCAGCTGCTGCAGAAGCTCCTGCAACAGAGGCTCCAGCAGAAGAAACTCCTGCTGCAGAATAATCATAACCTTATAATAAAAAAGGATGTCCACAACGGACATCCTTTTTTATTTCATACAACAAATACTGACGGAACTACTTTCATGTCAAAATTTTAAGTAAATTTGCATCAGTTTTATACGGATTTAACATTGACTATATACGTAAACTTATGGTAAGAGACACAGCAATTTTCGACATTATCGAGAAGGAGCACCAACGCCAACTGAAAGGCATAGAATTAATTGCCTCAGAAAATTTCGTGAGTGACCAAGTTATGCAAGCAATGGGTTCTTGCTTAACTAACAAGTACGCTGAAGGCTACATCGGACACCGTCACTATGGCGGTTGCGAGGTAGTTGACATGAGCGAAGGCTTAGCAATCGAGCGCCTATGCAAACTTTACGGCGCTGAGTACGCTAATGTACAACCTCACTCAGGAGCTCAGGCAAATGGTGCGGTTCTACTTGCAGTTCTAAATCCTGGCGATAAATTCATGGGCTTGGATTTGGCTCATGGTGGACACCTATCTCATGGTTCATTGGTTAACACATCAGGTTTGATATACAAGCCAGTTCCTTACTTTTTGAACAAAGAGACAGGACGTGTTGATTACGATGAAATGGAGAAAACAGCAAAAGCAGAACGTCCTAAGTTAATCATCGGTGGTGGTTCAGCTTATTCTCGCGAATGGGATTATGCTCGTATGCGTAAAATCGCTGACGAAGTAGGTGCATTACTTATGATTGATATGGCTCACCCTGCTGGTTTGATTGCCGCTGGTTTGCTTGACAATCCATTGAAATACGCACATATCGTCACTTCTACTACTCATAAGACACTTCGTGGACCTCGCGGTGGTATCATCCTTCTTGGCAAGGACTTCGATAACCCATGGGGTAAAGTGACAAAGAAGGGCGTCATCCGTAAGATGTCTTCCATCCTAAATTCTGCAGTGTTCCCAGGTATGCAAGGTGGTCCATTGGAGCATGTTATCGCTGCTAAGGCTGTTGCTTTTGGTGAAGCACTTCAACCAGAATTCAAGGAATACCAAACTCAAGTGAAGAAGAATGCTGCTGTAATGGCACAAGCATTCGTCGATAAAGGTTACGCTGTCGTTTCTGGCGGTACCGACAACCACTCCATGTTGATCGACCTTCGCCCTAAATTCCCTGAATTGACAGGTAAGATGGCTGAAACAGCTCTTGTTTCTGCAGACATCACAACCAATATGAACATGGTGCCATTTGACACTCGTTCCGCATTCCAAACTTCAGGTCTCCGCTTCGGTACCCCTGCTATCACAACTCGTGGTGCTAAGGAGGATTTGATGGTTGAGATTGTTGAAATGATCGATACGGTTCTTGCTAACCCAGAAAGCGAAGCTAATATCAAATCAGTTCGCGAAAAAGTAAACAGCATCATGAAGGAGTATCCTTTGTTCGCTTGGTAATTTTTTCGTATATTCTTATAAGGGTGTGTCAAAATATTATTTTGGCACACTTTTTTTATTGGCTTTAAATTTCAGAGACACACAATCAACGGCCTTTGCTATAGTAGCTTACCCAACAAGCGTATCTATCCCGTTTGTAATAAAAAAGAGAGCATCTTTCATGTCATTTTGTCCACTTTTGTCATTTTATCATAAATTTGTTGGAAAATTCGGCAGATATATGGGCTATTATATAGAAGGAATATCTTTGGCACACAATTTGAACAACTCATTACGACTGCTTCTAACAACAGCCAGAAAATAAATATAATGTTTAATTTAACTGGAGGACACAAAAATGTTATTAGCAAGAAAATCACAGGATTTCATTCCTACATTATTCAACGATCTGTTTGACATGAACTGGAACAACTTTCCAATCAGCACTGCTCCACAGATGAACATCAAAGAGGATGACAAAGCATACGAAATGGAACTGAGTATTCCTGGTATGTCCAAAGATGACTTGTCTATATCAATCGACCAAGACAACAACCTGATTGTTGAAATAAACAAAAAAGAGAAAAAAGATGACAAAAACAGCCGTTATCTACGTCATGAATTCACATCGTCTCAATTCAAAGAGATGATGAAACTGCCAGATAACATCTGCAAAGATGATATCAACGCAAAGGTGGAAAACGGTATTTTGAATATTACTCTGCCAAAAAAGAGTGTTGAACAAATAAAACAAGCCACAAAACAAATCGCTATTCATTAACGATTGTTGCTTGTCATAACGTGAAATAAAAACGAAGAGGGAGGTGTTGTGGCACCTCCCTCTTCGTTTTATCTGAATCATCCATTAATTATCCTTTAATATAGCATTCACTTCCTCATTGGTTTTGTATAGCTTCTCCTTACAAAACTTAATCAACTCTGTTGCTCGTTTGGCTTTAAGGGTCAGTTCATCTATCTCCAACTCATTCGCCTCCAACTGAGCTAAGATCTCTTCCAGTTCAGTGATTGCGCTCTTATAATCCTTAATCTTTGCCATACTAGTACATTTTATATGTCGTCTTCAATACGCGGAACTCTGTTCTACGGTTGATTGAATCAGCAATCTCTTTCTGTTCATCCGTGAGTGTTTCGATATACTCTTCATCCAACACATCCCCCACTTTCAAAAACGAATATTTTTTCTGAATCGCCTTATCGACCACAACTGGCTGTGTTTTACCATATCCCTTCGCGGTGAGTCGTTCTGCCTCAATTCCCTTCTTGATAAGATAATCAACAACAGACTGTGCTCTCTTTCCCGACAACTGCAAGTTACCATCTGCCGAACCTACACGGTCGGTATGCGCACCTATTTCTATCGTTATATTAGGATTATCATTGAGCACCTTAACCAACTTGTCCAATGCAGTGGAAGAGGCATCTGTAAGTGTAGCCTTACCAAATTCAAAGAAAATATTATCCAGACCGACAGGCTTACTAAGAGAAGCTAATGTGAAATGAATAGGAAACATCTTAGAATCCTCCAGTCCCATCGTTATAGCTTCTTCTTTCTGATTCAAGTAGCCTCGACAATTACCTAACAACACATATTTCACATTCTTATTCAACGACAGTTTGAAAGAGCCATCTTTCTTTGTGTGTAATTTAGTATTGGTTCCATCATCACCTACTATACGCACAATGGCATCTCCTAAAGGTTCTCCATTCATATCCGAAACCTTTCCGTCAATTAAGAACTCAACCGCAGGTAATTCAAACTCGTATATCTTATCATAACCTTTCTTCTCTCCTCGATTAGATGAGAACATACCTTTCTCTTTTCCAGTGACAAAACTGATTCCGAAATCATCGCCGTTGGAATTGATCGGGCACATCATATTAGATACTTCCCACGATCCATCGTCCAACTCTGTAGCATAAAAAATATCCAAACCACCAAAACCAGGATGTCCATTAGAGGAGAAATAGAGCGTACCATCTTCTCTCATATACGGGAACATCTCATCTCCCGGCGTGTTTATTGATGGACCTAAGTTGACCGGCGCACCGTATTGATTTCCATTCTTCTCACTTCTCCAGATATCTTTTCCTCCATAACCGCCTAGCATATCTGACACAAAATATAAAAATCTATCATCAGGAGATAATGTCGGATGAGCGAATGACAACGAACTATCAGCCGAAAGCTTTACATCTATCACCTTTCCCCACTTACCACCTGAACGAGTCACCGAACAGATCTGTGCGCCCCTGCTTTCTCCTTTCTCTACATAACATCTGGTAAAGAACATCGTTCTACCATCTGCACTGAAAGAAACCGTACCTTCGTCAAAATCAGTGTTTATATCGCCTTCTAATGCCTCCAAATTATCCCACTCACCTAACGAGTTTCGCTTGGCTGTGTATATGTCATTATTTCTGACACCCGTAATCTTACTGTTTCCACCACCTATATCCTTATTTTCTCTCGTAGAGTTAAAATAGACAACATCCTCATCCCCCCCAGGGAAAGCGGGTGAAAACTCTGTTTTCTTAGAAGCAAAGAATGTGGCTTTCTTCACATTGTATCGTGTTGGATTCTTACGCCATTCAGCCACCTCCAAAGCCGACTGTTTACCATTGATCGCGCGAATATCATCAGGATGTTTCTCCAAATAAATATCGTATTGAGCAATAGCATCCTTTTCCTTCTTATTCTGTCTTAATGCATCTGCATAATACAGATAAACAATTGAATCCTTATAATTATATCGAGCAGCGTTAGAAAAAGCACGCTCCGCTCTTTCACTCTCATTGATCAAACGATAGCACAATCCCAAACGGAAAGCTGAATAGGCTTTCATCGGACGGTCTTTCAATTTTACCTTAGGATATATCTTATTATACATGGATGCTGCTGTATAATACTCTCCCACCTCATATTTTTTATCTGCTTTCTTCAGTCGCTGTTTAATTGAGCAACTGGAAAACAACATAAGAGGTATCAGTAAGAAATAAAAATATCTGCGCATAACTTTTTTATTCAAAAAATGAATTTATGAATTCACCATACTTTAAAAACGAAGAACTACTTCATTTATTTTAAGGAATTCCATCCTTGAGCTTTTAATTCCACCTCATCACCCTGTCGAGTGATTAATCGGCAGCCCAAAGACTCATCCGTTGTGTGTCCAATCACTTTTATGCCTGGAATGTTTTGTACAATATCATTGGCAGATAACGGTACTGTGAAAAGTAGTTCATAATCCTCACCTCCGTTAAGTGCCGCCGTTGTAAGATTCATATTAAACTCCTCAGCCATAACTGCTGTTTGATAATCTATCGGAATACGATCCTCATACACACGACAGCCTAATCCGCTTTGGTGACAGATATGAAGTAACTCTGATGACAAGCCGTCTGAAACATCCATCATAGAAGTCGGCACGATATCATGTTTTGCCAACTCCTCAATAATATCTTTTCTGGCTTCGGGTTTCAGTTGACGTTCAATAATATATTCTTTCCCGGCGAAATCTGGCTGAACGCTTTCATCCCCCTTAAAAATACTCTTTTCTCGTTCCAATAACAGAAGACCCATGTATGCAGCACCAAGATCACCAGAGACACAAAACAGATCGGTGTTTTTTGCTGTGTTACGACAAACGGCACGACCTTTTTCCACCTCCCCGACGCAAGTGATACTGATTGTCAAACCTGTAAGAGAAGCAGACGTATCACCTCCGACCATATCCACCCCATATTTTTTACAAGCTAACTGAATTCCTGCATACAACTCTTCCAAATCCTCCACACAGAACTTTTTTGATATTCCCAAAGAGACAATTATCTGTTTGGGCTGTCCATTCATCGCATATATATCTGAAAAATTAACAATCGCTGATTTATACCCCAGATGCATTAAAGGGCAATAAGTAAGATCAAAATGAACACCTTCCAAAAGAAGATCCGTAGTCAATAACACCTGTTTATCCTTATAATCAAGTATCGCAGCATCATCTCCCACACCTTTGATCGAAGACTCATTTTTCAATTCAAAATGTTCTGTCAGATGCTTTATTAATCCAAACTCTCCCATTGTAGAGATTTCTGTTCTCCCGTCCTTACTCATCTTTCTTATTATTTAAAACGAACGATTTATTAATCACATCTCCTTTGATGTATATTCCTTTATTTCGAATAATTGGAAGTGCATTCCCCTTCCAATATTTCTGATATTTCTTTTGCCGTAATTCATCTAAATACTCATGTGTGTTATTATAAACCCATATCGTATCTCCTGAAGAAAACTCATAATGAATAAAATCTATCTCAAATCGTTCACTCATCATCTCTTTGGTTAATCCATCCGCTTTTAATGAGTCCTCGTTAAAAAAATCAGACAGCCGTATGACTGGCAACGAATCCGTTTGCTGCAATACACTTGGACGGACAAGCTTTGCATATCCATCGCACTGACTTCCACACACCCACCAACTGAGTCCGAACATAACACCCTTATCGTCCACCCATCTTTTCAAGGAGAAATAGCCCTCTTCCGAAGTCCTTATTTTCAAATAGTTATTTTCTTTGTATTCTAAAACCGAGGCCGTTCCTCCATTTTGCATTTTCAATGAACTTCCCTTCCCCGTTTTATACCCATTAAGAAGCGCCTTTCGTGTCTCTTGGTTCAGTTGCAACTGACTCTTCAAACCCATAATGAAATAGTCATCTAAACTTTGTGTTTGTCCTTTTGCCAACGACAAAAAGAAAAAAAACATGACTATGAATGAAATCTGTCTCATATATCGTAACAACCTTTTTTGCAAAGGTATAAAAAAGATTTTGATAATTTTAAATTATCAATAGTCTCCTATCCTTTCAATGCTCCGATGGTAAGCAATGTCACACCACATAGGATACAACATAACAAGATGCTCTTCAGCTTCAGATTCTTTTCTTTTAAAAAGAATGCCCCATATAAAAACGGAACGACAGCACCCGATCTCCGAATTGTAGAAACAATCGATATCAACGCATCTTCGGATGAAAGAGACCAATAATAAACATAATCAGCCATCATCAAGAATAGCGAGATACCCAATATACTCCATCGCCAAACAAACGGTGTGGTCGATTTCCTTTTGGGATACCATAACGACAGCAAGATAATAAGCATTACAATCGCTTGATACATAGTACTATAAACCTGCACACCAATCCTATCATACTGATGCATAAGATGTTTATCATATAAGCCACTGGCCGAACCTAAAAGGGTTGCCAGCACAATCAGCCAAACCCATCTATTGTGTTTCCATGAAACGCCCTCCTTCAAACCCGCCAACGAGAAAAGATAAAAAGACAGAATGGTTACAACCACACCTACTGTCTGCAACGGACTTAACCGTTCAGCGAAAATAAAAAACGCCCCTATGACAGTCCATACCGGCTGGGTGGCACGAATAGGAGAATAAATTGTTATCGGAATGTTTTTCATGCCAAAATAAGCAGAAATCCATGAACCCAATACCAATATTGATTTTAAGAATATGAAAAAATGTGCTTCTGCACTCATTGATGGGACATAGAACCGAACAGCTCTCATCATATCCGGATTGATCCATGAAAGGAACGTTGGGACCAGAAAGAGAACTGCAGAAATAACGATGGATAAACACAAAACAGGTATAACAGCATTATCTTTTAACGAGATCTTCTTGAATATATCATAACATCCAAGTAGAAGAGCTGAAACCAGTGCTAAAAAGACCCACACAATAGCAAAAATTAAATAGTTATAATTAGAAAATCAATTCACCCTTCCCTTGTCGAACAACAACGGGTTCATCTCCCGTACAATCAACCACCGTCGAAGGCTCCAACGAACCATAACCAGCATTAATCACTACGTCTGCAATATTTTCATACCGTTCGTGAATAAGTTCAGGATCCGTGAAATATTCTTGTATCTCATCATCAGCATCGTGCACAGAAGTCGATAGAATAGGATTTCCAAGCCCTTTCACCAACTCCCGTATAACATTGTTATCTGGTATTCTGATTCCTACAGTCTTTTTATTGCGAAATAACTTAGGTAAGTTATTATTTCCATTTAAGATAAACGTAAACGGACCTGGCAAATTCTTCTTCATCAGCTTGAACGTATCATTACTCACCTTAGCATATTCACTTATATGACTGAGATCATAACAGATAAAAGACAAATTAGCCTTTCTGACATCTATGCCTTTGTATCGACATATTTTCTCTACTGCTTTCGTGTGAAATATATCACAGCCCAAGCCATAAATAGTATCTGTAGGATACACTATAAGTCCTCCATCACGAAGAAACTGTACTACTTTATCAATCTCCCTTGGGTTAGGATTCTCTGGATAAATTCTAATTAACATGCTCGTCACAAAAATATTGCGCAAAGGTATGAATTTTTTCATCACTAACCTAAAATAACATATCTTTGCATCAAGAACTTATTTTAGGTGATTTTTATAGTTCACCATGATTTAAAAATAAATAGTACAACCCGTGGGTTGATGAATTTTAATTTATTATTCAATGAAAAAAACAATTTATTTTTTATTCGTTATTTTATCCTTGTGTGGTATCGTTTCTTGTACCAAAAAGGCACCTACCATAGAATACATGAGTGGAACCGTCAAGGATATGGATGGAAATCCAATCATTGATGTAGAGGTGAAATCCAATGGTTACACCACAAAAACAGACGAACAAGGTTCCTTTACGTTGGAACACATTCAAAATACCAATGGACGATATGTAATGAATTTTCATAAAAAAGGGTATTTCCCTGTTGTCCGTTCTGGCTCTGTCAGCTCTGTTGGATTAATAGAAGTTGTTCTAATAAAAGAAAATATAGAGAATGTGAGTAAAACCACTACCTTTACAGCCACCAATGGAGCCAAGGTCTCGGTCGGCAATTTAGCCGTTGATATTCCTAAAAACGGTGTCGCATACGAAGATGGCACCCCCTACAAAGGCAAAGTCAATGTCAGCGTACTTTACCTAGACCCAACCAAACCTACCTTTCAATCCGCCATGCCTGGTGGTGACCTGATTGCGCAACGAAGTGAGACAAACGAAGAAGTTCCTTTAGTTTCATACGGTATGGTGAATGTTGTAATGAAAGACACGAAAGGAACTAAACTACAAATCAACGAAGAGACAAAATCAAAAGTGACATTCCCTATTCCAGAGGGCATGGCGGAGAAGGCTCCCGCACAAATGCCTTTATGGCACTTTAACGAATCCACTGGTATCTGGGAAGAGTGTGGTATGGCCACAAAGAACGGTGATGTCTATGAAGGAGAAGTAGCACACTTCTCATGGGTGAACTTGGATGACCCTAAAGAGTTTGTTGTCTTAAAAGGAAAAGTGAAAGATGACAAAGGCAATGCATTGGCAGGTGTGAAAGTTATCATCGAACAAGTATATGCCTATACCAATGAGGATGGAGAGTACAGCGTACGTATTCCAAGTGAAACAGACGTAACCGTAAAAGTCAGAAAAGAAGACTACTTGAATTATGACAATGAATTTTCTATTTTGGTAAAAGGGCAACCGGGCAACACCACTTACACTCAAGATATTGTTCTTCCTTCCTTCCCTTCTATCAAAGGAAAACTGGAAAACTCATGTGATAAGAATGTATCATTCCCTATCTACTGTCAATACGAACGTAACGGGGAGAAAGAGACAACCCCATTTACTTTACCACAGTCAAATGGCCAATTTGCCGTTAAGATCCCTTCCGACGCACAAAATGTATCGGTACATGTAGTAATTCCTGGTGGTGAGGAAGTGACCCAAGAGATCTCATTTACTGGCGAAGATTTTCAGATTATCGGTTCCATCATTGTCTGCCGACAAGACATTGCAAGTCGTGAAGAACCACGTATCACCATCGGAAATGAAGTGATTCCATTAAAGACAAAAGAATTTGACTACTCCGGTGTAGGAAAGGAAGGTGCAGAGATAGGCAATGACGATATTGATATCAAGATCGAAAAATACGTGGAAGATTCTGTTTTCTTAAACGGACATGTCACTATTGAAAAATATCATTTTGAATCTACTTCCGCACGAATTGAGAAGAGAAAAATTGATAATCATGTTTCTATTTCTATCGTTGCAACAGGAAAGGCAAAAAAAGATGAAAACAGTGCAGAAAGCGATGCCCTTTTTGAAGGAACCTATACCGTACCTTATTTATATGGTGGCAAATGCAATGATTTCTCAAAATTATGTTGGGATCCAGCTATTCCAACCATGAGAACACCTTATTGGGCTTCGCAAGGTTTAATTTTGGATATGCCAATATCCATTTTAGCTTACGAGAAAGCAACCACCGCCGATTTTTCAAATCTTACAAAGATAACAGACGACGTGGATCCTTTCTCCATGTATATTGGATACCTTAAAGCAGATGACGAAACATATCAGAAGCTAATCTCCTACCTGACCGAGAATGGATTTGAATCCTCAAAAGATAATGCATATTGCAAAGGAGATATCTACATAAAAGTGCATTATGGCAAAGATAAAACCATAAAAATAGGAGAGTCGCCAGATACCTTTAAAATGGAAGTTACAGTTAATACAGGTTTAATGAAATGGTTCAAGAACTTGATTAAGAGATTGTTCGGATTTGATTGGTTCTCTTAAATTCTCCGATTTCCACTATGTAGTTTTAATTTTCAGTTACAACTATTTGAAATTCAATACAATAGACATTATTAGAAAAATAAGCAGGCTGAAACCTGCTTATTTTTTTCCATTACCATCATTTATAGCGCAAAATGAATTTATACTCCTTCCTATAATTTTTTATTTGACAAAAATCAAGAAATCATGGGGGGGGTAAAATAATGATTTATTTTTCTCTTTTTTAAGAGAATCCTATTACATTTACATTATTTTGGGGAGAAAGTCATCGCACAATGCTTTGACATGAGAAATAAAGGAAAATAATACTATATAGGTTATGAAGAAAATATTTACAGCTTTCATTATGATGCTTTGCGTCGCCTGCGTGGCGAGTGCGGCTAACTATTTAACCTTCACGGCGGAAGAGGATGGCTCCACGTTTGGAATTGTGAACTACGAAGGAAATAATCCTGACGTGCAGTATACATTAGATGATGGAGAAACCTGGACCGCACTGGCTGCAGGCGATACCATCACGTTGGCCCATAAGGGTGACAAGGCTTTGCTGAGAGGGGATAATCCGAACGGGTTCTCAAAGAGGTATGATAAATACTCATCTTTTACGATGACAGGAAAGATAGCAGCCAGTGGTAGCGTGATGAGTTTGATCGACGGCACAGGCGAAACCATTGTTGTCCCTGCTGATTATTGTTTCTATAGGTTGTTCAAAGGTTGCACAAGTCTGACGCAAACCCCAGAATTACCAGCCACAACGTTGGCAGGACGTTGTTATGGAGAAATGTTCTCATGTTGCACCAGCCTGACGCAAACCCCTGAATTACCTGCAACAACATTGGCATATAATTGTTATGATTCCATGTTCTCAGGTTGCACCAGCCTGACACAAGCACCTGAATTGCCATCTACAACGTTGGCTGAAGGTTGTTATTGGGTAATGTTCTTTGGTTGCAAAAGTCTGACACAAGCCCCAGAATTGCCTGCTACGACGTTGACGGAAGATTGTTATGCACATATGTTCAGAGGTTGTACGAGTCTGACGCGAGCCCCAGAATTACCAGCCACAACGTTGGCATTTCGTTGTTATGACGGAATGTTCGAAGGTTGCACAAGTCTGACACAAGCCCCTGAACTGCCTGCAACGCAGTTGGCTGAAATTTGTTATTGGGGAATGTTCGATGGTTGCACAAATATATCCAAAATCACTGTCTCTTTTGATGATTGGATGAATGATGGTAAATCCACCCATACGTGGGTTAAAAACGTAGCCCCAACCGGCACCTTCATCTGCCCGAAAGACCTGCCTCTCGAGTATGGAGATAGCAGGATACCTGAGGGTTGGACGGTGAAATATATCGATGATACAGTTGCGGTGGAGACCAACTACCTCACCTTCACGGCGGAGGAAGATGGCTCTTCGTTCGGAATCGTGAACAACGGCGGCAACAACCCAGACGTGCAGTACTCATTGGATGGTGGGAAGACGTGGACTGCCTTAGCTGTAGGCGACACGGTTATATTAGCCCATAAGGGAGACAAGGCTTTGCTGAAGGGTAATAATCCCGAAGGTTTCTCAAAGTATTGGGATCAATATTCATGTTTTAGAATGACAGGGAAAGTGGCCGCCAGCGGTAGTGTGATGAGTCTAGTCGATGGAGCGGGCCTTTCCACAGAAATCCCTGTGGATTACTGTTTCTATGGTTTGTTCAATGATTGCACCAGTTTGACGCAGGCGCCTGAACTGCCTGCCACGAGATTAGAATCTAGCTGTTATAACAGAATGTTCTCAGGATGTACAAGTCTGACGCAAGCTCCAGCATTGCCAGCCACGACATTGGCAAGTTATTGTTATGAAGGAATGTTCTCAGGTTGCACCAGCCTGACGCAAGCACCCGAACTGCCAGCTACTACTTTGGCTAATGGTTGTTATAGGGAAATGTTCAAAGGTTGTACCAGTCTGACGCAGACTCCAGAACTGCCAGCCACGACATTGGCTGGTACTTGTTATTATGAAATGTTCTTGGGGTGCACAAGTCTGGCGCAAGCTCCGGCATTGTCTGCGACGACATTGGCTTATGGTTGTTATAATACGATGTTCTCAGGATGTACTAGTCTGACGCAAGCTCCGGAACTTCCTGCTACCACGTTGGCTAGTGATTGTTATACGAGTATGTTTAGTAGATGCACGAGTCTGACGCAAGCCCCGGAACTGCCTGCTACTACGTTGGCTAGTGGTTGTTATCAAAATATGTTCTCGGGTTGCATAGGTCTGACTAAAACTCCTAAATTACCTGTTACAACATTAAAATACGCTTGTTACGAATCTATGTTCTCTGGTTGTACAAATCTCACAGAAGCACCTGAATTACCTGCTGCAACGTTGGCGGCTTTCTGTTATAAAGACATGTTCTCGGGCTGCAAAAGCCTTACACAAGCCCCTGAATTATCCGCAACAACTTTGACTGAAAGTTGTTATTGTGGCATGTTCTCACATTGTACAGGTCTGACGCAAGCGCCTGAACTGCCAGCGAAGGCGTTGGCGTCAAGTTGTTATTGCGTTATGTTCTCAGGATGCACCAGCCTGACGCAGGTCCCTGAACTGCCAGCGACGACATTGAATAGTGATTGTTATAGGTATATGTTCTCAGGCTGCACGAGTCTGACGCAAGCCCCCGAGCTGCCAGCTATGACATTGGCAAGTGATTGTTATTATGGCATGTTGTCAGGTTGCACCAGCCTGACGCAAGCTCCGGAACTGCCTGCTACTACGTTGACTTTATGTTGTTATGAAAAAATGTTCTCAGGCTGCACCCGTCTAACTCAAGCTCCTGAATTGCCAGCCACGACATTGAAGGACTATTGTTATGCTGATATGTTCTCCGGTTGCACAAGTCTCACGGAAGTTCCTGAATTGCCAGCTACAGCATTAATTGCTAATTGTTATAATTCTATGTTTAAGAATTGTACTGGCCTCACTCGTGCATATTTGTTATTTGAGATGAATGTGAATCTGATTGAAAGAAGCAGTTGCCTTTCTGAGATGTTCTCAGGTTGTACAAACTTGTCTGAAATCAGTGTTGTCTTCGACGAGTGGAGTGGCTACACTCAGAATTGGGTCGAAAACGTAGCCCCTACCGGCACATTCTACTGCCCGAAAGCATTGTCGCTTGAATATGGATTAGACAGAATCCCAGAGGGTTGGACGGTGAAATATATCGATGATACGGTTGCGGTGGAGACCAACTACCTCACCTTCACGGCGGAGGAGGATAGTTCCACGTTCGGAATAGACTACAATTATCTTGAGCCAGATGTGCAATACTCCTTAGACGGAGGGGAGACATGGTCGGAATTGATGGTCGGAGATACAATCCTATTGCCCCAAAAAGGAGATAAGGCACTCATCCGGGGATTTAATGAGAAAGGACTGGGCAGTAATGTAAAGGATTACGCTCACTTCGTCATGACGGGTGCTATTGCCGCCAGCGGAAGCGTGATGAGTCTAATCGATGGAGTGGGTGTTTCTACGGAGATTCCTAAATCTGAATGTTTTAATAGTTTATTCAAGGATTGCGCTAGTCTGACGAAAGTGCCGGAATTGCCAGCGACGAAATTGAACTGGCGCTGTTATGAATCTATGTTCGCTGGTTGTACCAGTCTGACGCAAGCCCCAGAATTACCAGCCACAACGTTGGCAGATTATTGTTATAGTTACATGTTCGAAGGTTGCACAAACTTGACGCAAGCCCCTGAATTACCAGCCACAACGTTGGCTAGAGGTTGTTATGCTGATATGTTCCAAGATTGCACAAGACTATCCGAAATCCATGTCTCATTTGATGATTGGAATGACGATTATTTCACTGCCGCTTGGGTCAGAAACGTCGCCCCTACCGGCACCTTCATCTGCCCGAAGACATTGCCGCTTGAGTATGGAGTGAACAGAATACCGGAAGGTTGGACGGTGAAATATATCGATGATACGGTTGCGGTGGAGACCAACTACCTCACCTTCACGGCGGAGGAGGATGGCTCCACGTTCGGAATCGTGAACAACGAAGGAAATAATCCTGACGTGCAGTATTCATTAGATGGCGGAAAAACATGGACCGCACTGGCTGCAGGCGATACCATCACGTTGGCCCATAAGGGTGACAAGGCTTTGCTGAGAGGAGACAATCCGGAAGGTTTCTCAAAGGGGAAGTATGAATTTTCAAGATTTAAGCTGACCGGGAAAGTGGCCGCCAGCGGTAGCGTGATGAGTCTGATCGATGGAGTAGGTATTTCTACGGAAATTCCTGGGGAGTTCTGTTTCCGTGCTATGTTCTTAGGTTGCACCAGTCTGACGCAAGCCCCCGAATTGCCAGCGACGATATTGGCTGATAATTGTTATTGGGGGATGTTCTATCATTGCACCAGTCTGACGCAAGCCCCAGAATTGCCAGCTACAACGTTGGCTGAGGGCTGTTATTACGAGATGTTCTCAGGTTGCACCAGCCTGTCGGAAATCAAAGTGCCCTTTGATGATTGGAATCGCGGTGATTACACTGCTGAATGGGTCATTGACGTAGCCCCAACCGGCACCTTCATCTGCCCGAAGGCGTTGGCTCTTGAATATGGATGGGAAAGTATACCGGAAGGTTGGACGGTGAAATATATCGAGGACATGGCCAATTACCTCACCTTCACGGCGGAGGAGGATAGCTCTTCGTTCGGAATCGTGAATAACGGTGGCAACAACCCAGACGTGCAGTATTCGTTGGACGGAGGAGAGACATGGAATATATTGGCGGAAGGTGACTTGGTCATATTGGTCCATAAGGGAGACAAGGCTTTGTTGAGGGGTAATAATCCCGAAGGGTTCTCAAAGAGTTGGGAGCAATATTCAACATTTAAGATGACCGGGAAAGTGACCGCCAGCGGTAGCATTATGAGTCTGATCGATGGAGTAGGTATTTCTACGGAAGTTCCTGGAAATTACTGTTTCTATAAATTGTTCCAAGGTTGCACAAGTCTGACGCAAGCACCCGAATTGCCTGCGACGACATTGGCTTATAGTTGTTATCGAGATATGTTCGAATTTTGCACAAGTCTGACGCAAGCACCCAAACTGCCAGCAACTACGTTGGCTGAAGCTTGTTATTTCGGGATGTTCGCTGGTTGTACCAGTCTGACGCAAGCACCCGAATTGCCGGCCACAACATTGCCAACTACATCAAACGTAGAGAATGGTTGTTATAGTTTTATGTTCGAATTTTGCACCAGTCTGACGCAAGCACCCGAGCTGCCAGCTACTACGTTGGCTGAGGGTTGTTATACTGATATGTTCTACGGTTGCACCAGTCTGACACAAGCACCAAAACTGCCAGCTACGACATTGGCCGATTTTTGTTACTTTGAAATGTTCTCAGGTTGCACCAGTCTGACGCAAGCCCCAGAATTGCCTGCCACGACATTGACTGATTTTTGTTATGACAGGATGTTCTTTGGTTGTACCAGCCTGTCCGAAATAAATGTCTCATTTGCTACTTGGTCAGATTATTATAGCAGCACCGATGAATGGGTCAAAGACGTAGCCCCTACCGGCACCTTTATCTGTCCGAAAGCATTGGCTCTCGAGTATGGAGAGGATAGAATCCCAGAGGGTTGGACGGTGAAATATATCGAAGGCGAAGGCTCTGGTGTAAACACCACATTAGCCAACAACATCACTATATGGACCGATAATCTCACCATCTACATCCGTGGAGCGGAAGGGGAGGTTTCACTCTATGATGTGTCGGGCAAGAGAGTGGCAGTCTCCAATTCTGCGGATGAGGAGCGTGCGTTGAACGTTCCGTCCAAGGGCGTTTATGTGCTCCGCGCGAATGGCGGATCATCGGTTGTGCTGGTGCGTTAAGGCTGCGCCGGCGGAAAATTATTAGGTAGAAAAAATATTTAGATTATGAGGAAAATAATAATTGCTTTTGTGATGATGCTTTGCGCCGCCTGCGTGGCGAGCGCGGCTAACTACCTCACCTTCACGGCGGAGGAGGATAGTTCTTCGTTTGGAATTGTGAACGCAGGGAATAATCCTGACGTGCAGTATTCATTGGACGATGGGGAAACGTGGATTGCCTTGGCGGAAGGTGACACGGTCGTATTGGTCCATAAGGGAGACAAGGCATTGCTGAAGGGAGTTAATCCTGAAGGTGTATCAAGGGATGGCCAACGTTCAACATTTAAGATGACAGGGAAAGTGGCTGCCAGTGGCAGTTTGATGAGCCTGATCGATGGAACAGGTCTTGCCACAGAAATCCCAGGGTATGCCTGTTTCGACCAATTGTTCATAGGATGCACTAGTCTGACGAAGGCCCCTGAATTGTCTGCGACAACGCTGGCAGGAGATTGCTACAGTTACATGTTC
The DNA here is from genome assembly GCA_902766045.1 of uncultured Bacteroidales bacterium. Lineage (GTDB taxonomy): Bacteria > Bacteroidota > Bacteroidia > Bacteroidales > Paludibacteraceae > UBA1181. The sequence goes on from CACXCA010000022.1 coordinate 127,021, forward strand.
TATGGTTGCACCAATCTATCGGAGATTAGAGCCTCATTTGATGAGTGGGAAAGAGGATCTACTTCTTGGTGGGTCAAAGACGTCGCCCCTACCGGCACCTTCATCTGCCCGAAAGCGTTGGCACTTGAGTATGGGGTGGACAGAATACCAGAAGGGTGGACGGTGAAATATATCGAGGACACAGTTGCAATTGAGACCAATTACCTCACCTTCACAGCTGAGGAGGATAGCTCAACGTTTGGAGTTAAAAATAATGTATATATGGGAATACAGTATTCTCTTGATGGAGGAAAAACGTGGCTGGACTTGAAATACAATTATGGTAAAAATGTTGTTTTGAGAAAGAAAGGCGACAAAGCAATTCTAAGAGGACAAAATTTTGAAAATTCTGGGGGAGGCAAGGGGTTTGCAATGACTGGCAAAATCGCAGCGAGCGGAAGTGTGATGAGCCTTATAGACGGTGTTGGAATCACAAAAGTCTTCCCCGAAAATACAAACTTCTGTTATTTGTTCTATCGCTGTGGATCAGCTCTGACCAAAGCACCAGAGTTACCAGCCACGACATTGACTGCCGGTTGTTATCTTGATATGTTCAATGGTTGTACAGGTCTGACTCAGGCTCCAGAATTGCCAGCCACGACATTGACTACCGATTGTTATCTTGATATGTTCTTTGGTTGCACAAGTCTGACACAAGCCCCAGAATTGCCTGCTACAACATTAGCTATTGGTTGTTATGAACAAATGTTCTTGGGTTGCACAAGCCTGACACAAGCCCCTGAGTTACCAGCCACGACTTTGGCGAGGGAGTGTTATTATAGAATGTTCTATGACTGTACAAGTCTGACGCAAGCACCCGAATTGCCAGCCACGACATTGCCAGACATAAACTCCTCAGTTGATCGTGGTTGCTATTCTGAAATGTTCCATGGTTGCACAAGTCTTACCAAAGTCCCTGAAATATTGCCAGCGACAACATTAAAGGGTCATTGTTATTTGGGAATGTTCTCTGGCTGTACAAGTTTGACGCAAGCACCCGAATTGCCAGCCACGACTTTATCCGATCGTTGTTATGAAGAAATGTTCAAAGGCTGTACAAGTCTTACTAAAGTCCCAGAAATATTGCCAGCGACAACATTAGCAGAACTTTGTTATTATGGAATGTTCAATGATTGCACAAGCCTGACACAAGCCCCAGAGTTACCAGCTACGACACTAGCGCGTGCGTGTTATAATGGAATGTTCAATAATTGCACAAGCCTTGACTATATAAAGGTTAATTTTAAAGTGTGGAAACAACAAACTGGTAGTTGGGTGTATAACGTGGCTCCAACTGGGACTTTCGTTTGCCCTAAAATTTTATTTGTCGAGTATGGATCTAACAGAATCCCTGAAGGGTGGACCGTGAAATATATTGATGACGTTACTCCAGATAACGCTAATTACCTCACCTTCACCGCTGAAGAGGATAGCTCTTCATTTGGTATAGTAAACTATGTAGATGGTATAGAAAACAACAAAGAAAAAGTCCCCGATATTCGATATTCATTGGACAATGGAGAGACGTGGTCTATGCTGACTCCCAATTCGCCTATCACTTTGGCAAAAAAGGGAGAAAAGGCTTTGTTGATGGGATATAATCCTACAGGATTATCGACTGGCGGAGACTATGGCGATTATACAAAGTTCACAATGACAGGCAAGATAGCAGCGAACGGAAGCGTGATGAGCCTTATTGACGGATTTGGATACGATACCATCATTCCAAATATGTACTGTTTTTATAGATTATTCTGCAAATGCACAAGTTTGACGCAAGGCCCTGCTTTAACAGCTACAGAGCTGAAATATAATTGCTATAGTGAAATATTCATAGGATGCACTAATATGAAGCGAATGCTCGGAATCCATGCTACGGAAGTTGCACAAAGGGCTTTTGTATTAGCGTTCAGCGGTTGTACAAGTCTAATCGAAGCTCCCGAACTGTCTGCAACGACGTTGGATTCATATTGCTATAATGGAATGTTCTCAGGTTGCACAAATCTGGTCGAAGCCCCCGAATTGCCAGCAACAACATTAGCGGAGCATTGTTATTTTGGAATGTTTAAAGATTGTACCAGCCTGACGAAAGCGCCAGAATTGCCTGCAACAACATTAGCGGATTATTGTTATTATAGAATGTTCTCAGGTTGTACAAGCCTGACGAAAGCACCCAAATTGTCAGCAACGGCTTTGCCTGAAGGGTGTTATTATCAAATGTTCTCTGGTTGCACAAATCTATCGCAGATTAATGTTTCCTTTGATGATTGGTCACATAATTCCGCGACTTCCAACTGGGTCGAAAGCGTTGCTCCAACTGGCACCTTCATTTGCCCTAAAAACTTATCTCTTGAATATGGAATAGACAGAATCCCTGAAGAATGGACGGTGAAATATATCGAGGATGAACCTAACTACCTCACCTTCACGGCTGAGGAGGATAACGTCAGTGTTGCGGTCACGGAAAGCGAACAGAACGGTGGTGACATCCAACCTGCCCCTTACCCACAAGTCTCGGACGATACCACAGTCGAATCCATGAGCGGGGCAGAAAGATTGTTCGAAAGAAGGAACCTTCCAGCTATGAGTACTGACCTGAAGTATTCAACGGACGGCGGCGAGACGTGGACGGAGATGGTTCCCGGTACGCCCGTCATCTTGGCGAAGAAGGGAGATAAGATCCTGTTCAAGGGTAATAATCCGTCTGGATTCTCCACCGAGACACAACGTATTCAGTTTGATATCGAAGGGAAAGTCTCCGCGAGCGGAAGCGTAATGAGCTTAATCGACGAGACAGGAGTTGCAACAACTATTCCGAACGAGTATTGCTTTGCCAGCCTCTTCGAAAACTGCGCAGGGCTCACGAAAATGCCTGATTTGAACGCCACGCAACTGAAGGCCTACTGCTACAAGGATATGTTCCGCGGTTGCACGAGTCTGAGGTCAACAACCATGTTACCTGCCACAACGCTCGAGGAGGGTAGCTACGAGGAAATGTTCTTTGATTGCGAGAACCTCTCCGAGGTGAATGTGTCATTCTCCGACTGGACAGATGGAACGAAGGATTGGCTCCATGGGGTCGCTTCCGAGGGAAAGGTCATCAGTCCCGCCAACCTTGCACCAACAACAGGGGATGACTATGTGCCAGATGGTTGGTCGCTCGTTTCGGATAGCATCATCACAGTCCTTTCCGAGGCTTTGGCTGATGGTCTCATCGTATGGACACAAGATCATACTATCTATGTGAAAGGAGCAAAAGGAGAGATTTCGCTCTATGATCCTACAGGTAAGATTCTCTTGATTTCAAACTCTTCTGCAGAAGATATACGAACGTTGAGAGTTCCATCAAAGGGCGTCTATGTCGTTAAAACAAACGAGAAGAGTTTGATTACAGTGGTGCGATAAAAATACATTTTCTCTGATTCTGTAACTGCCATGTATGCGAAAATTCACACACATGGCAGTTTTATAAAATAAAAACACACAGAAAAATTTGTCTCTTATCAAATAATGGTTTATCTTTGCGACCGATTTTAACAATTAAATTTTTATTATCATGTATTTAGATGCTGCAAAAAAGCAAGAAATCTTCAGTCAATACGGAAAGTCTAATACCGATACTGGGTCAGCAGAATCTCAGATAGCGCTATTTACATACCGTATTCTCCATTTGACCGAACACATGAAGTCAAATGCAAAGGATTATGCTACGCAAAGATCGCTTAAGATGTTGGTTGGAAAGCGTCGTCGTATGCTTGACTACATCAAGGAGCAAGATATCGAAAGATATCGTGCTATCGTTAAAGCAAACAATCTTCGTAAGTAATCACTGTGAAGTATTAAAAAAACGAGGCGAGTCGGTTCGATTCGCCTTTTTTATTATCTTTGCATAACAAACGTATTCAATAAAGTGATATGGACGATAAAAAGAAGCATCAGTTTGACTCTCGTTATATGAGGATGGCTCGAATTTGGGCGGAAAACTCCTACTGCAAACGGAGAAAAGTGGGGGCATTGATTGTCAAAGAAAGAATGATCATATCCGACGGATACAACGGAACGCCCTCAGGGTTTGAAAATGTGTGTGAAGATGATGACAACGCAACTAAACCCTACGTACTGCATGCTGAAGCCAATGCCATCACAAAAGTTGCTCGCTCCTCTAACAGCAGCGAAGGAGCAACTCTATATGTGACTGCCTCCCCTTGTATTGAATGCGCCAAATTAATTATCCAAGCAGGAATCAAGCGCGTTGTTTACGGAGAACAATATAGAATCTTAGACGGAATAGAACTTCTCAAAAGAGCAGGCATAGAAGTTGAATTTTTAGATAGTACTGACATATGAATGACAACTACACAAACAACAATATCGAAAACGAGGATTCATCCAATAATCGTTTCTCAAACAAGAAGATTTTATTACCAATCCTCTTCTCTTTCGCTATCGTATTAGGTATTTTCATCGGAAACAAATTGGCAACCAACACACAAAACAAGCCTATTCAGTCCGATTACACCTCATCCGGAGGAAAATTAGACATGCTTTTCAACCTAATCGACCTGCAATATGTTGACACCATAGACAAGGAGCAACTCACAGAAAGAGTCATAACAGAGACCCTCTCCGACCTTGACCCCCACTCCACATACATACCTGCAGACGAACTTCAACTAGTGAATGACGACCTAGAAAGCAGTTTCTCTGGCATCGGAATCCAATTCAACATACAAAGAGACACGATTATGGTCGTTGCCGTCATTCATGGTGGTCCTTCAGAAAAACTAGGTATTCAACCAGGCGACCGAATCATAGAGATAAACGACAGTTCATCTGTCGGCAAAGGAATAAGCAGCGATCAAGTAATAAAAAAACTACGCGGTCCTAAAGGAACAAAGGTAAAAGTGGGTATTCAACGATTTGGCGCAGATGAAAAACTTCACTACACCATTGTCAGAGGAGACGTTCCGACCAAGAGTGTCGATGTATCCTACATGATTCAAAAAAATGTTGGATATATAAAAGTCAGCAAGTTCGGTTCTTCTACATACGAAGAATTCTATGATGCCCTCACAAAATTATCCGATGAAGGAGCCACGTCATTCATTGTGGATTTACGTGAGAATTCAGGCGGTTACCTAATGGCAGCCACCGCAATAGTTAACGAGTTCCTTCAACTCAACAATCTCATCGTATATACCGAAGGTAAAGCACAAAAAAGAGAAGATATATATGCCAACGGATATGGCTCGTACAAAAAAACACCTCTGGCCGTGTTGATCGATGAATGGTCAGCCTCAGCAAGTGAGATATTTGCAGGAGCCATGCAAGACAATGACCGAGCTATCATCATAGGAAGACGCTCTTTTGGCAAAGGCCTTGTACAGAAGCAATTCGAGATGACAGACAACTCAGCCATTCGTCTTACCATTGCACGGTACTACACCCCATCAGGACGTTGCATTCAAAAACCTTATAATGACAAAGACGAATATCAAAAAGAGGTATATAAGCGCTATACGAACGGTGAATTAGATTCGGACACAATCAAAACGATCAACGACTCCGTCAAATACTATACCACTAAAGGACGTGTCGTTTACGGAGGTGGAGGTATCACGCCAGACATCATCATAGCCCGCGACACTATCGGTGTGACACCTTATTACACCAAGTTACACAACACAGGAACAATTTACGAGTATGCCTTCCGTTATGTTGACGAACACAGAAACAGTTTGTCGTCCATGGATTATGCACAACTCACCACTTATTTGGATAAACAACCCCTTGCACAACTCACCATGCAGTATGGAACAAAGAAAGGGATTGCAGAAGACCGCAACGTCTCTTTTGTCACAAAAGAACTTATCCAAAGGAGGGCTAAGGAATATATTGTACGCAATATATTAGGGGATGAAGGATTTTATGAATTAGTGAACAAATCAGACAATATGGTTAAGGCCGCATTGGAACATTTATCAAAATAAATTTGAAATTAAACTTGGAAAATAAAAACTTTCCATCTATCTTTGCCAATGTCATAGGTTTGTTTTTTGAGTTAACAGTAAATAGAGTTCTAGTCATAAGCTGGGATTCTATTTATTTTATGAAATTTCGAAAACAAGACTCTTAGAACATAATTTTACTAATTAAATTTAAATATCATGGCTGCTGTATCTTATGTAACAGAAGAAGGTTACAACAAAATGTTAGAGGAGTTAAAGCAATTGGAAACAGTCGAAAGACCCAACATTTCCAAACAAATTGCAGAAGCTCGAGACAAAGGAGATTTGTCTGAGAACGCCGAGTACGATGCTGCAAAAGAGGCACAAGGATTATTAGAGAGTAAAATTTCGCTATTAAAGGAAAAGATTCTTTATGCAAAAATCATCGATCAATCACGTTTGAACACGGATGTTGTACAAATTCTAAATAAAGTAAAGATCAAAAATACTAAAAATGGAGCAGAGATGACCTATACACTTGTTTCAGAGCACGAAGCAAATCTGAAAGAAGGAAAACTCTCTGTCAACACTCCTATTGCAAAAGCTCTTTTAGGAAAGAAGAAGGGAGAGGTTGTAGAAGTAACTGTTCCAGCAGGTAAAATACCATTCGAAATAATTGAAATATCATTCTAACAATGGCTACTATATTCACAAAAATTATCAAGGGAGAAATCCCATGCTATAAAATAGCAGAGGACGATCAGTTCTTTGCTTTTCTGGACATCAATCCTGTACAAGGAGGACACACTTTGGTTGTTCCAAAAATTGAAGATGATTATATCTTCCACCTAGATGATAAAACCATAGGCGATATGATGGTATTTGCCAAGAAAGTGGCATTAGCGATCGAGAAAGCTGTTCCATGCAAACGAATCGCCGTAGCTGTGTTAGGATTGGAAGTACCTCACACACACATTCATTTGATTCCAATACAAAACGAAGGGGATATAAACTTTTCCAAGAAAAAGTCCTATACTCCAGAAGAGATGAATGACTTTGCTGAAAAAATCAGAGCAAACTATAACTAATAAAAGAAGGAACACCACGTTCCTTCTTTTATATATATTCAAATACACAATAACTTGATGGCACACTCTTCCATGAATAATTCTGTCGAACCACAATATAATCTGGATTTCAAGCCCAACACTGAGCACGAAACGCCTATGTATTGGGACAGTCTATACACAAAGGAACCACCTACAAAGGTTCTCACCTTGGAAGAAAACATAGAAACCTATTTGCCATCCTCCAGCTATTTAAATTCTTACACCACACAAGAATGTACTGCGAGGGAATCTATCTTTCAGAAAGTTCCCAGCGAAGAGGGTGCTCTATTAAACAGTACCATTCAACAGCAAGTCTGGTTCCTGCCATTAATCTTATTGATGCTGACACTATACGGATGGGTCAACTCGACCTATTCAAAAGCATTAACCCAAGACTTTAAAGAATTTTTCTATCCACAGAACAGAAGTGATTTCTACACCTCTTCTGTCTCAGAGATATCAAGAGTAAAGATCCTATTAACCACTTTATCCATATTCTCAATAGCACTTTTCTGCTATTTTAGTTCAAAACAACTATTTTCATCCCATCACGGATCCTTTTTATACACCTATCTATCCCTATTAGGCATCATTACTGCCTATATGGCATTCAAATTAATATCCATAAGAGTGATCTGTTATGTGTTTTTTGACTATCCAACTTGGGTAAATATAAAAAGGACCTATTCAACATTAACCTCATCCATGTCCATTGGATTATTTATACTTTCCATAATAGTTGCGTATGCCAATGACACAATAGCGGCTATCGCCTTATATGCAGGACTTGTCATATGTGGCATTGCCGTATTATTATATTTATATAAGTTTTTATCCATTTTTTTTACAGGTATAGCCTCAATATTCTATTTGATTTTGTATCTTTGCACGCTAGAAATTTTACCCTCAGTCGCCTTAGTATTTGGGTTAATGAGTGTAGTATAATGTATTAAATAAGAAAGAATTAAAGATGGTGAAAATTAAGCGCATCTTGGTGTCACAACCGAAGCCAAAAGCGGAAAAGTCTCCATATTTTGATTTGGAAGCGAAATATGGTGTGAAAATTGATTTCAAACCCTTTATCCGAGTTGAGCCAGTTTTGGCAAAAGAATTCCGCCAACAAAAAGTATCCATTTTGGATTACACTGCAGTGGTGTTTACAGCAAGAACAGCAATTGATCATTTCTTCAGACTAAGCGAGGAATTGAGACTGAAAATTCCTGAGACCATGAAATACTTCTGTGTTTCGCAGTCTGTTGCAAACTATCTTCAGACCTATATTCAATATAGGAAAAGAAAAGTTTTCTTTAGTACCACTGGTAAGATTGAAGATTTGATGGTTAGCGTCAATAAACATCTAGATGAGAAATTTCTAGTAGCAGTATCTGACGTGCATGATATAAATTCAACTGCGGCAGAATCAGACAAGGAAGACATTCTATCCTTGATGGAGAAAGCGAATGCCACCTTTACCAAAGCGGTAATGTACAAAACTGTAAGTACAGATTTCACTCAGGATAAAGATTTCCCATACGACATGTATGTTTTCTTCAGTCCATCAGGAATCGCTTCATTGTACAAGAATTTCCCAGATTTTGAACAAGGAGATATATGCATAGGCTGTTTGGGCTCAACAACCGCCAAGGTTGCCAAAGAATCAGGACTAAACGTCAATGTAGAAGCACCTACACCTGAAGCCCCATCCATGCCGGCTGCTTTGGATTTGTTCTTAAAGGAGACAAATAAGAAAAAATAAAACAACAAACTCTGTCAGATTCTTGACAGAGTTTTTATAATATGCAGAATCGAAATACATTTCCTAAAAAAGAGCATCTATTTGGAGAAGCGACAGTGGAATCTCTATACAAAGAAGGAGCATCCATGTTTTTATATCCATATAGATTGATTTTTTTAAAAGTAGAAAAAGAAGATGTAGCCGTTAGGTGTTTGGTTTATGCGCCTAAAAAGAGATTCAAGCATGCGGTGGATCGCAACCGTCTGAAGCGTCAGATAAGGGAGGCCTATCGTACAAATAAACACTCTTTATTTACGTTCATGAATGAGCAGGAGAGTCATCTGCACATCGCCATTCATTATGTTGGGGATAAAATGGAATCATACGAATTCATGCAGAAAAGGATGATTCAATTACTGAATAAATTGGAAAAGAGACTCAAGGAGGAGAAAATATGAAAGAGAAGACGTCAAAACACTCTTTATTTTCACGACTTTGTATTTCATTGTTCCTTTTACCCATACGATTTTATAGAGCCTGCATCTCTCCTATGTTCCCGCCCTCTTGTCGCTTTACGCCAACATGTTCGGAATATGCCATGATAGCATTAAAGAAACATGGTGTGATAAAAGGAAGTTGGCTTGCGATAAAACGATTGTTGAGATGTCATCCATGGGGTGGAAGTGGCTACGATCCAGTACCTTGATCGCCCTAACGAATAAAGAGAACAGGTTATTTGATTTTATGAATTTTATACAATTTTTTCTTGTATATTGAAAAAATATACATAATTTTGCAAGGATTTTGAATAAATATTCGTATGCGGATATTATTTAGATGTAAAACTAAAAAGAAAAGATTGTGAAAAATAAATCGAAACGGTTCGTTGTTATACAAGAGATAATCTCCAACTCTGTAGTAGGAAGTCAAGAGGAGTTGTTGAATCTTTTAGCAGAACGTGGATTTGTTCTCACCCAAGCTACGCTATCGAGGGATTTAAAACAGATGAAAGTTTTGAAGACCATCAATCAGTACGGTGAATATGTGTATCAACTGCCAAATCAAATAGCAACAATCGAAGATCGGGCTTCATCAGAAAGATTTCTTTCTGGGAATGCATGTACTTCGGTAAATTTTTCAGCAAATATTGTGGTGATTCACACCAAACCTGGATATGCAAGCAGTCTGGCATTGGAGATTGACGAGCAAGCGAGCGATGTCATATTAGGAACAGTAGCAGGTGATGATACAATATTTGCAGTAAAAAAAGAAGATTTAACCCAGCAGGAAGTCATCGAGGCTCTATCTCGTGTCATTCCAGCTATAAAAAAATAATTTCAGCTGTATTTCATAAAGGAAAAAAAATTATGGAGGATCAGGAAATTGAGATTGTTGTTGCCGATGAGCGACATATTCCTTATGTGGACACCATCTTGGAAACCATAGCTGCTGCAGCCAAGGTGCGTGGTACAGGAATTGCGAAACGCAATCCTGAGTATATAAAACAAAAAATGAGAGAGGGCAAGGCAGTCATAGCCCTGTGCGGAGATGAATTTGCAGGTTTCAGTTACATTGAAACATGGGAGAATAAAAAGTATGTCACCACATCCGGATTAATCGTTCCTGAAAAATTCCGTGGTCGCGGGTTAGCAAGACGCATCAAACACATGACATTCACATTGGCTCGTTCTCGTTGGCCTGAAGCAAAGATCTTCAGTTTAACATCTGGAGCTGCCGTAATGAAACTAAATACTCGTTTAGGTTACCTACCCGTTACATTTGCTGATTTAACCGAAGACGAGTCTTTCTGGAAAGGTTGTCAAGGATGTATCAACTATGATATATTGGAACGAACAGGACGTCGTTACTGCATCTGTACAGGTATGCTTTTCGACCCTAACGAACCTCTCTGCGTACAACGTGCTCAGGAAGAATTATCCAAAGTGAAATAATTTAGTAGAAATCACCTAAAAAGAACAAGATATGGCTAATAAAAAAGTTGTCGTTGCATTCAGTGGTGGACTTGATACCTCCTTCACCGTAATGTATTTGGCGAAAGAAAAAGGATACGATGTTTATGCTGCTTGTGCCAATACCGGCGGATTCAGCGAAGAACAATTAAAACAAAACGAAGAGAACGCCTACAAATTAGGCGCAGTCAAGTATATAACCCTTGATGTAACAAAGGAATATTACGATAAGAGCCTTCGCTTCATGGTGTATGGAAATGTTCTTCGTAATGGTACCTATCCTATCTCTGTTTCATCAGAACGTATTTTCCAAGGAATGGCTATCGCTCGTTATGCCAACGAAATAGGCGCTGATGCCATCGCTCATGGATCAACAGGTGCTGGTAACGACCAAGTACGTTTCGATATGACCTTTTTAGTATTAGCTCCTGGCGTAGAAATCATCACGCTGACACGTGATATGGCTTTGACCCGCCAATATGAAATAGATTATCTAAATCAACATGGCTTCTCTGCTGATTGGACTAAATTGAAATATTCTTATAATGTGGGTATCTGGGGTACCTCTATCTGCGGAGGCGAAATCTTAGATTCAAAGCAAGGATTACCTGAATCTGCTTATCTAAAACAAGTGACCAAAACAGGTTCTGAAATCTTGAAACTCGGATTCAAAAAAGGTGAAATCTGCTCTGTCAACGGAAAAGAATACGCTGACAAAATTGAATGTATTCAAGCTATCGAGAAAATCGGAGCTGCTTATGGAATCGGACGTGACATGCACGTGGGTGACACAATCATCGGCATCAAAGGTCGCGTAGGATTCGAAGCTGCCGCTCCAATGCTTATCATCGGTGCTCACCGATTCCTAGAGAAATATACATTGTCTAAATGGCAACAATACTGGAAAGATCAAGTTGCCAACTGGTATGGTATGTTCCTTCATGAATCTCAATACTTAGAGCCTGTCATGAGAGACATCGAAGCTATGTTGGAAAACTCTCAACGTAACGTAAACGGTGAAGTATCCCTAGAATTACGTCCTCTATCTTTCTCAACAATCGGTGTTGACTCTAAAGACGACTTGGTTAAGACGAAGTTCGGTGAATATGGTGAAATGAATAAGGGTTGGACATCTGAGGATGCGAAAGGATTTATCAAAGTTACTTCTACTCCTCTTCGTGTTTATTACTCTAATCACACAGAGGAAAGCAAAAATATCTAATATCTTTTACTAAAGAGGAGATGCTACCTTTGGCAACATCTCCTCTTTTCTATTTTATAGTATCATGAACATCTCCATCATAGTAGCCGTTTCCGAAAATGGTGTCATCGGAAAAGATAATCAGTTGTTGTGGCATTTATCTGGTGACATGAAACGCTTTAAAGCACTGACAACAGGACATACCATCATCATGGGGAAAAACACGTTCCTATCCATCGGAAAAGCTTTACCCAACCGTCGCAACATTGTCTTGTCATCGTCTTTAAAAAAGGAGAACTATGATAATATTGAAATCTACTCCTCAATAGAAGAATTAGCAAACGCAATCCAATCGGAAACTGAAGAGGTATTTATCATCGGAGGTGGCGAAATATACCGTCAATTCCTTCCTATTGCATCGAAGATATACCTCACATACGTACATACCACCATAGAAGGAGATACGACCTTCCCATCACTGAATGATGATGAATGGAAAGCCATCGCCAAAGAAGAGATGAAAGCTGACGAAAAAAATGATTTCGACTATGATTTCATAGACTACTATAGGGTCTGATCACGACAAGGAAAACATCGTCGATCATTCCTGCATCTCAACATCAATTCTCAACTCATCACCAAGCAGTCACAGCCTAGAAGAAGCTGTGACTAAAATTCTACGACGTTATATCCAAAGGATTTGAACAAACTGGTTAGTTTCTGCTTTCCAGTAGTTGTTGCCTTCTCCAATATTCCATACTCCAGAGCATCCTGTTCTAACTGCTTAGTTGCCTTGGATTCTATAGCGACCACCTGCTCATGAGACCACTCTCCATCTTCTTCATATATTTCGAAGTCTGAAGGATTAATAATAACATCTAATATCTTCGCCTGTGGCAATACCATACGAATCGTATCCCCATGAATAGAGAATGAAGAATCCGTTATTGCAGAAAGATCAAATCCTGCACGGACAGTCCCCTTTGCAATAATGACAAGTTCATCATTTGAGATCTCTTTTTTATCTTTTCCTGTCAATTTAGACAAAAGATTACCCGCTTTATTATCAACCCATTTACTTGCTTTTTTCTCATCAATAACAAGTTCCTCATAGAATTTCACACTGGTAAATTCAGAGATCTTCTTCACCTCCTCAACAATACTGGCTGTCTGGTCTATTTTTAGTTCACTTCCAGTTCCTAAAAATTGATTCAACCAACCTTTTTGCCAACAGAAATATCCTCCGACAGCTATGATGGCAATAAATAGAATAAGTTTTATAAGTGTTTTCATTATTTGAATTCAATTTTAATAGTAGAAAAACCCATTTGTGATAACATTGCCTTAAAGAAATCCGATGCATTTTTTTCAGACTCCTTCAAGATACCAAGCTTAGGCACTTCTGCAATGATTGCTTCCTCTCCTTGTTTTAAGAGTTTAGCGCGTTCCTCAGCCGAGAAATCATCTCGTAGGATAGAAACCTTCTGATATGCCAGCTTTGTTTCCTCTGGAGGCATATTCAGACTAAGAAGTTTTGCAGGAGGCAAAGTCACTTTAATACTCTTTGTCTCTTCGTCAATCTCCACATTCTGACTAGAGAATTCACTTAAATCAATACCAGCCTTCAATACCGCTTTACAAGAAAACAAGATTTTCCTGTCCCCTATCTTATACCATGCGATATCCTCTGCTTTTACAATTTTGGTGATTGTGTATTCGACAGTACCCAATTCTGCCATCTCTGTAAGTTCTTGCGCCTTCGTATCCATTTTTTCCTTCAATGATACTTGTTTTGTACAAGAAGATAAAAGAGTCATACCTATCACAGCTAATAAAATACTCTTTTTCATTTCTTTGAATTTTATATGTCATGCAAATATACTTTTTTCCTTCATACTCTGCCGCTATATTTTTTATTTCTTTTTATTCCGTTTGTCATTTTTTGGGTAACTTTGCAGCCGTTCTTGAGACTGACTTATTTTATCGTTTTATGAATTCTAATTCTATCACTCTTACGAAAAAAAGAGCTCGAATAGCTCTGCTGATTCAATTTTTCCTATGCGGTTTTATCTACTCTACTTTGTTATCTAGATTCCCTGCATTATTAGAAAACTACAATATGAACATGACACAGATGAGCGGTGTTTTACTAAGCATGTCTATCGGTTCATTTTGCACAATGCCTTTGAATGTCCACTTAATGGGAAAATTCGGAAGTAAAAAGACCACCATAGCAGGGTTCTTTTATATGATTCTTCTTCCTTTGCTAGCGTTAATGCCTAACATCATCAGTCTGTACATCATCGGACTACTCTACGGTGTGTTTATCTCCATGTTAGATGTTGCCATGAACGGGAACACGATTCTAGTAGAAAACGCATACAAGCGTCCTATAATCTCACTGTTCCACGCCGCATATTATGTAGGCGTATGCATGAGCGCCATCGCCAGCGTCTTTTTTATTAAACACGCTATATCCGTACAGATCCACTACTCCATTATTGCAGCTATTTCCATAATCGTCTTTTTCTTTATCCGGCAATGGTATCTACAGGAGACCATAACCGAAGATTATATTCCATCGCACAAAAAAATAATCTTCCCCAAAGGAATACTACTATTCCTTGCCTTTATAGCCTTATGTGGAAGGGTTGTAGAGGGAAGTGTGAACAACTGGAGTACAGTCTATATGAAGACGATTGTAGAATTTCCTGAATACCTTGCCCCATTAGGGTTAGCCATATACTCTGCCTTTATGTCTATCGGTCGTTTCTTCTGCGATTCGATTCGAGCACGATACCAAGAATCCTCCATCCTACTCGTATGTTGTGGTATAACGGCTATTGGTGTATTACTGATTATTTCTAATACTGCATATTATTTTGCTTTTACAGGTCTTTTCATTGCAGGTCTGGGCATCTCCTGCCTTGTTCCTATCATATATAGTTTGGCTGGAAGACAAAAGGATGTTACTCCTGCCATGGGCATTGCCATGGTCAATACAATAAGCGGAACAGGCTTTCTCTTCGGTCCATTCATCATCGGACTCATCGCAGATCATTACAATATGCGAGCCTCCTTTCTCTATATCTGGTGTTTAACACTCATCATGTGTCTTCTCACCTATTCCTATCGAAAAAAAGAGCATCGACTAAAATAAATACGACGAAAACAAACTGTCTTCGTCGTATGCTCAAATAAAGAAAATTTAAATCTTAGTACTTGAATGAACTTCCACCTAAGAACTCTCTTAACAACGAGTTTAAAGGAAGTTCCACCTCTGGAACAATCTCAAAATATCGTAAGAAATTCAGCAATCGATGAACCTCATGATATTGAGGAGAGTTTTCAGGAACAACAGACAAGATAGGTTCTGCAAATTTCTTCAGTACACATATCTCGAACAGCAATGCAGAGTTAAAGACCATATCAGCATTCTCCTGATAAGGGAAGATCCACTTCTCTTCTCCCTCCATAACCTTACCCCATCGACTAATCGTCTCAACGGCAGAGTAGCCTCTATAATTATAATCACGAATAATGCGTCGTAACAAACGATTATCACGCGTAGGAATCCAGTTATGGTTGTCAAATGATATAGTGGTCAATGCCGAGATATAGACACGGAAAAGATTCTCCGAAGGCACTTTAGACGTCAACATTGGATTAAGCGCATGAATACCCTCAATGATAAGAACCCTCTTATCGCCCAACTTTAATTTCTTTCCAAGATACTCTCTTTCTCCCTTCTCAAAATTATAATGAGGGAGTTCGATCTCACCTCCAGAAAGAAGGATATTCATATCCTTATTGAACAGATCAAGATCGACGGAATAGATTGACTCGAAATCAAAATCTCCGTTCTCATCCCTTGGTGTTTGGGTCCTAGGCAAGAAATAATCATCCATAGACAATGCCATCGGGATTAAACCATTCACAGCCAATGCAACGCTCAATCGTTTACTGAATGTGGTTTTTCCAGAAGATGACGGTCCTGCGATAAGAACCATTTTAATCTTTTGACGAGCAGATATTGCATCAGCAATGTCATTGATCTTCTTTTCTTGCAAAGCCTCAGCAATTTTAATCATTGCCGACACTTTGAATTTATCCACCACCATCTCATTCATCTCCCCGACATTACCTAATCCCATGATCTCATTCCACTTCGTATGTTCAGAGAAGACATCAAACAATTTATCCTGAGGTTCGAATTTCTCAAGGCGGAATGGATTCGTTCTATCAGGCACTTGTAAATACAAACCATCATGATAAATCAATAGGTCAAACAACTGTACATAGCCTGTTGATGGTGCCAATGGAGCCAAGAACCATTCATATCTTCCATCCAATTCATAGATACGGGTATAAAGGAATCCTTTAGACTTCAACAACTGAGCTGTATCAGTCGCATTTTGTCTGTTAAAGATCTCTATTGCCTCTTCAGTCGTCACATTAGACATTACAAATGGAAGGTCAGCATCAATGATCTTACGCATCTCGGCCTTGATGTCATCAACCATCTTTTGGTTGATTGGCTTCTTATTGTTCAATAACTTACAATAATATCCCTTTGCAATAGGGTGTTCTATTCTCACCTGCAAATCAGGGAATAATTTATGAACAGCATTACAAAATACAAATGACAAGGACCGAACATACGCTCTCATACCGGCAGGTTCATCATAACTCATGAACTCTACCATCTTAGGCTTGAATATTCTAAACTTCAAATCCTTCGTCACATTGTTCACTTTCGCTACAATGACCCTGTATTTCAATTCTGGTTTTAAATCATCATAAATATCCAATAGAGAAGTCCCCATCGGATACAACTTCTTTTGCTGATTATTAACGCAAAAGACCTCTACTAAATTAGGATCAACATTCATGGTACACTTACTTTTTATTCAACAACATTTAAATCATATTCCTTCACAAATCTCGATATATTCTCCATTAGATTATCCTTCGCCACTTTCGATTTTTTTATCACATCATCCAACATGAAAGCGACCTTTTCTCCATCTTCATAAGATTTTTTCTCCTTATTTACGATTTCGATAGCGACAGAAAATTCATTTTCATATATCTCTTTATATGTCTTGGCATAATCAATAGCTGCAGTCTGCAGATAATTTTCGCCTTTGTATTCTCCGATCTTCTCTAGATGTTGAAGGACACTGTTTACCTCCTCTAAATTCTCATCGTAAATCTTTCGAACCTTCTCATAATCTTTTGATGAGATCTGGCTTGCTAATTTGCCCACACTGACTTCCAACTTACCGCAATCTTTTATAATCTCTTCGCAATAATCTGCTGGAGTGGAACATGAATGTAAAAAATAAGTAAGGGCAAAAGCCGCAATGAAACACAATATAATCTTTATCTTTTTCATGACATATTTTATTTATCAGGTTAATATTATTCGATAAAGATAAAAAATAAAAAATAGAAAAACGACAACTCCCACAAAAAAAATGAGGAGCCTATTTAACATCATTATAAAATAGAAGTCCGAAAATTGGTGTTATTCTATAATTACTTTCTTATATCTTATCTGAATTTAAATACAATCAAAAGAACTAGTATAGCAACGATAGTGATGAAAGACAACAACCTTAATGCATAAGGAATCCTAGGCCACCGACGTTGTTTCCTTCCTCTTTTCCTAGGCTCAGGACTTCCTTGTATCTCTTTTGCGGAATTAGCAGAGCCGCTATCTCCTACTTTTCGACCACAAGAAAGACAATATTTTGCATCATTAGGTATTTCATTACCACAATTATAACATTTCATACACAAGACATTAAGCGGGTTCAATAAAATCAATAGGTAAGTATCTCCAAGCCCTCTTCTGTCATCACAAATGTATGTTCCCACTGAGCCGATGGAAGTCCATCGCGAGTAGTCACCGTCCATCCATCTTTCTGGCTGAATATCACAGCACATTTCCCCATATTAATCATCGGTTCGATTGTAAACACCATACCTGGCACCAACATCATGCCTGTATGAGGTTTTCCGAAATGACACACTTCAGGCTCTTCATGGAAAGCTAATCCTACACCATGTCCGGTTAAATCTCGAACAACCGAATAACCATTCTTACGAGCATGTTGTTCTATCGCAAATCCTATATCACCTACAAATCCATACGGTTTTGCCGCTTCCATACCAATCTTTAAACACTCCTTTGTCACATCAACCAATCGTTGTTTCTCTGGCGACACTTTTCCTAAACAGAACATTCGGGATGCGTCTGAATAGTATCCATTCAAAATAGTTGAAACATCCACATTGATGATATCCCCTTCTTTTAAAATCGTTTTAGGGTTAGGGATTCCATGACATACTACTTCATTAATCGATGTACATACGCTTTTAGGGAAACCTTCATAATTCAATGGGGCAGGAATGGCTCCATGAGATACCGTATAATCATACACAAGCTTATCGATCTCTTCCGTACTCATGCCTATTTTGATCTCTTTTTCTATCAGATCAAGAACACCTGTATTTACCAAACCGCTCAAACGAATTCCTTCGATTTGTTCTGCTGTCTTAATCAGTTTACGAGGAGGAACCAAATAACCTCTACGTTCGTACTCCATCATCTTTTTCTCAAACTCAGTTGGCACGACTCCACTCTTAACGAACCATTTTCTGTAACCTTTACCCATATCTTTTTTTACGAAGTCCTTTGCTTCAATATAGATTAATCTTTCCAAAAATAAGTTGTAAACATCAGTAGGATGGTATAAATCTCCAATCGTCCTATTAACATCAAAATAGCAAGAACCCATTTGGCAAAATCTGGCAATGCGGCAAAATTCAATGCAGGTCCAGCTGCTCCAAAACCAGGTCCCGTATTACTAATGGCACTGATACATGAACCAAACGCAGTATCAAAAGAGATACCTGTCAGTGTTAATATGAATGTGCCAATTACTACAACAATCAAAAATAGGAATATGAATGCCAATGTTCTTGATATCAACTCATAATCAATAATATGTTTCGAGATCTTCACAGGAAGAATCGCATTAGGATGCTTATGTAGGACAAATTCATTGCGGGTATTCTTTATACATAAGATGAAACGTATCAGTTTCATACCTCCACTAGAAGATCCTGCGCAGGCACCACTTACCATCATTACAATAGTTGGCATCCAGAATGCTGCTCCCCATGCATCGTAATCACAATATGAACCCTGGAATCCACAGGATGTGAATATAGATGTCACATGAAACAAGGCCGCACGAAAACTGTCAGCCATCGTATTAGGCATCTGTGCACTTTCACTATGACTTGGATTCAATCTGAATAAGGCAAAAAAGATTGCAACAAAGACCACTGTCGAAACAATATACCAACGAAGTTCCTCATTGGTCATTAATGGTTTCCAATTCCCTGTCATCGCAAAAAAATACAAGGCGAAATTGACTCCCGACATAAACATAAAAATAGAACAGACATATTCTATATAGGAAGAATGGAAGAAAGCCATATTCTCCTGATGGGTACCAAATCCGCCCGTTCCCAACGTTGTCATCGCATGACATAACGCATCAAACAGATTCATCGGACCAACCACATAAAAGATGGCGCAGATGATTGTCAATGCTGAATATATTAGTAAGATTCCTCTTGCTGTTTCTTTGGTTTTGGGGCGCACCTTGTTCATCGTAACACTGGTAGCCTCTGTTGAGAACAGTTGTTTGTTATTTCGACTAAAAGAGGGTAACAACGCAATGGAAAAGACCATTATACCCAAACCACCTAACCACTGAAGAATCGAACGCCAAAACAGAATGCCATGAGGCTGTTCGTCTATATTATTCAGTATAGAGGCTCCAGTCGTCGTAAATCCAGACATGGTTTCAAAGAATGCATCCGTAACCGAATGAACAGTACCATACAAAAGAAATGGTATCATACCAAAAAGAGAGAATACAACCCAGATGCTTGATATAATAATGTAACAATCCATTCGGTTTAGATTTCCACTCTTTTTTCTGTTCGGGAAAAACAACACAAAACCCATAATGCCAGTCAATAATGTTGCTGACATCAACGGCATAAAATCATTTTCGCCATAGCATAACGCTATAACCGAAGATAACAATAAAAAGGCTGTTTCCATCAGGAGCAATGCTCCAATAACTTTCTTCTTCATTTTTCAATACCTGCACTTTGCAGATCCTTATTTTTTTCTCATTTTTCCATTGCAAAGATAATACATTTTATTTGACGAATTACTAACTTTGTGATAAACTAAATTCTATATGACAAAATACGCTAACATCTCTGTGGAAATCATCTACCAGGAACTTGTTTCATTGTGTAATAATCACTCTCTGGAATATGCACATGACGCTTATGTAACCCTTCGAAATCTGTATTACTACGTATTAAACAATAAAACAGAAGATGTGGGGTTCTCTTTTTCTGGTCCTTTTGCCAAACTGGATTATCTAATCAAAGAAAACCACCTATCCAAACGGTTATCACGTGCCATCAACCATCTCAGGGTGAAACTACGCTTCCTTAATAAGTACCCAAAGGAGGAACTGCATAAATCTCTTTTGTCCGACATCCGTCTATTTTCTGAGTTCATACGACATATATATCATACCCCCATCCCTTCGGATCTTTTTACCCTACTACCCAATGATTACCATACTGATAAAAGTTGGGGAAATCATCCCGTCAAAGATGTCATCAGGGTTATCGTAAACCATTGGGACGATACCTACATCTATGCCAACAATGATACCGACGAAGAGATTACGCTCTGCTATAATACAAAAACTGAAGCTGGAACACTTACTGAAATCAAAGAAATCATACAAAAAGGGGCTCAACTGAATATTGTACGTCCTCATATAAAAGAGGGCATCTACTACCCCGAGTTCATTATATATGAACCTGATTTCTTGGTTGACATATCTTCCATCGCAGAGTCTTTCGAAGAATATGGCTTAACGCCCTATTCTTATCTTATCAAAAAACTACTGCCGAAAAGAACTTCTCAGGCAATCCTAATCGGTAACCTTGCCGGACAGTTCCTTGACGAAGCAGTTTATAATGAAAAACCTGTTCCCTATAAAGAGAGTCTCAACCGTTTCTTCCGTTCCTACTCTCTCAACCTCATAACCTGTCCGGATCTTCAACCTGCTGTCTTCCATAAAGAAGCCATACATCAACAACAAAACCTCAGACTCTATACAGAGAAGCAACTGGATGGGTATCGAATATTCGATCCTGAAAAAGTCTTATTAGAGCCCTCCTTCTTCTGCGAAACATTAGGATTACAGGGACGTATGGACTTACTCACCGAAGATAAAAGAATTTTAATTGAACAGAAATCAGGCAAATGGGGCTGGCCTAATGGTGGCCATCAGGAGAAACATTACGTTCAAATGTTGTTCTACTTAGCTTGGCTAAGATACAATCAACATATCTCAACAGAAGAGATAAACTGTCTCCTTCTATACTCTAAATATCCAACAGAAAATAAAAACCTAAATGAGGAAAATGGATTGATAAAAGAGGTCCCTGCACCTGAACTTTTATTCAAAGCCCTTCAACTTCGAAATAAAATCGTTTGGTTGGAAAAGATGTTGCAAAATGGACAAGCTACACTTCTCAACTCACTAACATCTAGTCATTTCAATATCAAGAATACCTCCAATAAACTATGGAACAACTATCAGAAGCCAGAAATCGAACGTGTTCTTGCAACCATTCAAGATGCAGAAGAGATTGAGAAAAAGTACTTCTTCCGAATGTTTACATTCCTAGAAAAGGAGTATCATCTCTCTAAGAATGGTTTTGCGGATGCTTGGAATATGTCCACAGAAGAAAAGATCCAAGATGGCAAGATCTATACTGACCTTACACTGATACAGGCCACTGACAGCGAGAATACAGGCATTGGAGTAGATACTATAACTCTACGGATCAGCTCTGATAGTCAAAACAATCTTCCTAATTTCCGACAAGGGGATATTGTTGTCTTATATGCATATAATGAAACTGATACTGCAGATATGCGTTACGACATTGTATTCAGGGCCACACTGATAAAACAAGAAGAAGATACGCTTACATTACAACTCCGTTCGCCACAACGGAACCGACATATCTTCGATCCCCAACGACCTGTTCGTTGGGCATTGGAACATGACTTTCTGGATTCTTCCTTTAATGCCGGTTTCAAAGATCTGTTTTCGTTTCTTGCCATGACCAATTCAGACAGGAAAAAACTGATACTTAACCAACGGAAGCCTCAAATAGATTCCTCCATACAATTAAATGGTGACTACCAGAAATTCAACTCCCTGGTGCTACATGCCAAACAGGCAAAGGACTATTTCATCATCATTGGACCTCCTGGAACAGGTAAAACATCATACGCATTGACAAACATACTAAAGGAGTACTTGTCGAATAAGAATAGTTCCATCTTATTGGTCTCATATACCAATCGGGCGGTAGAAGAGATTTGTTCCAAGCTTATTCAAAACGAGATAGACTTCATTCGTATCGGTCATGAGCACTCCTGCACCGAACAATTTGACACCCGATACCTGCTAAAGAACAAGATAAATCATTGTTCAACGATTAACGACATCCGCTCTTATCTCGAGTCCGTTCGTGTATATGTTGGGACAACAGCTTCCGTATCATCCACCTCGGCAATCTTCCAACTGAAAAAATTCGATGTGGCTATCGTCGATGAGGCATCACAGATACTTGAACCTCAACTTCTTGGTTTATTTACTGCTGGAAATGGTACAGCCATACAAAAATTTATCTTTATCGGTGACCATAAACAGTTACCAGCAGTAGTACAACAAACAGAGAAAGAGTCGGCTATTGAAGACCCATTGCTAAACGAACATGGATTTGAGAACTGTCGTTTCTCCTATTTTGAACGACTACTCAAAGCGAACAAAGACGACGATAAATTGGTTTATATGCTAAATCATCAAGGCAGAATGCATCCTGAGATAGCAGAATTCATCAATCACGAATATTATGATTCCCTACTCAACTTTGTCCCGTTACCACATCAACAGCAAGCACAATTTTATTCTATTGAGAATACTGGAGAAGAGAAATGCAAGCTAAATCAGCTTCTTCTTACCCATCGATTGTTGTGTTTCCATGTGCCTATAAAAGCAACCAATTCGTCAGATGCAACCAATCCAGAAGAAGCTACATTAATCGTAGAAATTGTCAAACATATCCGACAACTATATGAGCAAAGCGACAAGCCATTTGACATTAACAAATCCATTGGCATCATAGTACCCTATCGAAGTCAAATTGCACTCATTCGAAAAGAGTTAAAGCATCTTGGCTTCAAAGAAGATATAACACGACTTTCTGTTGATACGGTAGAGCGATATCAAGGGAGCGAGCGAGACATCATCATTTATGGAACAACAATAAAAAAACAATATCAATTAGATTTTCTATCTGGCAATCTATTAATCGAAGGGAAGAAGATTATCGACAGGAAACTAAATGTTGCCATAACACGAGCTCGGGAACAGATGATTGTGGTAGGAAACCTACAACTATTATCGCAATCATACACTTATCGTCAATTCATTCAATTCGCAAAAGGAAAAGGATGTTTGTATGATGACAGGTATGCTACCTTTTCATAATCAGATTACAATATATACAGAACGAATATATACAGAATGCAAAAGGGCACCTCACGAATGAGATGCCCTTTCTTATTGAGATAAATCTGATTACAATTTAGGACCTGCAGCAACCAAAGCCTTACCTGCAGCGTTTCCAGTATACTTAACGAAGTTCTTTTGGAAGCGAGAAGCCAAATCTTTAGCTTTAGTCTCCCATTCAGAAGCGTTAGCATACGTATCGCGAGGATCCAAGATAGCAGGGTTAACACCTGGCAATGCAGTAGGAACTTCGAAGTCGAACAAAGGAATTTTCTTTGTAGGTGCCTTCAAGATATCACCGCTCAAGATAGCGTCGATGATACCACGAGTATCAGGAATAGAGATACGTTTTCCAGTACCGTTCCATCCAGTATTTACCAAGTAAGCCTTAGCACCTGATTTTTGCATCTTCTTAACCAATTCCTCAGCATATTTAGTTGGGTGCAACTCCAAGAAAGCTTGACCGAAGCAAGCAGAGAAAGTTGGAGTAGGTTCAGTGATTCCGCGCTCTGTACCAGCCAACTTAGCTGTAAATCCGCTCAAGAAGTAGTATTGAGTCTGCTCTGGAGTCAAGATAGATACAGGAGGCAATACACCGAATGCATCAGCTGACAAGAAGATAACGTTCTTAGCAGCAGGAGCAGAAGAACCTGGTTGGATATTCTTAATGTGGTTGATAGGGTAAGAAACACGAGTGTTTTCAGTTACGCTCTTATCATTGAAATCGATCTTACCATTTGCGTCAACAGTAACATTCTCCAACAAAGCGTTACGTTTGATTGCACCGTAGATATCTGGCTCATGCTCTTTACTCAAACCGATTACCTTAGCGTAGCAACCACCTTCCAAGTTGAATACACCTTCATCGTCCCATCCGTGCTCATCGTCACCGATCAATTTACGTTTAGGATCTGTTGACAAGGTAGTCTTACCAGTACCAGACAAACCGAAGAAGATAGCTGTGTTCTTACCTTCCATATCGCAGTTTGCTGAGCAGTGCATAGAAGCGATACCCTTCAATGGCAAGTAGTAGTTCTGCATAGAGAACATACCCTTCTTCATTTCACCACCATACCAAGTATTGATGATTACTTGCTCACGAGAAGTAACGTTGAAAGCAACGCAAGTCTCAGAGTTCAAACCTAATTCTTTATAGTTTTCAACCTTAGCCTTAGAAGCATTGTAGATAACAAAGTTAGGCTCGAAGTTAGCCAACTCCTCAGCTGTTGGTTGGATAAACATGTTCTTTACAAAGTGAGCTTGCCAAGCTACCTCTACGATGAAACGTACAGCCAAACGAGTAGCCTTGTTAGCACCACAGAAAGCATCAACAACATAAAGATTCTTGTTGCAAAGTTCCTTCTTAGCAATATCTTTTACCTTAGCCCAAACCTCTTCACTCATTGGGTGGTTATCGTTCTTGTACTCCTCTGAAGTCCACCATACAGTGTCCTTAGAGTTTTTGTCCATCACGATATATTTATCTTTAGGGGAACGACCTGTGTAGATACCTGTCATTACGTTAACTGCGCCAAGTTCAGTCTCTTGTCCCTTCTCATAACCTTCCAGACTCTTATCGATCTCAGCTTTGTAAAGCTCCTCATAAGAAGGATTGTGTGCAATTACTGTCGAACCAGTAATGCCGTACTTTGTTAAATCTAAGTTTGCCATGCTTACTTAATTTATTGATTATATTTTAGTTATTAATTATTATCAAACGGTCTGCCTACTCACAGGCATAACTACTTTCGCAAATTTAAACTTTTTTTTGTAATAATCAACGAAAAGTAAAAAATCTATTCAGCGAAATTTTCAAATCTTTTTTCTCTCAAATATTTCTGCATATTGGCTATGTCCTCATATTTTGTTGTATCCTCAACAAACACTGGGAAAAAGGCTCTTATTTCGTCATAAATAGCTCTCGTTTTGGGTGACAATTTAGCTGCACACTTTAGGCAATCCACACCTTGCACAATGGACATGAAATGAATAGCCATCACCTGGTAAGCATTATCTACCACTCGTTTGGCCAACAAGGCTGAATTAGTACCCATACTTACGACATCCTGATTATCGTTGTTATTTGGTATCGAATGAACATACATTGAATTGGATAACGTCTGACACTCAGCTGTCGTAGATGTGGCAGTAAACTGACAGGCCTGCATTCCATAGTTGAGTCCCAAAACACCCATGTTAACAAATGGAGGCAATATGCCATTAATACGATCATGGAACAAATAATTCATCTGTCGCTCCATCAACATCGTCAGTTTAGTAACCGCAATCTTCAATTTATCCATCTCAAAGGAAACATAATCTCCATGGAAGTTACCTCCATGATAAACCGTTTTAGTCTCTACATCTACTATAGGATTATCCGTCGCTGAATTAACCTCATTCTCCAATACTCTTGCTGTATTCTGTAACGTATCATACACAGGTCCCAAGATTTGAGGCACGCATCGAAGCGAATAGTAAGGCTGAACTTTATGCTTAAAGACCGACTCGTTCTGATGACCTCCATCATAGAGTTCCTTCTCTCTATTCATCATACACTGACTTCCTTCACTCAGTTTTCTGAGCATCTCTGCTATCACATTCTGCCCTGGCTGACGACGCACGGCATTCAGCTTCTCAGCCATAAAATCGTCATACGATGATGCTATCTCATTCACCATGACAGAGGCGATGACAGCCCACCGCAATAATTTTTGCGCATCAAACAGATTGATAAGTCCAATTCCTGTCATGAAAGATGTTCCGTTTGTTACTGACAGACCCTCGCGGACATGAACACCCATCGGTTTCAATCCTAACTTCTTCAATACATCTGAAGCAGGTTGAAATATACCTTCGTAATTTACTTTTCCCTCGCCTATCAGCGTCAACGCCATGTGTGCTAACTGCACCAAATCACCACTGGAACCTACACTACCATGTTCAGGGATAAATGGATAGATATCGTTATTGATAAAATTAGCCAACAGCTCAACTAACTCAGGATGAACTCCCGATTCTCCTTGAATGAATGTCCCGATACGGGCAATCATTGCTGCTTTTACATAAATATTCGGAAGAGGATTCCCTGCTCCTGCCGAATGGCTTCTGATTATATTATATTGCAATTGTACTCGTTCATCATCACTCACCCGATATTGTGCCATGGGACCAAAACCTGTGTTAATACCATATATAACACGGTCCTTTGAAAATTGATCTAGAAACTCAAAACTTTTTTTGATTCGTTCTTTCACCTCCGACGTGAAAGCTATCTTAGCACCATCGAACAAAATGGATTTTATATCACCCAATGTAATATACTCTAATTCCTTTTGCATTGTCACACATCTTTTTGATTCTTATTTTTTTTGCAAAGATAAGACAATTTGAATCGTATTACAAAAAAACCGTCACACGAAATCCATTCGTATGGCGGTTCAAAAAAAAGTAGTTTTATTGTATAAGTATTTATATTCCTTTGTCCTCTTTTCCTTCTTCTTTTGGACATTTTCTCATCTTGCAGTCTCCTGGAGGACACATCTTAGGTCCACCCATTTTAGGACACATTTTAGGGCACATCTTCATATCTATCAACGCTTTTTGCTCTTCAATAGATAGCTGATCGAAATTAGCCCATTTTTGTTCCATCTCTGCCTTCTTTGCAGCCATTTCTGCCTCTCTTTGATCTATCTCTGCTTTCTTAGCTTTTAACAATGCTTTTTGCTCATCCGCTGAAAGACTATCAAATTTCATCCATTTTTCAAATTCTGCTTTTTTCTCTGGACTCATCTCCTGACATGGCATTGGAGGACAATCTGGTCTCATTTCACCAGGACCATGATGACGAAACTCACAAGGACCTTCTGGACCATTCACACACTCTTTTTTGTCTTGGCACTTACTTTGGCATTTACCATCCTTATCGCAGTTACAACATGAAGATACTAAGAACGTACCTAAGAAACCAACTGCAAGTCCCATAATTAATTTTCTCATTTTTATTCTATTTAAATTGATTTTATATTCTTTCGTAAATATACTAAATAAAATTTTAATCCATCTATAAATCAGACCAATCATTGCTATTTATCGACGAGTGAGAACTTTTTGCGCATGACAGATTATCATTTCTCTGCCTCATGATGTATCTTTGCACAAAAAAAAAGATATGACCTCAAAAGAGTTAATGAAAACATCCGTCGTCAGACGCTACAAAGTATTAGAGAAAATGCTCAATGTCAACCATACACTTTTCGGAGGAGAGGTTATGGGATGGATGGACAAGGTGGGACACTCACTGGCTGTCTCGATCACAAATAAAACAATGTACACATTGACGGCCGACAAAATAAAATTTCTAAAACCTGCATATCTTAACGAAATAATAGAAGTGAAAAGTGAACCTCTAGAATTAGGGGCAGTCAAGCTATCTCTGCAACTTACTGCAATAGCCGACCCTGACGGTGACAATAGACGGACCATCGCAACAGGTATATTTACATTTGTACAAGTGGATGAAGCCAGTCATCGTCCACAAAGAATCTCCTATCCATTGGATGATTTAGAAACCTACGTGGTTTAATCGATTGGGCAACAAAGCTTATTTCCCTTTAAATATCTTTCGTAATTGCTTCTCGTGATCCATCAAACTGATATGCATCTCGCTGTTATTCCATTTATCTAATCGATTGTTCCATAAGTATTTGCTTGTTTCCTTTGTCAATACATCAGATAAGAGGAGTAGAGAAATTAAATTAGGAATAACCATCAAAGCATTCATGCAATCTGCAAAATTCCATACCACCTTAAGCTGAAGTACCGACCCTGCAAAGATAGCAATCACCCACATCACATAATAATAACGAATCGTATGGCTACCACCTAGATACTCAATTGCTTTCTCACTATAATAAGACCAACCCAATATGGTAGAAAAAGCAAACGAGAATAATCCAATCGTCAGTATCAACGTTCCCACATGTGGGATGGAATTAAATGCAGCAGATATAAGTTCCGTGCCTTCTTTACTATTTATCTCAGGATGAGCCAACATCGTGCTGACAACCACAAGTCCCGTCAAAGCACATATCACAACCGTATCCCAGAAAGTACCTGTTGAAGAAACCAAGGCTTGTCTCACCGGATTACGGCTCTTAGCTGCAGCTGCCACAATAGGTGCCGACCCCATTCCTGATTCGTTAGAAAAGAGCCCTCTTGACACACCGTAACGTATCGTCATTGCCAAAGTTCCTCCCACAAAACCGGCTCCTGCCGCCTGCGGATTGAACGCTGCCTTCACAATAAGACATAAGGCATCCCCGATGTACGAACTATTAATACACAAAATGACAATACAACTCCCTACATAAAAAAGTGCCATGACAGGTACTATCAACGTACACGTTTTAGCAATTCCTTTCACTCCAAAGAAAACCACCAATGCAGTGAGAACTGCCATAACAATACCTGTAATATATTCAGGAACAGCATAATTCGTATATAACAACTGAGAGGCGGCATTTGCTTGAACCATATTACCAATACCAAAGGCTGCTAAAAATGTAAATATGCAGAAAAGAACCGCCAACCATTTACAATGTAATCCTCTCTCAAGTGCATACATAGGACCGCCTAACATTTCCCCTTTCTCTGTCTTAACCCGAAATTTTACTGCCAATAAAGCCTCACTGTATTTCGTGGCAATGCCAAAAACACCTGTCAACCAACACCAAAAAACAGCACCTGGTCCACCCAATGCTACCGCCGTACTAACACCTACAATATTACCTGTACCAATGGTAGCTGCCAAGGCTGTAAACAACGCTCCATACGCACTGACATCTCCTTTGCTACCTTTTTCTTTTGCAAAGGATAACTTGATTGCCTTCCATAAATATCTTTGAGGGAAACGAAGTCGAATTGTAAGATAAACATGTGTGCCCACCAATAAAACAATCAATGGCACTCCCCACATTATTTCACTCGCAAATTTGATTATCTGTTCTACTGATTCCAATGCAATTAACCTATAAAAAAAGTTCTAAAATCATATCTCGACAATAGGCAGAACCTATTAACCCATCACCGAAAAGTCATTCTTTTAAATGACTTTTCAAAGGTAATAGGAAGTATTAGAATATACAAATACTGAAACATTGATTTTCCCTTATAGAACCGTGGTTTTTCCTTTAATTATCTTACTATAAGGAATCTTTGTCTTAAGGAAAAGTGAAACAATAATTGAATTAGGTTGTCGGGTCTGATGATTCTGTGTTCTCCTTTTCTATTTCATCTTCAAAGAGTACCACTCTTAACTTTTGGTATAAGAACGACAAGATCAGCAGGATCAATCCTAATAATACAAATACAATAATCTTACCCAAAGAAGGCATCGACCATAAATCGAAGAACAACAACTTACCTAACACAATTCCGAATGTCACCAAACTGATGATACGCATAATCTTCATGTGCAACTTCATACCAAGACACATCTGCGCAAAACCAATCAACGCCATCACAACAGAGAAAATAGGTCTAAAGTTCACGAAGCCCATCTGATATGAAATCAGACGAATCAATGCGACCAATTCAATCATGGCAAGTATATTCAGCAATATGGTGAATTTTTTAATAATCGGTTCATTCTTATAATGTGTCTTATCCACCATTTTACCACAAATCATATAATGATCATTATCAGTCGATTCTTTTTTATAATGTTCTCTAGCCACCACGATCATACAAAGAATACCTAACACTGCCGTCAACAACAATAGAAAGAACTGCAAATTAGGTGATTTCATACCACCTGTAAATATAAACGTGTCTTTGCCATAGAACTTCAGTATGTTGATCGTAAAGAACAACACAGGCAAGCTCATTAAGACAGAATATAACTTCATGTGTTCTTCATATTTAAATCTGAATCTGAATAGGAAACAGACCAGTCCGACAAGAGCTGATGTGAGGAGTGCTATTGAAGCCCAACAGATACCTATATCCTTTATTCTTTCCAATTCTAACATTATTGAAGTATAGCAAGTTATAACAGAAAGAATATAAAACAATGGATTAAAGACATTAAAATGCAGCACTTTTGCTATTTCCATAGATGCTTTATATTTTTCCATCAACAGTGCCATTGCTAAGAAAGAAACAGACACAAATAGGTTGGAAATGAATGTTTGATTTGCAAACAGTCTTCCCGTCTCGTCATAGTCAAATGCAGAAAAACAAGTCACGAGGAGCGTTAAGGCAAAAAGCGCCAACGAACCATATTCATAAATGTGCATCTTCGAATGAATGAACAACCATAAAAGAACTACCATTTCTGCCGACCATACCAAACAGATCGGACTACCACTGAACTGCATCGGCACAAACAATGTAACAAACACTACGGCCAAAGCAATAGAAACCTTCTTCAAGAAATCATGTCCTACCTTAAACATCCAGAAAGAAACCCCCACATTAACTAATGCAAGGAATATACAGAATATAGCATGAGGAGAAATAACATAATCTTGATTTGGATATAAACTATTCAGTAATGAACATCCTAATGCGAAATAAGTGAAATTATTAAGGATGATCATTGAAATCAAAATCTTTGGCATATTCTCTGTCTTTTCCGATTTCAATATATAAAATACAGGAAGAAGGAAAACAAAATAAAATATAGTAGAGAATATCAATAATGATTTACTATCATAATCCTGAGCAGTAGCTATAACCATGATGACTAACGTAAACAGATATGTTAAGACCGGCAACTCGCCCCATCGCTTATACATTGCAAGGGCAAACATACCCAAATCCAATATCAGTACATAGATTAACAAATCTACAATATTCTTACTATTACCATGAATGATAAATGGAGCTAAGAATCCACCAATCAAAGCGATAATAGCCAATTCTCGTCTGTCGTAAAGAATAGAGAGTACCACCATAAGAATCGTAGAAACGATTATAATAGCTAAGCCCACGTACTGTCCATACAAGTTATAATAATGATAAGCTATCGCATCTGTTATATAGAACACGGCGAAACAACCTCCAACAAGAAGGGAACTAAACGTATGATACTTCTCTCTTAGTTTATGTCCAACGCCAAACAATGCCAATCCGACACCAAATCCAAGGATGGTTCGCATTGTCTCATTGATCCAATTCTGGTCTATAGCATATTTTACGAAGAAGCCAATACCTAAAATAAATACCAGTATTCCAATCTTTCCAAACAAATTCTCACCGATAAAGCGTTCATAATCGATTTTCTTCTTTTCGATTTTTGGAGCCTTTTCCTTCTTTGGTTCTTCCATAGAAACCACGTTCTCTGGTTTTGTTTCCTCTGCAAATAAAACCGTCTGTTCCTCAACTGGTTGATCCACCTCTTCCGTCACAATCTCATCCACTTGAGTAGGTGATTGAACAGCCGTGAGATCTATATATTTTTCTTCCTCCAACACCGAATTAGGTGTTATCTCATTGACTGGAACAAAAATCTCCTTAGGTGCCTCAACATGTTCTTCTTCTTTTTCCTGAATAGGAGCCGGTTCTTCTACAATATTAACCGTCTTCAACTGTTCTATCTGTTCACTTAACTTATCAAGCAACTTATGATACTTCTTAATATCCTTATCTGTTTCGTTCAAGGAATCTTTCAGACTGTTTATTCGAACTATCAAAACAAACAGTAATAATATGGCTACAAAGCAGAATAATGCTCCCATTATATTTTCCTAATTTTAATTTAAGAGGTGTTCTGAAAAATCTACTCATTCATAATTGACAGAACCGAACAACCAATCATGAGAAGTCTATTTCAAATAGGAATAAACTATTCAAATGTAAAAGAATATCTTTAAGAAACAAAAAAAATACAAAAATTATTTCTTCCCCTGTTACTTGACTATTGTCCATTCATAAAGAAGATTGCTACAAGATGCTTGTAACAATCCTCCAAAGAACATATTAAATCAGATAACCTAGTAGGGATAACTACCCTCCATGGCACCTCTTAATAAGCCCTCCATAGCCGTTCTGTTTCCTACGGTGGCATTGTCGCGGTCTATTACGCTCATAATACCAAAAATACTTCCATTGTCTAAAAATTTTTCTTCAAAAATAAACTAATTTTTAAACTAACAAAAGGGGATGCATCAAAATGACACATCCCCTTCTGGAATAAATATTTCTGTCTTATAAATCGTGACGATTATTTATTTAAAAATCCGTCACTTATTTTCTTACTCTGCTGTTTCTGCACCGTTAGCAGCATCTCTTCTTCTCTCTTCCAAGATCTTTGCGTTCTTCTCGATTTTTGCCTCATCTATGTTATAGAAGAACAAAGCTAAAATACCAATAACAGCACCGATCAATGGTAACAAAGCAAAGATTTTATTCAATGAAGAAACAGTATCCTGACTCAATTGAGTATTAGCCACAAATCCGATACCAGCCAAAGCAAAAGCAGGAACTGCATTAGCAAACGCTGTACCCAACTTCTGAGCCATTGTTGCAGATGAATAAATCAATCCTGTTGCACGACGACCTGTTTCAACCTCTGCATTATCTGCTACATCAGCATACATACTCCACATAATGAATCCAGAAGGACCTATACACAATGTGAATATGATATTCAAAATAATAACTGAAGCGACATTATCCTTGTCAAGGAACATGAAGCATACAGATAAAATAGATGCTAAGATAAAACAGCCCAACCATGTTGGTTTTTTACCGAATTTCTTTACAATGACTTGAATGATCAATGTACCAATAATCGTAAATACCGAACCAAGAGCCAACAACAATGTTGAAACCAACTCCCATGTAAGCTTTACACCGAACAAGGATCCTGTCACATTAAATACCTCTTCGCCAGTAGCAGGATCTACCGTATATTCTGCCAAACAATATTTTGCATAATATGGTACTAATCCATTGTGTACAAACACGAAGAACAACATAGCTATACCTGCAACAGACAATGCGATCCATGGTCTGTTAGAAAGAAGATCTTTTACATCATCAGACAACTCGTTCTTCTCTTGTTTTACAGGTTCTACACGCTCTCTTGTGAAATAGAAAGTGAACATTAACAATAAGAACGCAGCAATAGCATATATCAATGCTGTATAAGAAAAAGCTTGTTGTCCAGAACAATTAAAATTATCTTGAATAGCACGAACAATTGTGAACACAAATCCATAGCTTAACAAACATCCGATTTGTGCCTCTACATTACGATAAGCTGATACATCTGTTCTCTCTTGTGGGTCCTTTGAAATAACGCCCATCAATGCACCATAAGGGACATTTACTACAGAATACATCAAACGGAACAACAAGAAGGTTGCATAAGCATAAACGATCTTGCCTCCCTCAGCGAAATCAGGTGTGTAGAATGTGAAGAAACCTATTACACAGAAAGGAATCACACCATAAAGAATCCAAGGACGGAAACGTCCCCATTTAGTCTTTTTTCTATCTGCAATAGCACCAATGATAACATCAAATGCTATATCGATACATGAAACGATAAAAATCATAGTACCTGCAGCTGCAGCAGTAATACCAAAATACTCAGTATAGAATGCTGTTGCCATGCATATCAACCCCCAAAAGAGGTTACATGCCAAGTCACCTGCACCATAGGCGACCTTCTCCACGATAGAGAGTTTTTGATTGTTTTCCATTTATATTAAAATTTAATTATTAATTACTATTTAAGTGCATCTGGATTCAATTTCACAGGTGATTGTGCAGTGAACGGTATCTCACCACACAACGCCTTAACTACAGCTTTCTGTGTAAAGGCATCTACACTGTATGCATTGATCTTCAACGGACATATTTCTTCATATATATCCAAGACATACGGATTGGCAAAAGAGATACCTATTCTCTTGTTAGGATCCGTCATGTTAGCCGTCCACACAGCAAATGACTCCTTGTCTTTCAACAAGCAGGTTCCCAACGGATGGAAATAACGATTCTCAAAACATACCAATATCTTATCGTATGCATCCAATGAATCGATTCTCCAACCCCAACTATAGAAATGAGGGTTGTCCATAATATCCACCTCAAAGTGACGAGCTTGCAACTCCTCCTTCATCACCTGCAGTTTAGCTTCATTCAACTCAGCACCCACTTCCAGAATCAAAAGTTTCTTGCTCTTCTCTGCACTCAGCGGAACATCTTGGTTCTTATCACAAATCAATGTCACTGCCTTCTCTGCAATAGTAGTTCCTGTTGTTTGAACCAACTGCTTTGCCTCTTCTGTCAATGGCGTTGACAACTCATTCTTCTTCTCGATCAAGCCAAAGCGCTCACGCATTGCCCACACACGAGCAACGGCATCATCCAAACGAGACATCGGAATCTCTCCACGATTGATACGAGCCTCCACCGTATCCATATAGGCTAACGATGGCCATAGAACAACATCTGCACCTGCAGCAAAACACTGTACAGACACCTCTAACTCATTCTTATAATAACCTGCACATCCGCCCATGTTCAAGGCATCTGTGATGATTACACCCTTATAACCAAATTTGTTCTTCAATAGATCAACCATCAATTCTCTTGAAAGAGTTGCTGGTGGTAATTGTCCATTGATTCTCTCTGTCTGGTATGCAGGCAACTGAATATGACCTACCATAATCGTAGCAGCACCATTATCAATCAATTCTTTGAACAACTTACCAAATGAAGCATCCCAATCTTCTTTAGATAATGAATTAGCCGTTGTCACAATATGTTGATTGCGCATCGTCACACCATCACCTGGGAAGTGTTTCACAGTTGAGATAACCCCTTGTTGATGAAGACCGTTCATCTGGCTCTTTAAAATCGGCAACGCTTTATTCACGTCGTCGGAGACAGAACGTTCAACCACCAATTCTTGTAATGGGTTCATATTCAAATCACAAACAGGATGCAACAACCAGTTGAATCCTAATTCTTTTGCTTCCAATGCTATGGCTTGTCCCAAATCATACGCTAACGAAGTATCAGCAGCTGCGCCCAAAGACATACCCACTGGCAAATGTGTATATTTAGAATAGGTCTCGCCTATACCGCGTTCGAAGTCTTCGCATACAAGCATTGGATATTTTGCATTATCGCTATACTCCTTCAATATGGCAGGAATCAAGTCCAACACATTCTGTCCCTGTGCATGCTCTTTAAAATACCAATCTGGGATAAACAAACCACCCACAGGATATTTTTCCATGAATGTCTTAATAGAACCACCCACAGCACGATGATCTTCAAATCTAGTTTGAATCATCATGGTCTGTCCGATTTTTTCACGAAGACTCAACGATTTCCATGAAGTGTCTGTTGCGACAAATTCAAACTTGTGAGAAGGCTCACATTGGGTATTGTTCGACTGAGGCTTATTACATTGTGTGAAGGATAATCCACACAGTAACATGAAGGCTGCACTCCTTAGCAATAGGTTGTTCGTTAATTTCATGCTGTATTATCATTAAAAAAGGAGAAAGGGAACCCCTTTCTCCTTACCATAAAATTATTTTGTATAAACGTTTGTCGGTTTCAATACAGATGGTTCTGACGCTCCTGCATTTACAACAGAAAGTACTTTCTTTATATATTCACCAGACGCTGTTAAGTCATTCCAATTCTTAGCACCGCAAGCACCAGGATTCAATGCAGATGAAGATCTCTCATTATCTGAGAAACTCCAATTACAGAAACTAACCAACTGATTTCCTGCATTCTTACCACTTAACATTAGCAACCATTTATCTGTACGATCCATATCCAATGCTCCATTTCCATCAGCATTACATAAGCCGAATTCAGAACAGAAGACAGGCAATTTGCCTAACACATCATACATATAAGCGTACATATTATAGTAGTCAGGCTTTCCATCTTTCTCAAATCCTTCATTATGTTCCATTGCATAAAAGTGGAAAGCATACATTACATTCTCAAATTTCAAACGAGCATCACGATCTGGTAAAGAGTCACACAAATCTTTTCCATTTCCTTGACACATACCCTCTTTCAAGCAAGCATCCACCAACTGATCCCATTGTGGAGTACCTACAATAATAATTGGATAAGGAGCGC
Organism: uncultured Bacteroidales bacterium; assembly: GCA_902766045.1. Lineage (GTDB taxonomy): Bacteria > Bacteroidota > Bacteroidia > Bacteroidales > Paludibacteraceae > UBA1181. The sequence continues at coordinate 163,859 of CACXCA010000022.1, forward strand.
CTACCGCGTCATACTCACTATGAATAACAGGGATGATTGAATTAGCATAATCAGCAATCATATCCCATGTAACATTTGTTTCTTTTGTACATTCCCATGGCTTAAGTGTATCGCCTTTCTCCAAACAGTTGTTTGGCTCGTTGCAGATCTCATAAATCACATGGTCACGATCTGCGTAACGATTTGCGATAAAACGGAAGAAGTCTTCTGCTCCAGCATATTTAGGATCCAATGGGTTTCCAGGAGTTAATATGTGCCAATCGACTATACAGTAGATACCATATTCACCACAAATATCGATAAGATCACACATTCTCTGACGGAATTCCTCAGGATCTTCGTTATATCCGCCTTCTTCTACGTACATAGCAAGACGGAGAACACTGATATTCCATTCATTTACTAATGTCTCGATAGATTCTTGAGTATAACACTCTCCACACCATTGCCATCCCATGGTGCTCATTCCTGCCAATTGAACAGGATTACCTTCTTCGTCACATAACTGTAAATCTTTCACTTGTAGTCTTCCAAATCTTGCTACAGGCGAGTTCTCAGGATACAAAGATGCTTCGTCTATTGTCGTTGCCTCTGGATGAGATGTTCTTACACATGAACATAAACACAAAGAGATAATAGCTAACGCACCCAACAAAATATTTTTCATACTCATTAAATTTTATAGGTCATCATCAAAAAAACAAGTCAAGGGGATTCACTCCCCCTGACTCTAATATATTAGCCCATAACCACTTCTACAGTGTTTTTAGAACCTGCAGGTTGCATAGGAACAATGTTTCCAGCTACTTCTTTACCGTTAACGATCAACTTCTTAACACCTTTCTGAACGCCGCTTGGGTTCGTTACTTTGATGCTATATTCTGCATCACGGAATATACGGTTAACTGAGTATCCCTTGATGTCAGCTGGCAAACAAGGATTGATTTCCAAACCTGTATAGGCTGGCTTGATACCCAATAGGTATTGGCTCACTGTCAACCACATCCAAGCTGCAGTACCTGTCAACCAAGAGTTCTTACCTTCACCTGGCTTAGCTGCATCCTTACCTGCTACCATCTGGCAGTTTACGTAAGGTTCAACCTTATGAAGTGCTTGATCTTTCAAATACATAGGAGCAATCTTACGGAAGAGTTCCCAAGCATCATTTCCACGTCCGGCAACTGTCTCTCCGATAATCACCCATGGATTGTTGTGACAGAAGATACCTGCATTCTCTTTATATCCTGCAGGATAAGAACTGATCTCACCCATCTCAACATGATATGTTGTATAAGCAGGGTTGTTAAGAACCATACCATGCTCGCAGTCGAGATATTTCTTACAAGAGTCGATAGCTTTGTCAACCATACCCTCTTCCAAACCGATACCTGCCATTGTACAAAAACCTTGGCTCTCGATAAAGATCTTACCTTCTTCACACTCCTTAGAACCAATCTTGTTTCCGTAGAAGTCGTATGCACGAAGATACCAGTCTCCATCCCAACCATGCTTCTTAACAGCTTCAACCATAGAGTCGATACACTTTTGAGCACGAGCAGCCTCATCAGCCTTACCCAATTGCTTGCAAAGTTCAACATAGTCTTTTCCAGTTACGACGAACAAACCAGCGATCATCAAAGACTCAGCCTTGCTACCTACTGAATTATTCTCTGTTGTTTGGAATGACTCGTTTGGATCCCAAGAGAAGCAGTTCAAGTTCAAACAGTCGTTCCAGTCAGCACGACCGATCAACGGCAACATGTGAGGACCGAGGTTGTTAACCACGTGGTTGAAAGAGATCTTCAAGTGTTCGAACAAAGAAACCTCTGAACCTGGCTTGTTATCAAATGGAACAGGCTCATCCAAGATAGAGAAGTCACCCGTTTCCTTAACATAAGCAGCCGTACCGAAGATCAACCAGCATGGATCATCGTTGAATCCACCACCGATGTCATTGTTACCACGCTTAGTCAATGGTTGATATTGGTGGTAGCAACCACCATCTGGGAATTGAGTAGATGCGATATCAATGATACGTTGACGAGCACGAGAAGGAACTTGGTGAACGAAACCAACCAAGTCTTGGTTAGAATCACGGAATCCCATACCACGACCGATACCACTCTCGAAGAAGGATGCTGAACGAGAGAAGTTGAAGGTAATCATACATTGATATTGACTCCAGATATTAACCATACGGTTCAATTTCTCGTCGTCAGACTTAACAACGTAAACCTCCAAAAGCTTATCCCACATAGCAGCCAACTCAGCAAATGCATCGTCAACAGCCTTCACAGTAGAGAAACGTTTGATTGTCTCAAGCGCTTTTTTCTTGTTAACAAGTGTTACATCTGAATCTTGTGAAGAGATCAGTGTTCCGTTTTTCTTACGTGTGATATCTTCTTTAGAGAATTTCTCTTCTTGCTCATTCTCAACATAACCCAACACAAAGATGAAGTCTTTGCTCTCTCCTGGCTGAAGTTCTACTTCAACATAGTGAGATGCGATTGGAGACCATCCGTGTGCCAATGAATTACCTGGCTTACCTGCCATAACACATTGAGGATCAGCGAACTCATTATAAAGACCGATGAATGACTCACGATCTGTATCATAACCATCTATTTTAGAATTAGTTAATGCATAATATGCATAATGGTTACGACGCTCTTTATATTCTGTTTTGTGATAGATTACACTGCCATCGATTTCCACCTCACCAGTTGACCAGTTACGTTGGAAATTCTCCATATCAGTTGCAGCATTCCACAAACACCACTCAGCAAAAGAGAAGAGTTTTATCTTCTTTGCATAGGTAGTTGTATTCTTCAATGTTACTTTTTGAACCTCAGCCCACGTTTTCAAAGGAACGAAGAACAATACAGAAGCCTCAATACCATTCTTTGAACCAGTAATACGTGTATAGTTCATTCCATGACGACACTCGTATGAGTCAAGCGGAGTCTTACATGGCTTCCATCCCGGATTCCAAACTGTACCATTATCGTTAATATAGAAATAACGACCTCCATTATCCATTGGCACACCGTTGTAACGGTAACGAGTAATACGGCGGAACTTAGCGTCCTTGTAGAAATCATAACCTCCGGCAGTATTTGAAATCAAACCGAAGAAATCCTCGTTTCCAAGATAGTTAATCCAAGGGAACGGTGTTGCGGGATTGGTGATGACAAACTCACGGTTCGCATCGTCAAAATGTCCAAAATTCATATTCTTTCTTTGTTTAAATTTTTTTATTTTTTCTCAAAAAGGCGTATTTACATACATCGTACAAATTTATAACATTATTCGGTCTTTACAACATTTTTGCAAACGAATGTTAAAAATTTTTAGTGTGCTGTAAAAAATGAAACGATAAATATACGAGGAGAAAAAGCGAACAAAACATAGAAGATTTTTCATAGTTTGAAAACCATATATTACATCATAAACTCTATTTTATTTTTCGTGAATTGGTTATCAAGATGGAACATTCATTCCATTCATCTAATTGCAAATTTAGCTAGCACATGAAATTTTCGTTATGAAATTTCGTGCATTATTTTGTGATTTTTCTGCAAAAACGGGAATTTTAGGCCTTTATTGTGCGCTTTCATCACATAATTTGATATTTTATGGAATAAGCACCTTGCGAACTTTCCCTTGCAAATTTGTCACAAAACAAGAACCGATTGATGTCTCAAAAATAGTGACAATAAGTTCTAAGGGAGAGTAATAAATATTCAATTATAGGGAAATTTCGTTCAATCGTTTGCAAATACTGTCTTCATATTACAACCACAAAACTGCCAGATTTTTTTTCTTCTATAAACTTCGCTTGATGTTCCATCACATATTCATCTCTGTCATCACTAACTTCAATTTTAATTTAGGATGATAGATTGTTATTACCTGTTCATCAAAAACAGCCTGCATCCGTTTTATAAAACATCCGTTTTGGATATTTCGAACAAAATTATTTTCTCTCGGATAAATCAAATAGTTACACTCACCATCATCGGCTTTCACACTATATCCCATCCAGTTTTGTTTCTCTTTATTCCTATAATAGACAGCTTTAAATTCATTTGGGACATTCAACATAAACAAGGCTCTAAAATCCTTCTCTAATAGATTCAAGACCATCTTCTTGTTCATCTGTTCAACACAACTATTTACAATAAAGCTATCTCTGGAGAGCGAGAAGTCAAACAAAGTCATTCCAAAAGCGGTCATCAGGACCATACGGAAATGGCCTTCCGATTCTTTTGTCACAGCAAGGACCCCTCCCATCGAGTTCTCCTTAAAATCGATTTGTGTTGAATAAAATTTTGCTTCTTCCAAATGATCAAAAACAGGCATCAACGAATTACGTTGCATCTTAACAGAAGTAGCAGGTCGCATATCTAAATCTCTGAACAATTTAGGTGAGCAACCTGCTATCAGTAAGATAACAAATGGAAGTATAAAAAAATACTTACGCATCTATTTATTTTATTACAAATACAGCATCATCCACTTTCACATTCATTTTCTTATTGGTGAAAGTATATAATGTATAATCATTTTTCTTGAAACCAGGCTTTATCGGTTCAATCATTTTCATTTTGACAACCGAAAAGTCTTTCATGTCTAAATAAAGCTCCACTTCCTGAGCGAACTTTTTAATATCAGCAGCCTTTGGCGTGATTTTAACTAGATAATTTGAGCCTTCCTGAAAATATTCCAATATGTAGTTTTCACCCATATTGGCAATATTACCGCTCATACAAGCAGAAATCACCTTCTTCAATTCAGCCGCCATAGGATTAGCAGAAGCATCCATCACATTCTTATTATTCCCCATCTCCATCATCAGCTTGTTGCCATTCATCACCATATTTTGCTTGTATGGTGACAAATATTCCAACTTCACCTTGTTCTCTTTCTGATAATAGAACTTGCCTGAAGAATTCATGCTTTTACCCATTGCTGAAATATATTTCTCCTGCGTGAAATCACTCTGAATGGATGTAACATTTGTAGCTGCCGCCTGCATTTTTGCCTTCAAACCAGCCACATCAGAAACGGGTACAACGCTCTGTGCCATTGACAAGCATAATGATGCCATTGCCAACACAATAAATATCCCTAATTTCTTCATAATTTCTATGATTAAGTTATTATAAAAGAATTATGTATATAATCCTCCATTTACACCGATAATCTGACCCGTAATATATGATGCAGAATCAGATACTAAAAATCCCACCGTAGCAGCAATTTCCTCAGGTTCACCAAAACGATTCATCGGAATCTGTGTTTTCAACGTAGCCTCATCCAATCCCTGTGTCATATCTGTACGAACAAATCCAGGGGCAACTGCATTTACCGTTACACCCTTGCGAGCAACCTCTTGAGCCAATGCTTTAGTAGCAGACATCACGGCACCTTTTGCTGCAGAATAATTGGTTTGTCCAGGTAATCCCTTTTGTCCTGACAAAGAAACCATGTTGACAATACGTCCTTTTTTCTTTTTCAACATAGGTTGAATCACAGCTCTCGTCGTGTACATAAAACCATTCAAGCTTGTATCCAATACCTTATTCCAATCTTCATTGGTCATCATAAACAAAAGAGTATCACGACGTACACCTGCATTATTCACCAAACATTCAATGTATTCACCCTCGTGAGCCTCTTGCCAATCACTAATGGACTTCTCCACTTCATCTGAGTTGGCAACGTCAAATTTCATAATTTCACCGTCTGAGCCTTTCTCTCGAACCATCTTCAACGTATTCAACGCTTCCGTTTCATTCGATTGAAAATTGATAATCACATAATAACCCATTTCGGCAAGTTTCACTGCACATGCTCTTCCAATTCCTCTTGATGCGCCTGTTACTAATGCTATTTTCATTGACTTACTTTAAATTATTAAATTCTACTTTAGACTGCGAAGATAGACATTTTTTTCTTTATTCACAAAGTTATGTTATCTCACCTCGACCGAATATCGTCATTCAAGCCATTTTTCTCCCCCAATTGCCATTTTTTTTATTTGAAATTTCCTACCGTCTCATTTTCTTTGAATAACCAAAAGAATGTTTTACCTTTGCACAAATTTTGAATACCATGACACTTTCTATTTGCATACCTATATATAACTACAATGCCACAAAACTAATAACTGACCTCAGCCAACAAGCTCTGAAAGAAAAAATCGAACATGAAATAATCCTTATAGATGACAACTCTGATCTTTACGAGAATGAGAATGCCCAACTTGCCACCTTGCCATACACACAACTGACAAGACTTCCCCAAAACATCGGGCGATCAGCCATCCGTAACCAATTAGCAAAAAATGCTCGATTCGAATACATACTTTTCATGGATTGCGACGCTGAAATTGTAGATGATTTTTTTATTAAACGATATATGGATGCTGTACAATCTTCTCATGCTGATATCATCATGGGAGGATGCTGCTATAAAAAAGAACAACCAGCCTCTGATTATTATTTGCGCTGGCTGTATGGAATTCAACGAGAAGAGAAACCTGCCGCAGAACGAAACGCAGCACCATATCGCTCTTTCTCCGCCTTCAACTGTCTCATTAAGAAAAATCTCTTCAGCACCATTCAGTTTGACGAAACACTCCGTAAATACGGACATGAAGATACATTGTTTGGATGGGAGCTCAAACAACAGAACTGTAAACTAATACACATCGACAATCCTGCTTACCATCTTTCGTACGACGATACGAACTCATTCATAAAAAAAACAGAATCTTCTATTTCAAACCTCTGGTGCATATATCAAAAAACAAATCATAAAAAAGAATTTCGCAAAGACATAAAAATTCTTCGATATCAACATATATTGAAATGGACCCTTCTTTTACGTCCATATATATGGTTTTTCAACCTGCAAAAAAATAGATTTATCTCAAATCTTACTTCCAATCAACCTAATTTACTTATCTTTGACCTCTATAAGTTAGGCGTCTTATGCAAAACTTCTATTCATAAAGATTAGTACAAAATCCTCTAAATGAACACTCAATTCACATGAACCAATATAGATTTATCTTATCTCTATTCATTTCCATCCTGTTGACATTCAATTCAATGGCTCAGATAAGTCAGGGTGGATTCCCGTTACCTGAAAAATTACAAGGTGCCTCTCTTCGACATTTTTTAAGTAATGATGTCATTGAAATGCCTCCGTTTGATTTCGATTCTATTAAAAACGATTCTATCTCAATGAAAGTCGGCGGAGTGCGGTTTGCATATGGCTTTAAAGTCAACATAACACCCCAGAATAGCGGAATAACCACATTCCTCCCAGATGGTGGGAAAGTATGGAGAGCTAAAATCCATTCGGAAGATGCTACCTCAATCAATCTTATTTTCGATAAATTTCACCTTCCTGAGGGTGCTAAACTATTCATATACACACCCGACAGAAGTCAAATCATAGGTGCCTTCACCAGCGAGAACAATCATGAGGATGGGAAACTTGCAACTTCTCCGATAGAAGGGGATGAAATCATTGTCGAATACTACGAACCGAAAAATCAGACAGGGGAAATTGCCATCGGACAAGTAAACCATGGGTTCAGATCTCTCACCAAATCACTTACCAGCTATCCGGAAGCGAATCTGTCACAAAGCTGTAATGTCAACGTAAACTGTATTGACGTTCCTGATATAGCTTCAAGAAGTACAGTCCTTATCATCTTTAATGGTAGCGTCATCTGTTCCGGTGCACTCATCAATAATAGCTTGCAAGATAATACACCATACGTTCTCTCTGCTGCACACTGCATAGAAGAAACATCGACAAAAACAATCAACGACATAGCCTCAACAACTATATTTTACTTTAATTATGAGAATCCTTATTGCTTTGACAACTCGATAAGAAGCTCCTTTGGCATGAGTGTATCCGGAGCCAAGGCAGTCGATATTCAAAAATCGTTTGACCTGCTTCTGTTACAACTCAACGAATTCCCACCATTCGAATACAATTCCTATCTGGCAGGTTGGAATATTCAATCCGACATCCTTTCTCAAGTATATACTGTTCATCATCCACAAGGAGACACAAAAAGATATTCGCTCTCAAAAACTACACCCGAAAAAACAACGTTTATCTGCTGCGATAATGAGCCCATGTTCTCTAACGATGGTCACTGGGGAATAGATGAATGGGAGATGGGAATCACTGAAGGCGGTTCCTCTGGAGCACCACTATTTGATGATCAGGCCAGAATCATTGGTGCCCTCTCTGGTGGATACGATCCATCAGGATGCCAAGAATCTAACTACGATTGCTTTTATAGAATCAACAAAGTATGGAATTCTCGTTCAAAGAACCTAGCTCTCTCTACATGGTTAGATCCATCTCAGTCCAAAATCCAAACTTTGCCTGGTAAAGAACCTTACGGCTCATCTTGCAAAAGAATAACCCACTACGAACGTGAAGACCAGCCTATTCTGTCACAAAATGATGTCTATCTGGCTGGAACCAACAACAACGGAATACAAGAATTCGCAGAACGATACAACCAACCAGGTGTCATATACGGCGTTCATTTCCTTCCAGAAGTAGGCACCTACACTGATACAGATACAATTTGGTTAAAGATTTACCAAGGAGACAACACCCCTGAACTTATATATAAACAACGTGTCAGAGTCTTTAATTCATATTATAACACAAGTAAAAAGACAACTATTTCTGAACTACAAAAGGATCTATCTTCTTGCTATAACTATGTACACCTCGACACACCCGTCAAAGTAGATAGCTCGTTTCTCATTGCGATTGAATTGCCTAAAAAAGCAACTTACCCATTCGCCATCCGCGGTGTACAGAAAGATACCAACACTGCTTACTACAAGAAAGGAGACAAATGGTTCGAACTCAATACATTAGAACCCTTCAACGAAGCAGCTTCTCTGCTGATTGAACCTAGAATGCAAATTAGCAACCCAACCTATCAGCATGATATCATCAACGAAGCAAATTCTATTGTTTACCCTAATCCTGCCAAAGATAAAATCACTCTTTCTTTAAAGGCAAGAGCAAGAAAAATAACGTTACAAAACATTACCGGACAAGTTCTACAGACAAAAGAAAACATTACCGGCGAGTACGAGATGAACCTATCCTCTTACCCAAATGGAATGTATATTCTCACTATTGACTATGTTTCTACGTCTGAAACAGTTAAAATCTTAAAAGAATAAACTATGGAGGAAAAAAAGGAAACACGCAAAGATGTAAGAGAAAAAATAAAAAATCTATACGGCTGGGAAAAGGATTATTATGGAAAAAAAATCTTAACCTCACTAGAAACCGAAAAAATATTTCAGGAAGCAAAAAACATCCTTTTGTTTTGGTCATTGCCTGATGAAATTCCTACGCATGACTTCATCATCAAATGGAGCAAAGAAAAGAATATATATCTTCCCGTGGTCATAGGTGACGATTCTGAAATTCGTCTTTTTACCAATCCCGATAAAATGGAAACCGGAGCATTCAATATAGCAGAACCTGTTGGGAAGCGTTTTTCAAACTATGAGGAGATAGATCTTATCATTGTTCCAGGAATGGCTTTTGACCTCAACGGTAACCGAATAGGAAGAGGAAAAGGATACTATGATAAACTATTAAAACATTTTTCATGCCCCAAAATAGCCATCTGTTTCTCCTGTCAAATCTATCCATCTGTTCCTCACGAAGAATGGGATCAGAAAGTTGATAAAATAATAACATATTATCCTTAAATAATATTTTCATCATATAAGTAACAAAACAAAAATAACACACATTAAAAATATCGAAAAATCTACATATATTATTATTTTTTATCAAAAAAGATTGCTATTATAAAATTATTCGTATATTTGCAGAAAAATTTACCAAATTAAAACACGATGAAAACTGCAAAAAGAACGTTAGTTTGCCTATTGTTGCTTGCCGAAATGTTACCATTTTATTGTTTGCAAGCTCAAGAACTAACTCATGTCAAAGGCATTCATGCCATTGGTGTGCGAGGAGGCATTGGAACAAAAAACAAATATGATGTCGGCCTCACCTACAACTATCACTTCAACACTAACATAGCGTTATGTGTAGAAGCAGATCACGAGAAAGCACAATTCGGGCACTCCGAATTCACAAGTATTCTTTTGCTTTCTCCAGGCATAGACTATTCCCCCATCAATCCATGGAATTGGTCATATCTAACACTCAATCTATCTGCCAGTGTTGGATACGATCGGTGGACATGTTCAGAGATTCATGAAAAGAAATCGGGCATTGTCTATGGTGCAAATGCCGGGATTTCTTGGGAGGTTATACCGTGGCATTTCTTGTCATTTGTAATCAAAGCGCAAGAATACATCCTGTTCGGGAACAACGATCAATACTTGAAGCCCTTATTTTCCTTAGGAATACGATACAATTTTCACAAATAATATAATCCGATGCATTTTATAAAGTTTATTTTATATGTCGCCATTGGAATGGTGGTCCTTTCCTCGTGCGACACCCGAGAAGATTATTTTTTTGAGCATAGTGAAGAACCTATCATCTCATTGGTTTCTGATCACGATTCCACCATAGATGGGAAACGCTACATTTATGTGGAATTATCATGGGGAGATACTATCGAAATCGACTATCAGTTTATTGATCCATACAAGAAGATAAGCGATTTCAAGACAGAGGTCAAGCCAAGAATCAACAACCGCAGCGACTTCTACTATTGGAAAGATTTAGCTGAGGTTGGCTACGAAAGCGAAGATGTCACCTATTGGTCTTTTGACACTGGGAAGGAATATGATTACACTCAGTTTGCAAATCATCTCTCTGTACAGATCGATACTGTCCGCAACAAACTACTACTCATTGAATCCACACAATCAGCTCAAGAATTCTACAAAAAGAGTGCACGTACACAGATAAAAAAGGATGCTGATAGTATCGCCATAGATGCCATCATCACCGTGTCTGCCGCAAACGCACTCGGCAAATATGGATCTTCCAACATTCTTATGACATTATACAAAAATAGACCTCCTACCGCTACTTGTTCTGTTTCGTCTGTTCCAGGTCATCCTATGCACAAGGAAATTACCATCCATGGAAGTGATCCTGACAATGATGAAATCAACAAATACGAATATTGCATTGATGGAAAACTATTCAAAAACAACAGTGGATATGCATCCTCCAACGTGCCGGATGAGGGGAAAGGTGCATACAATGGAACGTATGTAACTGGTATAAATCTATCCTCTATCAAACATGCTTTTCAAGATTACGGAGAACACATCATCCATGTACGATGCAGGGACTCTTGGGGAAACTGGTCCTGTTGGTACAGTCAAACCATCACTATCACTGAATAAACAACATATAACTACGATTGAAAAACTGGCTATTTATAAAAATGAACATGAAACTAAAAAAACTACTCCTACTATTGTTTCTAACCCTACTCTCCTCTTCTCTCTATGCCGAGATAGGGAATGATATTATTTTAAATCGTGCAGGTATCATCACCTCTTCTATACCCTATTATCAGAAAGGGGATCTGCTACAATTTACTTATACGACACCTGTTGTTTACCTTCAAACAGGAGAGTATGGATGGAGCAGAGAAGATAAGATTGAAAGCTGCAGTACACAATGTACAATCACCCTCAATTACGAAGATAAAATCATTCCTCTTGTCGTCAGCGAACCAACAGACAGAGGCATAACAGGAAGGAATGTCACATTATCACCTTTTTCTTATACATACACCTCAACAGCTACTTTAGGTACCATATTAGGATTAAGTGATAATGACAGTACCCCTAAAATATCTTTCGAAATCGTATTTGCCTTCCATGTCGAGACGACATATAAAAAAGGGTTTTCAAGAGGAAAGGATTTTTTTGTTTCAAGTTATTTTAACCTCTACACCTGCAAGGGGGGCGAGATTCAGGTAGATGAATCCGTTATGCCCAACATATCACCCGAAAATGCAAGTCCCATCTATGGACTATACAACCAAAACAACAATACTCAATATGCGATTATCAGCAAACGTCACCCTAATACATTCAACCTACCTAGCGATGAATGGGTATCATGGAACATAACCGATGGTAATCGTGTATTATTTTCAGAGCAAAAACGCATCGATAACAATCTATCCGATTTCGATCATTATCTCAAGTATGCCGATTTCTTAGGTACAAATAACAAATTAGAGAACCATGCCACACGCTATGTCAACCGAGTATATTCCAATAAAGGATTCAACTGTCATAGCAATATTCTGAAAATTCAAACTGTCGATACCCTCTCTTTAGAAGGATTCGATGAAAACGAACTGATTCAATATATCTGTGCCGAATCCAACACGGAAGAGAACGATACAGAAGAGCTCACATGTGATTCAAAATCCGTCTTTACCATCAAAGGGAAATCGGTTAACTGGAACAAAATAAATTACCCGGATACGTTATATCACGTTTCCTATGGTTGGGAATACAAATCATCTACAAATGGATCCTGGGCCACAGTGACCGATAACCTAAATGAAGATCCTTCCAACCCTAATCTGTGCCTTAAATCATCCAAATTAAGCCCCGACAAGAAATATTATTTCAGACAGTTTCTCATTGTCAAACGATTTGGTAACCGAAAAGTATATGCCAATGGAGAAAACAACCATGTCACAGTACTTCATTATCAACCCATCCTGAAAAGTGATTTTATTCTTAAAGAATTTAATCCCATCTGTCAAGATGCGCTCATCAGCGATACACTGAAAGTTATATTCAAACCGCAACCTGGGAAGACCTATAAAAATGTTGGTAATAATGAATTTTACAATCAATCGAACAACTTTCATTTCTCAATCACCTCCGAGACAGATCCCTTCAATCAAGCCATTCAGGGAGATTCTATCAGCATACCTTTTAATCTTCAACTACAATCTACTATTCATACACAAATCACCATCGAAGATGGATGTGAAAACAAAATATCATTCCCTCTTGACATTAAAATGGCAGAGAAGCCTCAACTATTAAAAACCTATATCGACATAGAAGGTGGAAGTGCTAATTATGCTGATCCAACTAGTGAAACCCTTAAAGTCTATGCGCCAGAGGGACAAAACATCACATTGAAAATTAATAGTCAAGATGGTGAGAAGAATTCTTGCCGTTATTTCATCAGCTACAGAACAAATGAGAAAGATGAGAATGGAGTGAATAAATGGAGTGAACGTTCGGCCATCAACACCATCTTCGGTCATACGATTTCAGCATACATACCTACACAAGACTGGTTTAACTCCAATGATAATTATATCAAAATAGAGAAAGAAAATCTCACATCAGGTTGTTTAAGCAATCCTATCTACATCAACATCACGTACTTAGGATCTATTCAAAATAATAAAATAGAATTTTCGAACACCCCTAACCCTTCAATTGCCTATGTATGTAATAACCAAAAGAACCCACGGATCTTAGGTGAAAACATTTCTGGAGGATACGGTGACAGCACCTATAGTTTCGTATGGCAATATTCCAATGATACCATCAACTGGATTAATATGTCTGATAACAACGGTGCACTCATTACCACTGCCAGCCTTAAAGAGAACGATTGGGATAAATCTATCGGAAAGACCTATTATATTAGACGAATGGCAACCTCACTCGGCATAAATGCAACGGAAAGCAGTGCAATTAAATCATTTAGCAATGTCTTACAGGTAATGCCTTACACCAGTCCTATCTTGCATCTTCTAGCCAACGGACAAGAGGATGATCTTGCTGTCTGTCATAAATCCACCACTAATTTATCATTCCGTCTGGAGAATCAAAGCATCATAGAGACTGAGAAATATCCTTTCAATATCTTTTATGCTTATGAAACATACGCTGGCGCAAAACAATTCCTACAGAATCAACAAAGAAACATACTAAACACACAAGACACCATCTTGTATGCTGCAACAGAATTCTGTAAGGACACTATCTTCTCCATTAACTCCATTCGAACAAAAGTGGGAGAAGATTTAACCATACCAAAAGATGATATTCATTATGGTCCATGTCTGGTTCGAGGAGACTCCATAGAACTTTATCTAACCACCAAATCTGATTACGAATATGGATTTATCTGTGGAAGGGATACAATCACAAAATCCTCATGCTCATATCGTCTCCCTACCATGGGGTCTCTTTTCTATTCTGTTTTTAAACGGAAAGGGGACTGCATAAAAACCGTAGAATACTCCATCGAACAAAATGAGATGAAAGAGCCTTTGTCTCATTCGGAATTAACAGCCAGCTCATCTGGATTAACTCTCAACAACAATCTGTACGCTATCTGTTACGGAAACCCTGTATCCATATCTGTCCGTAATGAAAAAAACAACAATGATATAGAATATGAATGGAGAATCAACAATACGTTGCTAGACTCTATTAATTCATCCAAAGCACTGACAACAGCAGCGTTCGACATGCCAGGGAAAAACTATATCGTTACTCGCACTTCTCATCTAGTCTCGAATAACACAAGCTGTCAGACCTTAATTGACACAATACATATCCAGACCTATCCAGTGATCTCTGGAGCAAAAGTCACCAGCAACAAAGATTCTGTATGTTACGGAGAATCCGTTCATCTATCCATCGACCAATCATCCATTTCGGGAGCCTCACATAACTACTCCTTCTCATGGAATAAAACAGATAACACATCATCAGAAACAGAATCTCAGGGACAAGCGACCGAACACAACATTGACGCATTGTTTCATACATCAGCGTTTAATGTAATTGTATCCGATAAATATTGTAGTCATCCTGCCTACGAATATACTTCTATCAGTAAAATGATTTATGTCGAGAACAACCTGGATTTTTCACTAACTGCCACTCCTTCCACAATCAATTCCCAAACCATTCACGACGGAAGCAGTGTGGCTATCAACATTTCATCAGATAACCTATCACCTTCCGAAAAAATTAGCTGTTGGATGAATACGCAAGAAATCAAGAATAAGGAAACCTACTTGAGCGGCATAACCTACTCTCTCAAAGAAAGTGATTTCATAGATAACATTGCCTCATTTACAGTTGAACGATATGGAATGAAACAAAACCAATGTAAACAGACATCCATTGTAGAAGTTCTTCTGAATGACGGATTTGACGGTGTGCCAGTCATCCTATCCTCTCATTCCACCAAGGCTGAAACCATCTCATGCGAGGGCGATACCATCACTCTCTCCATCGACATTGAGCAACTGCCAAAATATGATAATAAGATCATTGATGCCGAACAATTCACCTATCAATGGTACAAACGTAACCAAGAAAGCTGGAGCACTTGTGGCTCTTTCTCTCAAATAAAGGTTAAAGCAACAGCTGGTGTCAAAGATGAATATAGGTGTAAACTCACTTATATTCCAAATGGAGGAACACGTCAGACTGTATTATCAGACATCCACACAGTAAAAGGAATACAAGTTATTCCTGTTGGCAATATCTCCTTCGTTGATGAAGATGACAAACATACCAAGACATTCTATGTCTGCAAGGGTGAGACAGGATTACTTACCCTAACAACAGACTCCACGATCATGGCCTCCCAATACCAATGGTACCAACGTACCGCAGGAGAGGAGTGGGTACCCGTTGCCGTTGAACGAGGAACAACAGGAACAGATAATTATTTATGTACCATCGACTTAGAGAATTACAATCGTAATACTTCCTTCAAATTAGTATGTCAGAATAGTTGTGGCGTTCAAAGCGAATCTATCAACCAAATACAACTACTATTTAATGCTGGAGCCTCACTCTCTGCAGACGATATTACCATCATAAGCAATACCATCTACGAAGGAAAAGCATTGAGAGACATTTCACTCTGCATTCCAAAAGATTACAACAACACCTACTTCTGGAGTTGCGACCCTTCCTTCATATCTTCCAGTTGGAAATCAGGCAATCCAATCACCTTAGATAACGGAGGAAAAGGATTTACAAAAGGTATTGACTCCATCTTTGTATATATGGTTTCCAAAGGGAAAGGGAACTGTCTGTCCGACACCATTACATATCATTTCAACGTGTATGAAGAACTGACATCCTCAAATATCAGTTTCAGCAACAATCAAGACACCATTTGTGCCAATAATGGTGCCCTAACCTTAATGATCAATGAAATAAAAGGAGGCGATGATAGCTATCAAGTGGATTGGATGTACAAAAGTAAAAGCATGAATTCATTCTCGGCCATCAAAGAAGAAGCCAATATGCCTTTCGATTATCTAGATATTGCAGAAGGGAAAAATGCTTTAGGTGGCTACTCCTTCCTGAACATCAGCAATCTAACAGAATCCTGTGAATTCTATGCCGTAATCTCATGTCAAGGTAACTACCCAGGGAAAAGCTATAATACAAACACAAAGAAAAAAAGTGTATATGCCCCTCTTTCCTCCGGCGAGATTGATAACCACACACTCTTATTCTGCTACAATGATGCCATTGCCTCCATTATAGGTGATGATGCGCACGGCGGTGATCATCACTACTCATACCAATGGTTGCAATCCACCGACATGCGTACCTGGAGTCCGATCAACGAACAAACAGAAGTGGCTTTTTCTGGTCATATTTCTCAAGATCTGTATAAACTAAAACAATCCACATACTTCTGCAGAGTCGTTAGCGATGGATGCGGAAATCATGACACATCATTGATTAAAACAATTCAAGTAAAAGATGAGGTTATTGCTCAGAAGAACCATATTTCCTATACACCTCTTATTCCTCGAGGAGACAAAGCAAAGATGTGGGGAATCGACAATAATTTTGAATATGTCTGGTTCGATTATAATCATCAGATTCTAGATACCACCATTGTGAGGGATGTTTATTCAACACAAAACATGAACGTATCCTCCCAAATCTATTATGCGAAAATTCTTTACGATGGCTGTCTGTCAACAAATTACGATACAATACGAATTTCTTCTTATGATATTGATGGTGGTCACCTTTCGTTTGATAACTTTATTGAAGGCTCCGCTTCTAACAAATATTGGATATGCAGCGGCGCTGATGCTGGAAAGATTAGTGCCGATGGAGGAGGCAACCTCACATACAGATGGTTCTATATGATCAACGGAAATGAAAACTCACGATCATACCCTCTCTACTCTGCCTCAAACACATCCCTTCCTGTCTCCACCAGCAGCGTTCTGCTTGACACATGCAATCTAAAGACTGTGCTGACTCATGCCTCTGGAACACAAATAGAGAAAAAAATATCATTCTATCGAATCTCTTATTTCACAATTGATGGCATTGAAAAAACTGAATCCTCAGACACCATCAACTTATACATCGTACCTGCACTCAACCTGACCGCCAATCTGCTATTAGAAGGTAACGAATCGATGGCTGGCACAATATCAGCTGAAAAAGAGATCTATTGTGCAGGAGAATCTGGCGACCTGATCGATGGAACCGTATTGCCAAATTCAACACTCTACAATCTATGGTCAAATGGCTCATTTGGTCCATACTTGTACGACAAAGAAGCAGAAGAATTTTCAACCTGGTTTGAATACAATAAGAATGGTCAGTGGGAAAAATCTGACATCCATTATGGCATATCTGATTATGCACAATATTTTAATCTCACGGAGATCGACACGATATATAGTATTCGAAGAGCTTTCGACGATGGTTGTTCAACCTCCTATTCAAATATCGTGAAACAAAACCTCTCAGATAAGAAACCTAATCCTTCCAAAATCATCATTAAAGGAATAACGCCAGAAGGAAAATCCATAACAGAAGGCTTCGAATTGGGTGATGCTCTTTCTATCAACTATACCGAATTGGGGTATGATTGTTATTGGTTTGCTGATGAAGACTGCACAGATACCTTGGTAGCCAACAATCAACTTATCACATTTGATGTAATCACAAAAGAAACACCTACAACCATCTATCTAAAAAGAAAAGACAACTCAGAGAATGGTTGTTTCTCATCAGCACTTGCCATCCCATTAACCATTTACACAAAAAGCAATGGAGGATATATCTACAAAGACCAATTTAAATGTATCAACGACCCGTTTGAAACGATAACAAACGGACGATTAGCCGATGGATTCTCATACGCACCGTCAAACGGAATACCACGTAATTTCATTTATCAGTGGCAAATCAGCACAGACAATCAATTGTCTGTATGGTCAAATATCAATAATGCCACAAATCCTGATTCTCTCCCTGCGAATCTTATCAATACTCTTCGTAAAAAAGAATGTTCCGTCTATCACATTCGCAGAATGGCCACCACAGAAACAGGACGGGTTTGCTACTCTGATACTATAAGTCTGGTTCAATATAATGAACTCAAAGCCGGAACCCTATCTTTTGAGAATTACGATGTTCCAGAGCTATCCTTCTGTCAGGACGATTCATTACCAACCATCATATCTTCTAAACCAACAGATGGATACTATGGATATTACGATATAGATGGCTATAGCTATAATTGGGAAATCTCCATCAACGGGAAAGAGTATCAACCCATCACCACCATCGACCCTATTGATCCGCATCGATTGGATTTAGAACAAATCATACATTATAACAATCACTGGGGATTTGATGTCTCTCAAAATAACCTTTTCAAAATCCGTGTTCGGTACAAAGACACCTGCGAAGAAGTAATTAGCAACACTCTATATTTCACACTTTGGGCAGAGACAACATCCCCTTCCATTTACCAAGATAAAGATAGTTGTCAATCAGATGCTATCACCATCAAAGCATACGACACAGATGAATATACGTTTACATGGGTGATTCTAGATAATAATGGACAGGTAACATGGTCATATACACAAGACTCCCTTAAGTTGCAACGAATCTCCGAAATAGCTGTCACCGAATATGGAGTCATCGGAACGCATAAAAGAAGTGGATGCAAATCACACTTCACCTATTTCAATATCGACTCATTACCTGTCCTTTCCCAAGAACCTCTTTTTGCACCTACATATAAAATATGTTTTGACGACTCCATTGAAATAAAAGGAGGAAAAGTCTTCGGCGGAAATGGATTGAAAAGCTATGTCTGGGAGTCTTCTGTGAACGACTCAACATACATGTTCATAGCATCATCCGAAGATTTGCAGCTGAATCATCTGAAACATGATCTATACATCAGACGCATCGTTAGCGATCAATGTTCCACCGATACAAGCAACAGCATTCTAATAAAGGTTCAACCCGAAATAGTCTTAAACACAGATATAATTGCCTACGAAAAACCTTGCAAGGGTGAACCCGTTCGATTCTACCTTAATCCGTCTATCTTAGATTCATTACAGATGCAAAATGAATCCTTCGATATCAATGACTATGTCTGGGAAATAAGTGATGAATACAACAACACATTTTTTCTTTCCTCCAAGGAAAATCAACAATCCATCACACTGGATGGATTCACTGAAGAGACTCCGAAATATCACATTCAACTTATCTATCAGGACAACTCAGACAAGCAGTGCTATAGTGAAAAACAAACCCTGACGGTATCTGCTATAGCTCATCTCGACACTACATGCAATAAGATTGAATGTGACAATCCTCACCCATGCAATGGATCGCTAGCACTTATCAATGTATCATCACCTACAAATACAGAGACGAATCATGAGAATATAGAATACGCATGGTATCAATCTCCTGACCAGAAAGTGTGGACTAAGATGGCTGGACAGTTCAATGGAACATCCATACAAATAGAAGACACACTATATGTAAAAAGAGTACTTACAAATCATTGTGAATCAATCTCCAGCAACATTGTCTCTCTATACGGACAGAAAAAAGAGAACCTGGATTATCGTTCAGAACTTGATCTTAACATCGTCACGTTCGTAACCGACCAGACCGACTCTGTAAATATGATTATACGCAATCACAACATTGATACTGATTATACAATCATAGGAGATATGGAACTTCCCGACCTACAATTTGGCACAACAAAACTACCCTATCCGTCTGAGGTATATAAAAATACAGGTCTTTATCTGCTTCATACAAAAGGATGCTTTAACACATACCCAATCAAACCTATTCGAGGAGGCAGAATCTATAGTGAAGGGGAGATAACCTTATGTCCGAACTCCGATGTGCCAACCCTTCGAGTCACCGAAGTAGAAGGTGGTACCGGGGAATATAACTATCAATGGCAATACAAAACTGAATTCATCAAAGAATTTGTCAATATAGAGAATGCGACTAAAGCCGACTATACGCCATCACCTGTCAACGTCAAAACATGGTTCAGACGAGTCACCACATCAGATGAATATAGCTCGTACAGCAACGAAGTTATACTTTCTATCTCCGAAAACCCTCAAGTATCTACTATCCAAGTCGAAGAGGAAGTGGAAGAATTCACATCAAGAGGACTCTCTTATTCAAACCTATTGATTGAGAGAACACCCAACCTTCCACTAACACTCTCTGATTCTGTATATTACGCCAAAGATGCGTATTGGGAATATAGCTCGGATAATGTGACATGGACTAAAATCGCCTCTGAAACTTTATCAGTACCATCCGACCCAACTGTTGGAATGAAGGTCACACTAGAGATTACGGATAATAATTCACCTCTATATTATAGATTGACAGCAGAAAATTCCTGCAAGAGCATTAGCAGTAAATCGCTAAAAGTTATAACAATAGATGTGCCAGAAATCCTTGATGATGAGATTAGACAAAAAGGCTTTAACTGTCAGGGCGACACACTAGCAGTAGCCTGTTATTATAGGAATGAAGATGGTAAGTATATTAACGGACCTTATACATATTCCTACTCCAATACCATCGGAGCTAAAATGTACGTAGGTGATTTCGAAACTTATACGCCTGATATGCAAGTGAATCAATATGTCTTCTTCCCTAATCTACAGGAATCCATTGATATTACAATCACCAGAACAAATCACACATCAGGAGCCTCAACATCAAAAACAATTCATATCCCTGTCAATAGCATCAAGGCAAATTTCTCATACCTCGTAAATAAACAAACATACGATGTAAAAGAGGATAATATACGATTAGAACAGGGCGACTTAGTTTCCTTTATTAACCTGTCAGAAGGAGACATCATCTCTTATCATTGGCAGCTAATTGAAGCCCTGAATACTCCTCAGAATGTAGCTCCATACGGACTGGAATCTTACAGGGAAAACCCAGATTGTTATTTCTATAACGAAGGAAGATATAATATCAAACTCACCGTTACGGATAATAACGGATGTGTCTCTTCTATCAGCGACAATGCTTTATTCATTCCTTCATCATCCGTTCACAAGAGTTACCTGATAGATGCCTCATTTACCGATAATGAACCTTCATACATATCATCAGAAGAACAAAATGAGCCAATCATATATCCTACATTGTTTAACGAAGAGATTAATATCTACTGGCCAGGCCATACCATCGAGTACTGGCTCTTCGATGAATCCGGTATTCTGTATCTGACAGGAAACGGATACAATAAAATAAGAATCTATACGGGCAATCTCTCCGACGGGAACTATATTTTGAAAACTAATGATAAAACCTTTAAGCTCTTGAGAAGCAAAACCCTTTCTCACTAGATACCATCATTCCAAGAGTTTAATTTCAGACTGGGTACATTTGAGATTTATTCAATGTACCCAGTTCCATTATTCTTCATTCATCCCCTCTAATTATTATGCAAAAATAATACATTTATTATGCACAACATAACAAAATGTAAACATATCACACTAACTTTTTATTGTTATATCGACATAAAAAGTATCATTTTGTCAGCTTACAAAACTTTTTTGTACTATTATTTAATTTTTTCTCTATTTTTATTTGACAGTTTGAAAAATAATGTATATACTTGCATTGTTAATAAAGAAGATGTTTCACTTATAAAATATTACGACTATGGTACTAGGATTATTTATTTCGGCAGTGTTAGCGTTTTCAGTAGTAACTCGAATCTTTATGGAGTCAAAAAAATTGAGTAAGAACTTTTAAAATTCAAATCAATGGATCAGACAGAAAACGACAACCGTTAGAGGATGTATCACGAACCAAATACGATACATCCTCTTTTTTTTGACACAATTCAAGGGCATAGCGACGCATTTACCACATCCATTACTATCGATTCTTCAAAGACATAAAAAAGACAAGACAAAATATATGTTTTGTCCTTATTTTACTTCTTATCCAATCATTGATATATCACACTCAAAAGTCAATAATAAAAAATAAAACAGAAAAAACTTGCATATATCATTTTTGTTTTTATCTTTGCCAATAGAATTAAACATTTTTAATAGAAATACAAAAGACAATCATTCTAAAACGCAACTTGGAAAAATCTTCCCCTTTGAATATAATTTATTGTGTTGAAGACAATAAGCACCTCTTTAAACGCAATCACACTA
>CACXCA010000023.1 GCA_902766045.1 uncultured Bacteroidales bacterium
AAACTTTACCGTGTTATTTTCACGGATGTTTTTTCATGGTTGAAAAAATTTTATGCCCTTAATTTTGAAAGTCCGAACATATGACATTTCCATGTCGTTTTCTGATGTGTTTTCTTTCATATAATAATGTACTTTTAACCTACAATACACAACATTATCCTCTTGAGGGATGAAATGCAAATCTATCATACATTCTACTATTTCGGAAGGGTTAATTCCCATCGCACGTTTAATTCTATAATCACAAGGATCCCAAATATCATCAACTGTAACATACCAAGCATCTCCCGACATAGACATAAATTCTATTTCCCCAGCACAAAAAATAGTATCTTGAGTCCCGTTTTCTATTTTAAGCTTTATTGTATCACCATATTGATACAAATCCCTCAATCCCGTGATTTCCACACCGCCTGATGCATCTGCGTCCAAATGATTTAAAATGAACACAATGACTACTATTATGAATTTAGCCATTTTAATTGCTTTTGTCAGTTCCTCCATAAGTACTACTATTGGGATCATTTGGTTTTTCATATAAATAATCTCTTTCATTCCAGCTCCGTCCCAGCTCCGTCATACCAAACGGATAGTAATCCGTCAAACTAACGATGGTAGGCTTGTCTTCAGTGGATGCCTCATCCGATATCACCGCCATCACGTTGCCGAGGTGGTTGGTCAGCTCGTAGTGGGTGACAGGTGTGGATTCACTCGCATTGGCGACGTTCAGCGCCAAATCACGCTTCCTCATGCCGAGACGACCGGCTCCGTAGAGGTGCTGCTCGGCGAGGGTGAAGGTGCCGTTGTCCGATTCACCATGTTTGTGCTCATACACCGCCATCACGTTGCCCTGCGGGTCGCGCACGTAGTAGGTCATCACAAACTTGTCCGTGCCGTCGGTCGTGTTCTTGTTGGTCACCGTCTTGGCGATGCGCTGGCCCATGGCGTCGTGAATTACACATTCCCGCATAAATGATGGTTTAAGCGTTCAATTCTTAACTCTTAACTCTTAATTCTTAACTTTTTCTATCCTGCACGTATGTTTCTTCGTCTTCTCATCGTAGCTGATGCCTACGAAGAGCAGGTCGCCCTTGTAGTGGTTCAGGGCTTGGCAGTAATTTTTGTCCTTGATTTGTTGCAGGGCGCTTTCGGCACTCTTGTTATGCTTCAGTTCAATGACCAAGGCAGGGATATTCGGCAGATAAGGAATCAGTACCAAGTCTGCGTAACCTTTGCCCGTCGGCAGTTCCTTCACCAATGTGTAGCGGGTGTTGGCATAGAAATAGGCCAGACAGATGGCGCTTTGGAAGCAATGCTCATCATTGTAGGTCAACGGGTTAGTCACCTCGGTGTGGGCTGCGTCGAGCGCACGGGCCACCGCCTCCTCATTGCCTTGGATGGTGTCGTCAAGGAGCCTCTTCGAGGCGTTGATAAGATTCATGATGGGAACGAAGTTCTCCTCGTCGTCGATGGCATTCACCCATTCCTGACGGACCTCCTCGTTAGGGATACCACACGTACCCTCGTCATAGTTGTACGACAAGTACCCTAAATGGATCAGATAAGTGAAGGCGTTGTCCTTGTTGGTGATGGACTCCAACGTATTTTGGAACTTGGTCACGTTCACTGGCACCCACTTGCCCGATATCATACTGATGACATCCTGCCGAATGCCTGCAAAATCCATCATAATATAATCCTTCAGAGCCTCGAACGACCCTGTCGCCGACCAGTATCCACTCATTCTCTTTCGGCTTATAGAGGTGGTGACCGACTTAGGATTATACAGACTCACCTCGTCGCTCAATTTGTATCCATCGTACCAACGCTTGTACTCGTCATAGTCCCTGCCGTATTCTTCACATAAAGCTTTCGTCTCTTCCTCCGTGAAGCCGATATAAGGGGCAAACTGACCCGCATCAATCATGGTGTATTCCGTAAACTCGTTCAGCTTGCTCTGCACCTTATCTCGCACAATCGGGATGATACCCGTGATGTAGGCAAGGGCGATAGCGGGACGCAATGTAGTATCTTTAAAGAGTCCGTTCAGAAAACTAAGGTAGTCTTGGAATAATTCCTCGGAAACTCTCTCACGGACCAAAACATCGTATTCATCGATGATGATGACGAATTTCTCGCCCGTCTCCTTATAAACTTTGAGGATGCACTGATCCAGCGTCTCCTCGCCGCTGAATACAATAGAATCAAATGACTCCTTAAATTCACCAGCTAATGTTTTATGAATGTCAGCTATCAGATATTCTTTTCTTCTTCTCTGAATGGAGTTTTGATACCACCCGTTCAAATCCAGTTTGATGACATTGAGCTTGTTCAAATATTTATCATAATCAGGCACCTGTCCAATTTTCATCTGACTGAATATCTCACGGGTATCACACCCCTTCGAGTAGTAGGCGGAGATAAGGTTACCGACCATGCTCTTCCCGAAGCGACGGGGACGGGAGATGCAGAGAAAATCATGATCCGTTTCTGCAAGTTTATTCAACTCGCTCACAATCATAGATTTATCCACATATATCTCATTTCTGAGACTTTGTTTTAACGCTTCCGCATTTGGATTCAGATATAAGCCCATAGTCTTTTTTTTACAAAAATAGAATTTATTTGGGAATTTCCCACGGATTGCATGAGTGAATGTTTGCAGGGATTGGACTTCACATCAGGGGAAAATGCTTTGAAAGTAGCAAAAGCCCGGGATGCGAACTCGTTATAGCTCGGATCTTCCCTCAAGACTTCTTTGACCGGAAGAATCTTCATTTTGCCAAACCACACCAACCGGCAATTGAATTTTTCCGTCTTAAAATCCCACCCAATGCGTATAAAGATAATCTATAAAATCGAAAACGAAACCTGACAACCACACAAAAAACATCAATATTATTAAGTAAAAAGCATGGATGTGGGTCTTGTGCATACTGAATGCCGAAAAGAAAATCAAAAATATAGAGAAAAAAATGTATAGAAAAAATGTCACGAAAAAGGGGAGAACTATATATATGCGAAGAGGATGTCTTTCTCCCAAGATATAAATAGAAACAGTATTGACATAATATTCAAAGGCAAATATTGCGATTAGGATCCAAATGTATTTTGGAACTTTTGCTGTAATTTTTTTCAAATAATCAATAATCATACCTATCCACATATTATAACTAAATTATTTATTCTTTTTTGTCCACATACTTTGATATATAGTCCTTGTTACATAGTTTCTCCAAATTCTTCCATTCTTTATAGCTTTCCTATCTGCCTCGCTATCTCCAGGTCTCAATTGACAAATTTCATTCAATTCAGGTCCTATACGTGATGCTGCTCGGTGAGGGTGAAGGTGCCGTTGTCAGAGTCTCCATGTTTGTGCTCGTACACCGCCAACACGTTACCCTTCGGGTCACGCACGTAGTAGGTGGTCACAAACTTGTCGCCCATAGTGACGTTCTTGTTCGTCACCGTCTTGACGATGCGCTGGCCCATGGCATCGTAGTCCGCATTTATCTTCATGCCTGCTAATTTAAGATTTATTTTCTTAAATTAAATAGTTTCAAATCTTCGGCAGTATTATATAACACTCTATCTTGTATGCGACCATTCCTTCGTTTCTGAATTATACACGTAATTCTCATCAAACCCGAGACCGAAAAAAACGATGTATGTATTACTATCATTCTTTACGTAAAAAGGTCCAAATCCACTATCTTCTCCCATTCCCAATTCTGACATATTCTCGGGCAACCGATTATGCGTAGCACGAAATTCTTCAACGGCTGAAATCATACAACCACCATCTTCCCTATATTGTTCCTCTTCTCTTTCAGCCAACCAATGCACACATCGGGTTGTCAACCATAAAAAAATGGCAAGGCAAACAACAATTATAGTTATACGTTTAAAAAATTTCTTCATGGCCTTAATTCCGCAATATATTAGTTGATGTTTCATATAAAAAATCTGAGAAACAAAATGTTGCTCAGATTTTTATATGACGAAAAAACAACATACACAACAAAGACACAAATTAATTCTGACAGAATCATACCTTACAGAGGATTCTTAAATCATGGAACATATCAACGCTCTTTTTCACATCTGCCAAATTAAGGGTCACTCCTTAACGGCGGGCAACAAGTTCGAGATTTCGGACCTGGTTTACAACGATTGTTACTGCCCGAATAGCTTTCGCCCTGGGTCCACGTATTACCGTCGTTGCTCCAAAAGATGGAGCCCTCTTTCTGCACCAGACAATAGCCCGACCCTCCGCGGGAGACCAACGCGGCCACCTCGCCGAACGTCACCTCAGACGTAGCATTGTTCGTCAATCAGTTGCCGGCTATCGCCGTCTGGAGGTACAATAACACAAATAGTATCGTATAGAGGGGTTTCCTAACCATGGAATACATAATTGTAATTTATTTTTATCCCCACGTCTGACATTCGTCCGGCAACGCAAAGATATAACACAATTCTATCTCAGCCTAACACTTGACTCTCAAGGAATTTAACTGCTAATTTATACCTTTTCCCCTTAAGTTGGTAAATGGGACGATTTTTCGGCAATATTATATCTCGAAACGAGAATATATCCACATAATTATTATTCCACAAAAACGTCGGAGAAAGGTTGGACATATTAGACATAGAGAACCTTTACTCAAGATTCTCTATGTCATCACATGGGTATAATCCGATTCCTGTAATCTTTTCGGATTCCAACATATTCTCTAATTTCTCTGAGATGTATTTTACGTTTACATCCACATCCGGGAAAAAAAGCATGTCGTATTTTTCACTATCATGTATTCTTAATACATCCAAAACAATATATAAATTATCAGGGAAAATCTCCTCCTCATAGTCCTTCATTTCTTCCAGACTTTTTATCCGTATTTCTGGAGCATTCTTTATTTCTTCCATATTCGGGAAAGCCAGTTCAGACCATATTTTCATAGGTTCCTCCGTTTTTTTAAATATGGTTTTGTCGAAATCGATCATAGAATAATCATTAGGCAAAATATGAAGACAATAATAGGGGTGAACAACTCCCTTATGATCTGTAACTGTTGCTTCATAATACCGATGCTCAGGCAACTTACACTGTTCAAAAATGTTTTTTACCCGTTCATTTATCATGAATCCAGGCACATCAACACCCGAACTAACAACATCCGTCAATTTGGACCCCTTCTCTAAATCAAATCTCAAGTCTGGCTTAAAATTCGGGAACTCTTCATCAACTAGACTCCAGCATGAATCCTGACTTTTTTTATCGGCGAAAGTTAACTGTATAGCATGACGCCCTATTACTTTTGTATCAACGGAATTATCTAATCTATAATATTTCATTGCTTCAAATCATTAAATTTACTTCAAATCACTAATTTTACCTGTTGAATTTTGAATCTTATTTTTTACAGTATTAGCAACCCATTCCATTTTATCCTTTGCGGTTTTCAACTTTGCCCCATCCGCAATACCGGTTGGGTCAAAGATACCAACGATATCCAATGCTGCGCCGAGAACATCTTCACCGTCCAAATTATATTGGCCTCCCCAATCTACACCTAAAGACGCAGCACTCACGTTGATGTTCATCAAATCTGTCTTAAACACAACGTAAGAATTGTTCTTACCCGCAATCTTGATATCGGCGCCCTCTAGATCGACCAATGACATCGGATTGTTCATACAATAAACGTATGAACCCACCGCAGGATATTTCATCCATAAAGGATCTACACTCAACCACCTACCTGTTTGGGTATTCAACGATCTAAACTCCGTAATATACGTTTCTTTCGCCAGATCTTTCTCCTTCTCATGACCCGTATAGCCGAAACGATAGTCGCCAGCATTCCAGCTTCTTCCCGGCTCCGTCATACCTACGGATAGTAATCCGACAAACTAACGACGGTAGGTTCGGCTGTGGTGGATGCCTTATCAGAGATCACCGCCATCACGTTGCCGAGGTGGTTGGTGAGCTCGTAATAAGTGGCAGGTGTTTCACTCGTGTTGGTGGCGTTCAGCGCCAAGTCACGCTTCTTCATGCCAAGGCGGCCGGCTCCGTAGAGGTGCTGCTCGGTGAGGGTGAAAGTGCCGTTGCCCGATTCGCCGCGCTTGTGCTCATACACCTTTTCATTTTTCACGTCTGTCAATTTAAATTGTTTTCTTTTCTTAAGGTTCGGGAAAACAGTAATATTATAATTATTCTGTTAAAATTTCACCAAGTGCAAATATTTGATTCACTTTATCGTAATCATAAAACTTCTCTGTATGATTCAAATATATCAAACTACCGTCTGTCTCATCTTTCTCCACAATAAATTCATCACCTAACTTCAAATCTTTTTTATGTGTGTAGGATATCCATCCGAGATAGTTACCTATTTCATCCTTCATTTTTTTTAAATTATCTGTTTGAACACACCCATAGTCTGGCTCAAAATGTTTTAACATACACCTCAAAATAGACAATAAAGTGTCTGTGTCAAATAAATCTGTGGCAACATATTCAAATATACATAGAGCAGTAAAATTTCCTTTTAAATCATTAGAAGAGATAATTATATGCATCGGCTTTTCCTCTCTGTCTTCATTATAAAGATAAATAGTATACCCTATGTTACTATACCCTCTTTCATCCATATCTTTTTTATAAGAACGTAACAATTTCTTTTTTATGTACGTTGGGGAATTTTCGAATTTCCTACTTAGAGCATCCTTTCTGCTTTTCCCTAAATTACACCAACCCTTCAAGACTGGAGAAATTGTTTCAAAATCTACAAAAAAATCGTAAACAAAATTCGACATCTGGTCAATCGTCATCGGATTATTCCAATAGAATCGAACACTTACATAATCATTCTTACTCTCTTCCATTGCTTTCCTTTATTTTGTTAATTCTTGTTGGTCACCGTCTTGGCGATGCGCTGGCCCATGGCGTCATAGTCGAAGTGGAGGTCGGGCTTCTGACTGCCCGCGGTGCGGGTCACGTCAGAGACCTTGCCGGTCTCTGTCCATTTAACGCACAATATTTTTTTTTACAAGCAAGCCTTCCCATGATATTTCCATGAATGTTTTCCTATGGTTGCTAAATTAAAGTTTTTTTCTTAAGCTGGCAAATGGTTTTAAAACAGGAAGAATATTATACCCCCAATCGATTTTGGAAAAGCTGCAATATTATACGTTTCACATAATTGGAGTATTAGTGTTGGGACTTATAGAATCATAGAAGATTTTTATTGTATCACCAATTGCTCTCGATTTATCATCCAACAAACGACCTCTAAAAATATCACCATTAATTTCAAACTCATAAATGTATAAAAAAAGTCCTGGGTATGGTGGCAACTCTTTAACATTAGCGATTTTGCCTATAACCATTTTCCCTCCTTTCTGCCTTATATACACCATGGCGTCTTTTTTCTTCTTGTTCCCATATCTTTTCATCATAACAATAGATGAATCTACCTTCCCTATTTCTTTATATAAGTCAGCATATTTAACCAAACATCTAGGATCATCATATTCAGCCCCTTTCTGTAAACATTTTAACGATATTGTTTTTAAACCAAAGATATCACTATATTCATATGCATCGTAATAAGCACTAGGTTTTTCATTTATAGAAGCCTCTAAAAATGCCAAGCAAAACATACCAATACTATCCGAACTATTATGTATAGTTTCTGAACTATTACGTATGGTTTCCAAATATCTAGTATCATCATCTGCCCTTATAATGGTTTTGTAGAACTCCCATTTTTCACTGTCTTTTTTCTGCTCCATTCTTCCTCCCGCATAAAAACCAATGGCCATACACAAAATGCCTACAACCATACTATTGATTACTGTCACCGTGTTTTTCCTCATATTTTTTCTTTATTTCATCAACATTGAAGTTTTTTAATTTTTCTGGCATATTAACAGTTTCTCCCACATCTTCTCCGAAGAGTCCTTCCAATAGCCCCTCCTCTTTATAACCACCATAACTCTCAATAAGTTCCCCTTTATAAAAAACGTTATAATAAACACCGGAATTAATGTTCAGCGCCAAATCACGCTTCTTCATGCCAAGGCGGCCGGCTCCGTAGAGGTGCTGCTCGGTGAGGGTGAAGGTGCCGTTGCCCGATTCGCCTCGCTTGTGCTCATACATCGCCAGCACGTTGCCCTGCGGGTCGCGAGGTGGTCACAAACTTGTCGCCCGTGGTCACGTTCTTGTTGGTCACCGTCTTGGCGATGCGCTGGCCCATGGCGTCGTAGTCGAAGTGGAGGTCGGGCTTCTGACTGCCCGCGGTGCGGATCACGTCGGAGACTTTGCCTGTCATCGCCCATCTGTTACATGATGAGCTTTGGCAGTTATGACTTACTATAATATTTTCACCGCTGTTTTTCATAGTTGCCAAATTAAGTTAAATTTCTTAAGTTAGCAAATGGTTCTAAAAATGGGTTGTATTATATTATTCTAATAATATAAAGACTACGTAAGAATGTTGTACAATACAACCATTGAAACGTTTAATAGAATCACATTCTTATAAGTATCGTCTTTTCTAATAAAAGAAACCACCAATAAGATTAAGGAAATCAACAGATATGTGAAAATCGACATCAACCAAATACACTCCAAGCGCATATTCGTAGGATGTCCATAAGAGGGATCAATCCTAAGATGCAAAATAACAATAAGCTCTACTGCATAAAGAATGATTAACAATAGAATATATTTAGGAATACTTTTTATCCACCTTTTCAATAGTTCTTTTTTCATATATATCAAAACTCATCTTTAATACTTAGAAAAATCTGGTCATTCATCCATGAAAGAAATACGGATATAAATAGGACACCAATATAGATACGAATAGATTATTCCTATCTCTCACTGGCTCCATTCTACTACCCATTTCCGTATCATCCAAGGGGTTATAAACCTTCCCCTCATCTCTATATGCTTTGCTCATCACACAATATGCTTGCGATCTAAAAAGTTGCAACAAATATTGATAATTACTTCTTGAAATGAACACTTGTTCCATACCCATATTGCGAAAATTACTCACAATTGTATTTAATTGCTCTACAGTAATACCTATTTGTCGCAAAGAATCTTGACATTCCGCAGATAGTATATCATGAATAGAATATACAAAATCTCCCTTCCCGGAACAGAACTCAATTCGATCACTTTCAACTACCACACAATGATAATTCTCATTTGCCAATAAATCTATCTTATCTATTTCTATATAATTGATAAAATTCTCAATCTGTGGCAATTTTCTTATATAATACATCTTTGTCACATAAGGACTATATCCAGGAGTGAACATAAGATAAAATCCACCCCAAATATATGCGAATAAGATAAATAATATTACACTTCTTTTTTTTTTGCTATTAACGCCCATATTCTATCCCTTCTCTTATGAATTTTGCATCTATAGGATTGTCTCCATAAGTCTCACCCCAATTTACATAATCAGGATCGTACTTGCGGTGATGTTTCTCATCATCTTTTTGTTTCGATTGTTCGATTTGTCCAGGGTACCACTTGAGTAACCACTCAGGGAATCCAACATTTTTCCCAATGACACCATAATGAAAGTTGTTCAAATCCTGAGCTCTCGCATCATCAAGACCTTTAAACTTAAATTTTCCTGAGAATTAAACCCATACCTGTACGCATCATAACTTCTTCCCGGCTCCGTCATACCATACGGATAATAGTCCGAAAGGCTCACGACGGTAGGTTCGTTTGTGTCGGATGCCTCATCCGAGATCACCGCCAGCACGTTGCCGAGGTGGTTGGTCAGCTCGTAGTGGGTGACAGGTGTGGATTCACTCGCATTGGCGACGTTCAGCGCCAAGTCACGCTTCTTCATGCCGAGACGACTGGCTCCGTAGAGGTGCTGCTCGGTGAGGGTGAAGGTGCCGTTGCCCGATTCGCCTCGCTTGTGCTCGTACACTGCCAGCACGTTGCCCTGCGGGTCGCGCACGTAGTAGGTGGTCACAAACTTGTCCGTGCCGTCGGTCGTGTCCTTGTTGGTCACCGTCTTGGCGATGCGCTGGCCCATGGCGTCGTGGGGTATGTTTTTCTTCATGGATGCTAAATGAAGGGTTATTTCTTGATTTGGCAACTGGTCCTAAAAATAGGCAGTATTATACCTCCACTTTCCACCCCTCAATCGTCCGCTCCTTAGAAGAAAAGTTGACCCCGATTTTCACAATCGACCTGCCATCCGCACGGTATGGATCCGCATATCCCTTCTCGTTGATTTGGGCAAGTGCCTTCTCCGCACTCTCGTCCACCTTGAACTCGATGATGAAGATCTGTTTCGGAGCGAAGAGGATGCAATCCAATCGTCCTTTGGAGGTGTTGACCTCCGACTGCGTATAGAAGCCCAACCAACGGAAAAGCACGTAGATCACCGTCTGGAAGTGCTTCTCGTTCTTGTTGTTCAGTACGTTCGGAATCTGCAGGAAGAACTCCTTCAGCAGTTCGAACGCCTCGTCGGATTTGCCTGCTTTGAGGGCGAAATAAAACTTCTGCATGTAGAGTTTCCCGTCTTTTGAAGAGCAACCCACCCACGACGGCATCAGCACCTCCAGCATGGAGACTCGAACCTCATTATTTGGATAAGACAATGTATAAACCTCCGATTCTTTGTCATAACTTTTAATTGTCAGATAGCCAGCTTGATATAGCAACGGATATACACTTCTGCTATCCTCTTGCGACACATAGAAATCCGATTCGAAAAGTTCAACACTCTCAAAGTCAAGTATCTGGGCATTATGCTTCTTCAGATGATTTATGACGTAGGATGAAGTGGCCGTCTCGAACCAGAAGTTCTTCAAATCCTTCTTACTGAACGCGGAAATCACACTCAACGGATTGAATATGTCTCGCGAGTTCTTGGAGAAATGGTATCCATCGTATTTCGTTTTCAGCTTCTGCGCCATCTCATCGAACGAACACTCCTCGCTCTGTGCAAAACTCTCTATATCTTCATGAAAATTCTCCAGCAGTTCCTCCGCAGTGATACCACAAATATCGCAGAACTTATCATCCATGGAGATGTTCTCCAAGTTGTTCAATGTCGAGAAGATGGAGACCTGCGAGAACCGTGAGATACCTGTGATGAAGACAAACTGCTCATACTGTTCGTTTACCTTCACCTGCTGATAAAGTTCCTGAAGAATCTGCTTCACTTCTGGCAAGCGACCATCGTGCAGATGAACCAATAGCGGAGAATCATACTCGTCAATCAAAATCACAACCTTGCGACCTGTTTGTGTATAGACAGTTTGAATAAGGTTTTTAAAACGCACGCCATTACTTTCTTCCTCATTGTGAATGCCATATTTTTTTTCGTACCACATAAGCGTGTTTCCGATATATGAATACATCCCATCCGCATTCATATCCTTGCATCCACTCATGTCGAACCTGAAGACAGGATATTCAATCCAATCCTTTTCAAATTGGCTTATCTTCAAATCCTTGAACAGCTCCTTATTGCCCTCAAAATAATGTTGAAGCGTGTTGACCAGCAAGGTTTTACCAAAACGGCGCGGACGAGAAAGAAACACGAATGTGCGATTCTTTATCATCTCATACATTCGTTCCGTCTTGTCGACGTATGCATAACCATCCTCAATGATGGCCTTAAAATCCTGTTTTCCTATCGGATATGGCTTTATCATATTGAGATTCTTTTCTTGTTATTCTGCAAATATACATTTTTTTGAACAATTCATCCGTTTGGCTTGTTGGAGAGAATCATCGCACCTATGCCGCTATCTAAATACAGGGGAGGGAAAAATTAGTATGTAATTACTTATTCGTGCAACATATATTTCACGTCTTCCCCCCAACATGTTGCGTTCAAATTCAATAACATCATTTCTTTCTCAAGCTTATGATAGAGTGGAGAATCAGGTGAGATGCAATTCCGTATTAGTTTTTGAAAAGCTAATCCATGATATCTGAAATAGAACCCATTATGTGATAATGTCCAAATATAACCATTCGGATCCACACAAGAATTATTAACCGCTGTAAAATTACTTCCCTCAGCGTCTATGAATTGGATTTCAAGGAGTTTAGCACGTACCGGCAAATACGTTGCTGGAAGTGACGTCTTCCTCATCTTTTCCACCAAATTTGTCGCAGATAAGGACTTGCGAGAATAATAGGGGGAAGGAAGGTTATTTAATAACGAATCAAACCGTTGTATATCTTCCTCCTGAATGTTCATACGGTCTAATGAGATTGAGTCTTTCGGGGTGTGTTTTACCTCATTCGCCAAGGAAATCCACCAAGAAGAGGGAATGTAAATAGTATCCTTGTCCGACGACAGCCACAAACTATCATGCAGATATTCAATGTGATAAGAACCCACAGCATCATCCATTTGGTATTCCCAAATGTTTATCTCTCGGACATCCGTCATCATTAAGAATTTTTCAAACATATCCGCCAAAATAGTATCAGCACTTCCTCTTACCTTTCCCGAGACACATCTACTCTCTATAAAATTCTCGGGCAAAATCCTTCCACAGAATGTGTTGAGTATAGTATAATCTTGATTCACGTTTTCGTCATAAATACAAGATTGAGTGTGATCGGGGCAGTCCGAATCTTCTAGTATACAATTATTTTGTATAGAGCGAAAGAAATATCCCAAACAACTAGATATGACACAAAGTGCCAATGCGCAAAGCACATTAAACAATACATTATTGGTTATCTTCATTTCTTTTTTTCTTTTTCTTCTTTTATCAACTTATTATATTTATTAGTTATCATATTAAACAATCACCTCCATTTTCAATCTTCTCTCCATTCGGATCAACCAATATAATCGGGTCTCCCCCCACAATAA
The DNA here is from genome assembly GCA_902766045.1 of uncultured Bacteroidales bacterium. Taxonomy (GTDB): domain Bacteria; phylum Bacteroidota; class Bacteroidia; order Bacteroidales; family Paludibacteraceae; genus UBA1181. The sequence continues at coordinate 12,903 of CACXCA010000023.1, forward strand.
TTATAAGAACTCATCTCCGGATACTTCCCAAACAGCGGATCCACACTCAACCACCTACCCAACCTAGTATCCAGCAACCGATACTCAGTAGTATAAACCCCTTCCGCCAAGTCGTTCTCCTTCTCATGCCCCGTATATCCGAAACGATAATCACCCGAATTCCAGCTTCTTCCCGGCTCCGTCATACCATACGGATAATAATCCGTCAAACTAACGACCGTAGGTTCTGCTGTAGCAGATGTCTCATCCGAGATCACCGCCATCACGTTGCCGAGGTGGTTGGTGAGCTCGTAGTGGGTGACAGGTGTGGGTTCACTCGCATTGGCGACGTTCAGCGCCAAGTCACGCTTCTTCATGCCGAGACGACTGGCTCCGTAGAGGTGCTGCTCGGCGAGGGTGAAGGTGCCGTTGTCCGATTCTCCATGTTTGTGCTCGTACACCGCCAACACGTTGCCCTGCGGGTCGCGCACATAGTAGAGATTCATAAGGCACCTTTGTATGGAGGAACGTTCCACAAACGATACTTTTCATACATATCATCCATAATTTTCCTAAGTTCTATCACAAAATCATCAAGACATTCTTCTACATATTTTAAATAAAAAACATCATCAGTTTGATCATGTCCCCTTTCTCCCATGATATATCTCCATACTGTTATTCTAACATTCACTTCTCTGCTACGTTTTAAGAATCCGGGGTCCTTTTCTTCCCATCTTAAACCAAGACCAACGTTAGCCCGATAAAAAGCATCGAGTGATCTTATTTTTAATGCTTTTTTACATGCAGTAAAACCGCCAAGACTATTCTCATATTCATCATTGGATATCGTCCCACTGTTATCATAACAATTTTTGACATAAGTCATCAATTCATCATTACTATAGTTTCTTGGCAAAAGGAACGCAGGTTTTGCTAAACAAGTGCTATATCCCCAATCATATAATTCATATAGTGTCATCATTCTAATCGACTTCAAATCGACATTTATCTTTATTCCTTTAAATCCTTTTTGTTGCCATATTTATTCATTTAATTATAGTGGGTTGCGCCCCGTCGCTCGGCTCGTCGGATATCACCGCTAAGACGTTACCTAGATGGTTAGTAAGTTCGTAGTGAGTCACAGGGGTTGTGGATTCATTCACAGCACTGCCACTTAACGATAGATTACGTTTCTTCATACCGAGACGTAATGCTCCGTAGAGATGCTGTTCGGCGAGGGTGAAGGTGCCGTTGTCAAAGTCGCCATGCTTGTGCTCGTACACCGCCAGCACGTTGCCCTGCGGGTCGCGCACGTAGTAGGTCGTCACAAACTTGTCCGTGCCGTCGGTCGTGTTCTTGTTGAGGGAAACCATCACAGATTTTCGATTTCCTCTTTGGTGAGACCTGTCGCTTTGGAAATGGTTTCCACATTCACTCCCAACGCCTTGAGATTTTTAGCGCTACGAAGCTTCTCGTTTCGCTCGCCTTCTGCTCGTCCCTCTGCTCGTCCCTCTGCACGACCTTTCCTCTCCGCAGTAGAGAGAACATTGCTGAAGTCCCAAAAGACCTTAAGACTCTCTTCATATTCCGCACGGTCCAATTTGGAGAATTGTGAGATTTCAGCCACGTCGAAGAGCTTCTTGAAGATACCCTCCGTCAACGCTTGAGGTTTGTCGTCCAGGCGGGAGATGTTTTTTATCACATACAACCACTTGTCCAAGAAGGTTTCCAGCTCCGGCTCTTCCTTCGTGAACTTCGGCATCTCTATGAAGATGAACTGCAGGTTCTTGTTGAACTCCCTGTTGCGGTCGTCCTTCAGCGTGACGCGTGTGATGACCTCCTCATCCTCCTCGTCCATCACGAAATTGAGGATGCCCACCACATAGACGGGCATCAGCTTATAGTCCCATGGCTTCACGATACTACCCTTCGTTCCTTGCTCACGGATGGCGAAGGAGGAATAGTAGAGCGCACGGTCCTTGAAATGGTCTTGCTTGGCTTTTTGCATC
>CACXCA010000024.1 GCA_902766045.1 uncultured Bacteroidales bacterium
CTCACCCTTGTATTGCAGACGGATCTCGTTGAAGTTCAGGTAATCCTTTTCGAAATCCTTTACAATCAATTGAAGCGTGTCGCCTGTAGTGCTGTTCATTGTTCTGTCGTCGATCTGAAGTGTCAATGGAGAACAGCTAGGAACGAATTCAACAGACAAGTAAATCGTATCAGCGATTTCCTCTTGACAATTAGAAGAAAGAACCACTGCGATGCTGTCGTACTTCATGATATCGGTACGTGTCTGTCTGATTTGAAGATTCTTATGAGTTGTCTCCAACGCATTAACCAAGATCTGACGAGCCGTAGCGAATGGCACACCATCGATAGACAAAGCAGCACCATCTGGATTGGTTTCATCCACTACATACATATTAAACCATACGTTTTCATTGGTCTCTGACAAGTTGTCGAGATTCAAAGTGAAGTTAGCAGCAGAACCACTTGGTATGTTGATGATCTTTTGAGATTTTAGATTATTCTCACCTGTAGTGATTCTTGGTATCTCAATCTGCATTGTTTTAACAGCCAAGGTGTGTTTGCCAGGCTCATAGAATCGAGTCTTCTTTTCATCTTCAAAAGGACAAGATGTCTGACCTGCGCGAGTATAGAAGATTGGTCCGAAACCATCTGGTGCTTGGAATATATCCACAGACATAGCATCATTAATTCCATCGTCTGCCAATGTATAACCGACAGCTGTACAGTTTTCAGTCTCAGAAGATTCTTCGAATGCCTCTGTACCACCTTGTTTTGTTTGTAGTTCACACTCAAAACCTAATCCGCAGAATGAGAATCCAGTTTTTCCGCCAACGACAGCTAAACCTTGTGTGTTTGTGGCATCAGTAGAAGATACGGTACCACATCGTTCAACAGACTCTTCGATGCTTGTTCCAGCATCAAACGAAACATTTTTCACTTTCCAACCATACTTCTTTGTGTCGTAGAATAACGTGATGTTTCGTTTGTCTTTAGAAGTAGATAAATACTTTTCGTATTCAGAACGGCTAATTGAATATCCATCCAGAATATTGTCAATCATGGCTTTGTTTGAACCATAATCAGCATATTTTATAGATCCACCTTTTTTGTTAAACCAGAATGTGGAATCCAACTTAACATAGTGTTGAACATAAGGATCGAACAGTAAGAAAGTTGTATTTTCCAACATCTTAGCTTCTTCGATTTTCTTAGCTGCTAGATTGTATTCTTCTTCGTTATAATCTGTAACAGTTTCAATCGCTTTAACTTTAGCTTGCTCGTTATATGCTAACTGATCTTTCCAAAGTTTGATCTGCGTATTGAAGTAACCAATGGTATCTGTATAGTTTTTCGGATCAAGAGGAATACAGATGTAAGAACCTTCCGAACCGAAATCTTTATCGCCCTTATTTTTAGTTGTGATGTAGATTGTCTTGTCGGAATTGTTCTTGTAGTTTTTGTTGTATTCAGCCTTAGACACCTTCTTTAGGAATGAGTTACGAGTCATTTCCAAATTCGGAATCAATATACTCTCAATGTAGTTTTGAGTGTATTTGAATTGAGTTGTGAACTCTTCACCCAAGCTGATAGCTTCCACCATATCGATGGAATAGTTACCTTCTTCATCTTTTACAGGAGCGACTTTACGACACTTGCCCATGATGATGTTAGTTGCTGAACCAATATATACGTCACCATCTTCACCTACGTAATCAGAAGCATCTGATGTGCTGATGTTTTCTGTTGTGGTGAGTTTGTATGTATTTGTTCTTTCATGCGTATTGTTGTAACTAATTTCCACACCAGCGGTAATATCTGCTTTGACAGAATTTTCTGTGATAACTGCAAATCCAATACCTGCAGCACTTGTGACATCCGCTCCTAATTTCCATGTTACGTTAGCAGAATATTCAGAGTTGTATTCTGTGGAAATCTTTGATGAGGTGGTAATGGTTTGACCTTTCTCTATGTGAGCAGAAGAACCTGTTCCAGGAGGGTCTCTCAATACATATAACACTTTGTCTGGTCCGGAGGTGATGAAGTTACTTCCAGAAGAGAGTCCACCCGTTACAATACCGGAGAATTTGTTGTTTTGGGCCCATTCATACGTTGTTTCACCATATTCAAAATTGATATTCAATCCTAATGTATATGGTTCTACAATGTTAGGGTAGGTTGCCATGAAGGTGTAATCGACGTAACCCATTGAATCAGCTGTCAATGAGCTGTTTGCCGTTTCCATCACTTGACCTGCTTTCACCTCGTTGCCTTTCTCGTCTATTCCATCAGTGGTTGCTACCATGGTAGCTCCTAAGCTGTTAGACACAGATATTGCGGCACCTTGTAATGGTATCTTAACAAATCGTTCGATTTTTGCTCCATTTACTATGCTATCAAAGTTAGAATAAGGCTCGTACAGATACATCTTGTGGTCGTATTTCTTTCCTTGAGTATATATAGGATAACCCAATGTATATGTAATCTTGCCAGTTGTAGAATCCAAGCTATACAATGGAATGGTATCAGATATTCCAGTTGCATCATCTTTGATAATGTATTCTTTATCTCCGAAGGCACCGTCTGGTGTACTCAAGGATGTCAACTCTAGCACTGGATTAGAACGATAAATCAGATCCAAAGCATATAGGTAATCGAAAGTAGCAGTATCACCTTCGCTTACTACGAGAGAATCTGTTTGAGTTTGTAGAGATCCACTACCAAACAAAATTGCTTCAATATTCTCTGTTGAGAAGGCGATATCTGGATTGTTATCTACTTTTACACTCTTGACTTTATAATCAACAGGAGGAAGGGAAACAGCAAATTCTCCAGTTGCACTATCTGTATGAATAATGATAGAGCGAGAAGAAGGTGTGTCGTATTTTCCTGTTGTAGCTATTGAATTAACTGATTTTGATGGATTACCATACGTACGAATGCTATCTGGAGATAAATTAAATTGAGATTTTTCTCCAAATGTTAATTCGATGGTGGCTTTTCCGATTGTAGCATTACCTGTACCAAATCCGTGAGGCTTCTTGCTTTCAGGAAGACCTCCAGCTACACGTCCGGTTAATGTGACAAATGTTGAATCTGAGAATTCTAGTTTGTCTGACATCTCGCGATCGAATGTATGTTCCAGTAATGAGTTGGAAGGGAAACGTCCATTGTTGACAAACACATGGTCTTTCATCTTCACTTGGATGTGGTGATCTCCAATAGGTACACTGATGGTGAATTCACCGTTTGCATCAGTCGTGATCATTTCGCCATCTTTGCTACATACAACACCATCTACATAGATGTTAGCACCTTCTACAGGGTAATTCGTGTTATAATAGGTCACTGTACCTGAGATAGGGAATGAAGAAACATCTTCGAAATCAACACCTGAATGAACTAGTGAAGAGGCAGAAACGAAACGTGTAGCATATTGAGGTGAGAACTTATGGATGCCAAGACTTGGTATTACCATGTAGGTTGTTCCATCTCCTTCAAATGGGATACCGTTGATGGTGTAGTTACCCATCGTATCCGTTACACCAAAAATGCTTAATTGACTATTTGTTGGAATATACTCTGAAGATATGCTACTACCTGCAAAGATCTCACCGTGATTGTCATTGGTTACACCGGAAGTCTTAGAATAATCGTAAGCTTTCTTTTGATTCTTGATTCCTTCGTCCATTGGCCAGTACAATACCAATTTAGCTTCTGAACCTGATAGGATTCTGTTGTAGTTTGAAAGGATTTCTTGGTCAGTCAACTCTTTGTCAGAGAAGATTCTGATGTCATCCAAATAACCTTTGAATACCTCTTCGTTTTTGGTGGATTTACCAAATAGCAAAGGATTGGTTTGTAAAGAATCGTATTCAAGTTTAAAGTCAATGGATTGTATAGTTTTAGATACTTTAGTAATCTTACCATACTCATCCGTGAGACGTGCTGTGATTTTGCTCTTTCCGTCATAACTGAACGTCAAATGAGAGAATTGATTGGCTTCTATAAGTAAAGTAGTCTTTTGTATCTCTGTAGAAGAAGGACCTAATACAGACACATAGTATTCGTTTGAATTCTTTGGTGTAAGGTATAGTCCAAAGTTACTAGGAGATTTAACCAATGGGATATACCTTGCTGCTCTTCCTTGTGCATCAGAAATGGATGCATCTGGATTTACATATAGTTGGATCGTCCATGGCTTGTTGAAGTATTCAGTACCTTGTTTTTTATCCATTTGTAGTTGTACACCAGAACCTGCTCCGTTTACACGTAGAGAATGGAATTGTTTGATGTCGCTATCGCTGTTTTTAACAACGGTAACTCTTGCGTTGTTGACAGCAGCTCCTGTACCATACGTTACTCGACCTGATATTACACCTAAAGCACGGCAGAATCCGTCATCAAATACTTCAACAGGGTCTGTTTCTAATCCTGTCTCTGAACAGATGAAGGAAGAAGCCACCTTATATTCATAATACTTGCCAGGCAATGCAGTGTTATCGTCAAAAGCATATACAGTGGCGGTTCCTGATGTAGTGTGAAGTTTCACCCAAGAGTCATCAGAATTTAGGTCGCGACGATAAATGACATATTTGGTTTCGTCCGTACCTGTTTGACGAGCATTCCAAGTCAGTTTTACCGTATTGGAATACGTTCCTTTGGTAGCTTCCAATGAAAGTACCTGAGACTCAGTTGTCATACTACCAGACTTGGTTGTATCGCTGGAATATTCCAAACCAGAAGGATAGTTTTTATCAGGGAACAATGATGAAGTGGTCACCTTATAATAGTATGTAGCACAACCGCTTGAAATATCACGGTCATCATAACTATAAGAGGACTCCATATTGCTACCCACTTTTGCAATTTCTACAAATTTGCCTTTTGCACCTTCTTTTCTGAAGATTCTAAACTCATGTTGTTTGCCATCTTGGAATTGATCTGAATTCCAGCTCAATGAGATATGGTCTTCGTGACTTGTGATAGATAAATTGATATTGAATTTTCTCTCTAACTTATTCGTTTGGATGATAAAGCGGTCTAAGAAAAGATGTTTAACATCCGACCATGTCTTTGGTACATATTGGAATACATAGGTGTATGACACGTCATACAACAAATCTTCGCTTTTATCTTGGAAGGATGCTTTTCCTCCATCTGTTTCACTGCTCAAGAATGGATAAGGGAAGTCTGTTGATGAGTATTCTTCTGTATATTGATCCTTTGATGGTCCATCGTCTGTTTTATATCGGTAGATATACCAGAAACCATCGACATTCTTAGCTTGATTGTTACTCCAAGATAATTTAATCTCCTTGCTCCATATATCTGATGAACTGGATAGTGTATTGATATAAGATGACTTATATTGGAAATTATCATTAGAGATATTTATACGAGATTGTAGGTTGCCAGCAATATCTTTTAGGGTGAAATTCGCTCCTGTTACTTTCAGTCCAGAAACATCTTCGGCTTTATTGATTTTTGTCTTGAAAGAAAGTACGTTGGTTCCTGCACCTGAAACGTATTCCAAATCACCTATATTAGAATATATAATATAGGAAGCTTGATTTTGGGTGAAGTTGACTATTTCATCGTAGCAAATAGAAACATATAGTTCATCACCTGTTGCATAAGGGTATATGGTATTACAAGCCAGTGCTTTTGCGGATGGAGCTTGATCGTCTAAGAATCGACACCAAAAAGTTAGATTATCTACATGGGTATAATCGTCTCCAGAACCCCAATTGTACCATTTAGTTCGAATTAGACTGTTTCTATTACATGGCTCAGACAGATCCCATCCGGAAGGTTCGCTTCTGCCTCTAGTCCCTGCGTCTTCATACTCGAAATGGAATATTTCTCCATAATCATTATATATCCAGGCATTCATCCATCCATCGGTGATGTATCTTGTGTAAAATGTAAAATGAAAAATATAATTCCATCCAGATTGGCCTGTTGCTATTCGATAGCGTTGTTCGTCCCATGTTACCACGTCTGAAGGATAACAATTGAACCACTGTTCGTAATCATCATTCCATTTGAAATATGAGCATAGCAGTTTTGTTCTCCAACCGCTGTTATGCGATGCATAAGAGTATGGATTTACGATTTCTCTTGATGATGCAATGATTGGATCAAAGAAAGAGTTCCATGCTTCGAAATAATATACTCTGTTTACGTTATTACCATACGAATAAATGGATGTCCCAGCATCGTATTCTTTGATTTTCACACTTAGCTCTGACACACCTTTAGCAAAATACAATCGACCTGCTTTGTGATCAAAATGTTTTCCACTTACAGCTGTACCGTCTAAAGTTCGGTAATTTACCCACGTCGCAGCCGAAACGTCCGATCGACGAATGGTAAACGTGGTGTCTTTTTCATTGTAGGTGACGCTAGTGACAATGTCACTATCGGCAGCCCATGAGGTTGCACTCATGCCGAACCACATCAGCAGAAGCAACCATGCACTCACAATACGAGTTTTGTTTCCTTTTTTCATTTGATTTTAGTTGTTTGTTAGAATTATTAATAATGAATGATGCAAAGTTATGGCGAGATGATTTTAGTCAATGGTCAATTTGGAAAATCTTTTTGCTGATTTTATATGTATAGGTGACAAATTAACAATTTTTTTATACTGAACAGCATAGAATCATAATTGTGAAAACCGCTTTATTTAAAGGGCTTGTGGGGCGAAATTTTGATATTTTTTTTATTGTCAAGTTCCGTTTTGCAATTTTGACATAGTCATAATTGTGCAAAAAAAAAGCCATTTTTTTTACAGAAAAACTCTAATAAAAATAGTAACCATTATGAATGAATTTTGTACTTTTGTATTGTATTAAAATGCAACAGAATCATAAATAGAAGCAAATAAAATATGTTTATTATTATTGGATTTATTTTGACTATTTTGGTCAGCGTGGTGAATGGTGTCAGACTTGTTGTCAGCAAAGAAGTGCAACAGTCAACCAATGCCAAATATAGGATTGCTTGCTATTTTATTGCGTTCGCTTGTTTTGGTCTAGCCATTGGTAATATAGCACATATACTCAGAAATGGGTTGGAATATGCGCCGATTGAAGTCTGCTCCATGATATCATTGTCGATTTCTGTTTTTCAGGCCCTCCTGGTTACGGCAGCTATGATTATGCTATATACGAACAGAAATGTTGTTGTGAAGAAATTCATCATACATGCGATACCGTTTCTTCTATTCTCTGTAGCCTATATTGTGGCAATCCAGTTTCAAGAAAATCAAAAGTCTGCTAATTTCTCTGAATTCATTGCAGCGGCACATTATAACATACCGTCAGCCATACGACTCTTATATTTTATATTCTATATTGTTCAGCTTGTACTGTTCACAATTATCTTTTTTAGAGAACGGAGTCGATACATCAGCTGTGCTGTTCCTGCTATTGCAACTGCCTCTAAGGTTATTCGCTTAGAGTGGGTTAAATATGCTTTTCTTGTCGCTTTGTTGGAGGGTGTCCTTTCGATAAGTATCATGATTATACCCTCTTATACGACAGAAATGATATTCCGTGTCGTGACATTTTTATTCTATCTTGTGTTTCCTATTTACTATATTAATTATAGTAGAACATATAACCGTGTGAAGGCAATGTTGGCTAATACGGAGAATGAAACGTCACATGTTATAGTTGAAGAGAATAATGGTATGGACCAGATATTAACTCGTCTTGTTTTGCAAAATAATGAGTTGTTCAAAAAATGTGAGGCCTATATTGTACAGGAGAAATGTTATTTGAATCCTGAACTGAAAGTAGAAACGATTGTGACTGAGTTGGGAACGAATCGAACCTATTTAGCAAATGCCATCAAACAAAATACGGGACAAACCATCGGGGAGTTTATTTTATCTCAACGGTTGAAACATGCACAGGAGATGTTGAGAGACGAACAGTATAAGAAAGTAAAGATTGAAGATATAGCTATTCGTTCAGGGTTTAATTCCTTGCGTACTTTCCATCGAAATTTTAAAGCCTCTTTTGGTATCACACCTGAGGAGTATAGAAAAAAATATTAAAGGTGAATTCTATAGATTGTGTGTCGAAGGAATGAAACATTCTCAACATCCATTTATAGAACTCACCTAATGATTATTACAAGATGGACACAGCCTTTATCTTGCATCGTTCAGATTCTCTTTTGACGAGTATGTTCTCTTGTTATTGTATTACTATCTTTAACGTTTGTTGATTTCCGTTGCTTTGTAATAGAATGTAATAGACGCCTGTAGGAAGAGGTGTGTAATCGCCAAATCTCAGTTGTTTTTTCTCTTTCCCCGTATAGGAAGAACGTAGTTTGCCATCTGCACCATAAAGATAAACCGTGTAGGTCTCGTCTGTTTGTGGGGTTATTAGCAGATTGATCTTGCCGTCGGAGAGGGATGTTATTCTCATCCATGAATTGGATGTTGAGACTTCCTGGTGGTAGGTGTCTTCCGTTGGCTCTAATTCCCACCAGTCAATGTTCATTAGGAAGGCACTCTCTCCTGTATAGTTGAGTGTTAACTTTTGCACTCCATTGGATAGTGTCACATACGAATCTGTCACATACCAGTCGTTCCATCCATCCGTTTTCTCAGGATCTACCGTCAGTTCTCCCAATAAGGCCCCAGTTGAATCGTGAAGAGAGAGATGACTAGGCTCTTCTGCTTCCGACGCTACATTGGCACGGAATATGTATTTGCCAGCTACGGGTACATCTACTAGGTATTGAGACCAGTCGCCATTGTTAATCCATCCTAAGTTGAGCGTACCCACATTATCTGGCTCTATCTGTACGCCCGACATGGAGATATAATCTTCTGCTTCGATTCTTGCAGGGATAATAATTGGTTCGAATGGTTGATTGGTTAATTTAAGATTAGCATCGAACGTATAGTTTTCGCCTGCTTTGGTCTCCACTGTAACTTGGTTGTTTTTATATTGCAGATTCAATGTGCCTCCGCATTGAGATGTGATGGAGACGAACTCCAAAGAGTGTCCGTTCCAAACCATTGAATCGAGTATGAAACCACCACGAGCACGAAGTCCGGTCACATGTCCGTCCTCCCATTTAGAAGGTAGGGCAGGGAGAAGTTGTATTTTCCCGTTATGACTTTGCATCAACATCTCATTGATGCCAGATACTGCTCCGAAATTACCATCGATTTGAAATGGTGGATGGGCATCAAACATGTTGTTATACGTTCTGTCTGGTGTTAATAGCATACGAATGAGGTTGTAGGCATGATCTCCATCATGTAAGCGTGCCCATAAGTTAATCTTCCAGGCTAGAGACCAACCCGTAGCTAGATCGCCTCGTTGTTGCAATGTGGTCTTGGCAGCTTCTGCTAATTGAGGTGTCTCATCCACAGTGATCTGGGCACTTGGGAACATGCCGTACAGATGGGAGACATGTCGATGGTCGCTTCTAGGATTGTCCCAGTCATAAAACCATTCCTGTAGCTGGTCGTATTGACCAATCTTATGAGGAGGCAATCGCTTGACGGAAGATTGCATCTTGGCTCGTAATTCTTCATCAACACCTAAAATTTCAGAAGCTTTAATTGTATAATTCCATACATCACGGATGATCTGATTGTCCATTGTAGGTGCAAAACATACATTATAGCCTCCATGGTCGTTTTCTGGAGAACAACTTGGGGCTGTTACCAGATAATTCTGTCCTGTGATCGGTTCTTCAACCATGCTGTTCAAGAAAAATTGTGCGGAACCTTTTATCGTAGAGTACACCTCCGAGAGAAATTCTATATCTGTTGGATTGTAGAGATAGTGTTCCCATAGATGAGTGCAGAGCCATCCGGCACCGGTAGGCCACAAGCCCCATGCTCCATCAATAGGAGCTGAACGATTCCATAAATCCGTGTTGTGATGCTCCACCCATCCTTCGGAAACACCCCAATGAACTCTTGCCGTTTTTTCTCCTTGGGGAACCATTGATTTCACTTTCTCAATCAATGGAATGGCACATTCAGGAAGATTGGCCGACTCAGCTAACCAGTAGTTCATCTCTAGATTGATGTTGGTGGTGTATTTACTACCCCATATAGGATTGGTGTCTTTATTCCATATTCCTTGTAAGTTGGCAGGTTGACCGCCGGCACGGGAACTGGCGATCAGCAGATAGCGACCATATTGATAATATAACTCCACAAAATCAGGGTCGTCTGTAGAATTGAAGTTCTTGACACGGGTGGTTGTGATATCACCTGCACTTGCATGCGGTTCACCCAAGTTCAGATGTACACGGTTGAAAAGCGACTGATAATCTTTCAAATGATTTTTCAGTATTTGCTCATAGTCTTTCTGTAGCACTTTATTCATAATCTCTTTCGCACGGGCACTAGGATTGCCCGATACATCTTCGAAGGAGTTGAAGTTGGTCGCCGTTGTTAATATTAATGTGGCGGTATTGGCTCCTGAGACATTGATCTTATTGTCAGCGAGGGAAACGGTACCACCTTCTGTGATGACAGCCATTCTGTTTTGAAACTTGATGGCGTTAACCGTCACATCATAAACCAATGTGTTACCGTCGGATGATAGGTAGTTGTTTCGATGGGGCGTTGTCATTGTGGCATTGAAAGAGATTTTCCCTGTCTCGTTGGCGGAGAGCCGTATTACGATGACATGGTCTGGATAACTTGCGAAATATTCGCGTGTGTATTCAATACCGTTATATGTGTATGTCGTTTTTGCAATGGCGGTGCTTAAATCCAACTCGCGGTAATAGTTTTTAACGTCAGAATGAGGGAAGTTCAGTTCTATATTACCTACAGGCTGAAAACTTGCCGGTCCGTAGCCAATCATGTGGTCGTTGACGATGGATTCAGCTGTTGCGTAATCGCCAGAGAATAACGCATTGCGTACGCTGGAGAGATAATTAGCCGCATTCTCTTTGTTGTTATTGCCTGGTTCTCCCGACCATACAGTGCTTTCGTTTAATCCTATAATGTCTTTTGTCACGCCACCATAGATCAGACCACCCATGTAGCCGTTGCCGATGGGAAGTGCATCCGTGAAACTGTTACCTGCATCTGAATTATACCAAAGCACCATTGGTTTGGCTTCTATACAGACAGTGGATCCTGCCATTAGCAAAACTCCACAAAAAATCTTGAATAAGTTTTTCATGCTCAAAATTGCGTTTGCTTCCTGAATAATTCAACAATAATTCATTATGGTTCTTTATGAACCGAAGCAAATATAAAGTTAGTGCTTTTAAATGCAGGTATAGTGAACGAAATATACAGAAGAATGACACTCAAATACATTGACACGCTCTCTTAATGCCATTTCTTATGGGTTTGTTGAAGTAAATGAAACAATGTTGATCGCTACTTTTCTTTATTCGATGTGTTCTTCAAAGTTTCAATATCAATTGACAAACAACGGAACCACAACCGTCTTCAATAATTTCATAATAGTTAGTCGTACGAACTTTATCTTATGAAACTTCTTATATCTATCAAATCAATCTCCTGATCTTTGCATTGGTTTAATTTTCTTTCTTTTGTGACTCTTCTCATGATACTATTTCGCGAGAGGACCCCGTACCCATATATATTGACAATGAGTTTATTACAACAACAAAAATCATTGTCCTCCGTCACCACTCTTTCTGTTATTTCATCTCCGTTGTCTGTTACATATGTCTCTTCAAACTGATAGTTTTTCAATTCATCCTTTATTATAAAGTTGATAAGCTTTTGATAATAAGGAATATAAGAAGGCGGTACATATTTCTCCATCTCTTCTTTAAATGCGTTCAGATTGACGGCCTGAGTGAGTTCATATATATTGCACATAATTGGAATACAATATTCAGGATGTTCTGTTATGCTAAGGGTAGAGAGAACAATTCGCTTGTATTCATCTGTTGCATCCGCATGAAGTAATATCATTCTATGCAGAAGATCTAATTTTTGCTCTTTGGTTATGATACTATCATCTATTCCATACAAGATATGATACACTCTGGTTGCGATCATTTCAGCCATAAGTGGATTTTCCTGACGCCAGGACAGAGAATCCTGGCAGTTGTCAAAAATCAGAAGGACCGTCTCCCTGTAATATTTTTCCATGTCCGTAATTACGTCGGCATCGTTCAGTTGTTTATTGTCCGCCGAGAGTACAAGACCTTTGTAATCAAAAGCCTTCACCATACAGGAACAGCAGATTGCATTGACAAGAAAAAAGAAAAAGAAACGTTTCATTCGGAAGTGAGATAATATACTATTGTTATTATAATCTTATATTAGATATGGACAACCGCCACAACGATTAGGAACAGAAGAAGTAGGAACAATTTGAGTCTGATCCGCTCTCTCCAAAGGAGAAGAGAGATATAAATACCTATGCCTTCTAAACCTATGCGTATCCATAGAATCCAATCGCGGATATAATACAATATGGACGAGAAATAATAGCTATAGAGCAGATGGATATCAGCCAGCATCAGACATGCGTTCATGACCATTGCTAGCACTGCTATGATTTTCTTTGTTCTACGACTGACGGACATTATCAATGAATTTTATTACCTCAAAGATAGAAAAAAATAATAGACAAATGAATTTGGTGATTTTACGGAATGATTTCTCTTCTGTCTATTGTGTGCTATATTGTTCTCAAATATAATAAAATAGGCAATCAAATTGAAATAGGTTGGATATGTGTTGGGAAAAAATAGGAGAGGATGATAATAAAAAAACGAATTGTTTGATTGGAAAATCCGAAAAAAAACATATATTTGTTTCTATCAAAATGTTTAACCTAAATCACCCTGATATGAAGCATGCTATTGTGATAATCCTAGCCTTTTTTATTGGCTTTCCCTCTGCAGTATTGGGGGTTAACTTGTCTGAGAATACTGACAAAGGAAATGAAGGCAAAACAACTAATCAGATTGTTGTTTCTCCCAATCCCGCAACGGAATTTGTTACGTTGACGGTTCCATCTTCATTCGATTTCGTTCTGTTTAGTACCAATGGGAAACAGATTGTGTCGGCTACAGATTGCTCTTCTGTCTATAAGGTAGATGTCTCATCATTAGAGGCAGGAATCTATATCTTGAATATCATCATAGATGATAATATCTACATGAAAAAAGTTGTCATTTCAAAAAAGTAACAAAAAGAGAAACGCCCCTGATTATACAATGATTATATAAAGAGGGACGTCTGATAGTATCTACAGAACATACACGCAAGTATTACCTGGATTGTCTGATTTTCAATTGACTTTCAGAAGATTAATCACGTCATTAATTGAACATAAGTTTTGTTCTCCTGTTGTCATGTTTTTCAGCATTACTTTCTGTTCGTTCATCTCTGTTTCTCCGATGATACCAACATAAGGGATGTTCTTCGCATCAGCATAGCTCATTTGCTTCTTTAGTTTGGCAGGCTCTGGGTATATTTCCGCAGGAATGCCTGCAGCACGAACTTGATTGATGCAGGTAAGAGCATATTTTAGTTCTTCTGGTCCGAAAGAGACAAATAAAAGTTTTGTTGTTTGCATCATGTCGGTTGGATAAAGATCCAGTTGGTTGAGAACATCGTAGATACGGTCTGCACCAAAAGAGATACCGACACCGGAGACACCATCCAAGCCAAACACACCGGTTAGATTATCGTATCGACCGCCGCCGGTGATACTTCCGATCTGAACATCTAATGCTTTCACCTCGAAGATGGCACCAGTGTAGTAGTTGAGACCGCGAGCCAAGGTTAGGTCGAGTTCTACTTTTGTCTGAACGTTTAATGCTTCGATATAAGAAAGGATGGAAGAGATTTCTTCTATACCCTTTAGTCCCGTTTCAGAAGAAGAGAGGAATTCACGGATGGTATTTAGTTTTTCCTTGTTGTTGCCTTGAAGGAGGATGATAGGCTGAAGTTTGTTGATAGCTTCGGCACTGATTCCTTTGGACGCCAGTTCGGCGTTGACATTGTCCAGTCCGATCTTATCCAATTTGTCGATAGCCACGGTGATGTCAACGATTTTATCAGCCTCGCCAATCACTTCAGCTATACCAGATAATATCTTTCTGTTATTGATTTTGATGCAGACATTTACCTTCAGTCTGCGGAAAACTTCATCTACAATTTGGATAAGTTCCACTTCATTGAGAAGAGAGTCGCTTCCCACTACGTCAACATCACATTGATAGAACTCACGATAACGTCCTTTTTGAGGTTTGTCGGCTCTCCATACAGGTTGTATCTGATAACGTTTGAAAGGGAACGATATTTTATCTCTGTTCATCACAACAAAACGTGCGAAAGGGACTGTCAGGTCATAGCGTAGTCCTTTTTCCGAAATTTTGTTGATGAGCTTTATTGAGTTGCGAGATTCTAAATCCGCCTGATCTGTATTTGCCAGATAATCGCCGGAGTTTAGGATTTTAAATAGAAGTTTATCCCCCTCATCGCCGTATTTCCCCATGAGTGTGGATAGATTTTCCATTGCAGGGGTTTCAATCTGTTGAAACCCGTAGAGTCTGAAAACCTCTTTAATCGTATTGAATATGTAATTGCGACGCACCATTTCTATGGGTGCGAAATCTCGTGTTCCTTTTGGAATTGATGGTTTTGTTGCCATTCTTTTTCTCTTTTGTATTAAACGGGTGCAAAATTAAGAATAATTTATGAAAGGGAACTTATTTTATACTTTTCTGTTGATAATTTCTTGTGAAAGTTTCAAAAAAAGAGAATACGAATGTCTATCTTTGCACCACCATAATACATTGAATATAAAAATATTCTTGAATGATAGAGGAGATACTTTTTATTGAGAATGCAGATCCCGTTGTTTTATACGGTGTGAATAATAGTAATATCGTGACATTGAGGAATTTATTCCCGAAATTGCGTATTGTGGCAAGAGGAAATGCGGTGAAGTGTAAAGGTGATGAACAGGAGGTGAAGGCGTTCGAAGAAGTGTTCAATAAGATAGAACGTCATTGTGCTCAATATAATTCGTTGGATGAAACGACACTTATCGATTATGTTAAGGGGGGAGTTGTAGATACTAAGAGTGAAAAGGATTTAATCATATATGGTGTAAATGGCAAGCCGATTGTTGCACGGACGCCCAATCAGAAAAAGTTAGTTCAGCTATTTGAAAAACAGGATTTGATATTTGCGGTTGGTCCTGCGGGTTCAGGAAAGACATATACGGCGATCGCATTAGCTGTTAAGGCATTGAAGAACAAGGAGGTGCGTAAAATCATCTTGAGTCGTCCAGCTGTGGAGGCGGGCGAGAAATTAGGATTCTTGCCAGGCGATATGAAGGAGAAGATAGATCCCTATCTGCAACCATTGTATGATGCATTGCAGGATATGATTCATGGTGCTAAACTGAAGGATTTGATGGAGAATGGCACTATTCAGATTGCACCGTTGGCTTTTATGAGAGGACGGACACTGAATGATGCGTTTATAATCTTGGATGAGGCGCAAAATACGACGACGCAACAAATAAAAATGTTCCTGACTCGTATGGGTATGAACAGTAAGATTATTGTTACGGGCGATATGTCACAGATTGATTTACCTGCGCATCAGAAATCTGGCTTGATAGATGCCTTGGATATCTTAAAGAATGTTGAAGGTGTTGCAAAGATTGAATTTGATGTGAGAGATATCGTAAGACATCAGTTGGTTCAGCGAATTGTTGAGGCGTATGAGAAAGCAGATGAGGTGCGGAAGGAGAAGAGAAAGAAAGAAAAGGAGATGACAGAAGAAGTAAAAATTTAAAATAAATATAACAATGGAGAATGCATTAACTAAAACAGATTTCAACTTTCCTAATCAAAAAGGAGTATATCATGGTAAAGTACGTGATGTATATAGTGTTGGCGATGACAAACTAGTTATGGTGGCAACTGATAGAATTTCAGCATTCGATGTCATCCTTCCGAAGGGAATACCGTTCAAGGGACAAATGTTGAATCAGATTGCAGCTAAGTTTTTGGATGATACAAAGGATATTTGTCCAAACTGGAAACTTGCAACACCTGACCCGATGGTGACAGTGGGTATTCGCTGTGAGGGCTTCCCTGTGGAGATGATTGTGAGAGGTTATCTTTGTGGAAGTGCTTGGAGAGCTTATAAGAGTGGTGTAAGAGAGATTTGTGGTGTTAAGATTCCTGATGGAATGAAAGAGAATCAAAAATTCCCTTCACCTATTATCACTCCTACAACAAAAGCTGAAATAGGTAAGCATGATGAGGATATCTCAAAAGAAGAGATCTTGAAACAAGGTCTTGTATCAAAAGAAGATTATGAATTGTTGGAGAAATATACGTTGGCTTTGTTCCAAAGAGGAACTGAGATTGCTGCAAAACGTGGTTTGATTTTGGTAGATACTAAATATGAGTTTGGAAAGGCTAATGGCACGATCTATCTGATGGATGAGATCCATACACCAGACTCTTCTCGTTATTTCTATTCAGAAGGTTACCAGGAACGTTTTGAAAAAGGAGAGGCTCAGAAACAATTGTCTAAGGAGTTCGTTCGTGAATGGCTGATGGATAATGGATTCCAAGGTAAGGCAGGACAAAAAGTTCCTGAGATGACGGATGAGATTGTGAAATCTATTTCAGACCGTTATATTGAATTGTACGAGAATATCGTAGGAGAAAAATTCCAGAAGTCAGAGGATTTGTCTTCCTTGAATCGTCGTATCGAAAACAATGTAATTGCATATTTGAATAAATAATAAAAATGTAGAAAGGCAGAAAGGGTAGGACATATCCTTTTTGCCTTTTGTTGTATAGACGATGTATTTAGAGAGATTACGTGTTTTAAACTACAAAAATTTAGAGGAAGTCGATTTGACTCTTTCTCCTAAAATAAATTGTTTTATAGGCAATAATGGAGAAGGGAAAACAAATCTGCTTGATGCGGTGTATTATCTCTCTTTTTGTAAAAGTCATTCGGTCTCTGTCGATAGTCAGAATATCATGTATGATAAAGATTTCTTCATGATTAATGGCACGTATATACTTGGCAATCAGACGACAGATATTTATTGCGGAATAAAGAGAAGACAAAAGAAACAGTTTAAAAGAGACAAAAAGGAGTATGATAAGCTATCGGATCATATAGGACTTTTGCCTTTGGTGTTGGTTTCTCCGGCTGATGAAGAGTTGATCCTTGGTGGTAGCGAAGAACGCCGGAAATTCATAGATGGCTTTATTGCACAATATGATAAAAAATACCTTTCATATTTATTGTCGTATAAAACATTGTTGACTCAACGAAATGCAATGATTCGAAATGAAGTGAGGGATTCGTTGTTATATGATACAGTGGAGGAACAGATGTCGATGTATGGAACATATATATATGAGCAAAGGACTCGTTTCATCTCTGAATTTATGCCTCATTTTCAGGAATTCCATCAGAATGTTTCAATGGGGAAAGAATCGGTGAAATTGTTTTATCGTTCTCAGATGCAGGAAACAGATTCGTTGATGTCGTTGATGCAAGGAAGCAGAGAGAAGGATTTTATCGTAGGATATACGACTAAAGGAATTCACAAGGATGACTTGGATATGACAATGAATGATCTGCCTATCCGGAAAGTGGGTTCGCAAGGACAAAACAAGACATATCTGATAGCGCTGAAATTAGCACAGTTCGATTTTTTAATGAGACTAAAGAATGAGAAACCGATATTGCTGTTTGATGATATATTTGACAAGTTAGATGCCCTTCGTGTAAATCAGATTGTCCAGCTGATGAAGGACAATCGTTTTGGACAAGTTTTCATTTCAGACACCAATAGAGAACATCTCTCTTCGTTGTTGAAAAACATAGATTGTGATTTCCATATTTATGGTGTGAAGTCAGGATCTGTGGAATTAAAGGAATCTAAATAAACGTATATGCAACGGCAGGAGGTGAAATTAATCGGAAGCGTGCTGCAGGAGTTGTTGCAGGAAGAGCGATTCTCTCAAAAGTTGAATGAGACTCGGTTGATTGCATCATGGGGGAAAGTTGTGGGGGAGACTGTCGGCGCCTATACAGAGAAGATTTACGTAAAGAATAAGATTTTATATGTTAAGATTACGTTGCCAGCGGTTAAATCAGACTTAATGATGCAAATGGAAGAAATAAAACAAAAGTTGCATCAGGAAGTAGGATGTGAAGTGATTGATGAGATTCATATATATTAAGAAACTAGGAGAATGGAATATACAATAGATAATATAGAAGAGGTAAAGTTTAATCATCAGGAGCCAATTCAGATTCGTTTTAATGACGTTGATGTATTGGGACATGTCAACAATGGAATACAATTGAACTATTTCGATTATGGGAAGGTGAAATATTTCCAGACATTGAAACAAAAACAAATTGATTGGCATGATTCAGAATTGGTGATAGTCAATTTAAATGTGGATTTCTGTTGCCCGATATTTATGGGGGATGATATCGTAGTCAAGACAAAAGTGTATTCTATTGGCAAGAAAAGTTTGAAACTGTTGCAGGTGTTATACGATGAAAAGTCGAAACAGGTAAAGTCTATATGTCATTGTGTGATGTGTGGTTTTGATGTAAAAACCAGTACTTCTGTTTTAATCTCGGATGAGTGGAAACAGTTGATCAGATCATTCGAGAAGAATATTTAATATAACTAAAAAAATCACAAATATTGTGAGGATGAGGAAAAAAATTTTTAAAATGTTGTTCTGTTGAAAATATAATATATATATTTGTACGATGTAAAGGATTTTGAACGATGAAGCACGCATTATATATATTACTCATTTCTCTTATGTATTCTACATTGGGGTATTCACAGACAGCAAATGTAAGTGAAGGGGATCGCGGTGTGCAGGATTCGTATGTGAATCAGAATAAAATAAAAATTGCCGTATATGAGAATTATCTGTACGTGTCAAATGTATCAGAGGGAACGATGTTGGTGGTGAAAAACATGTTGGGCGAGAATGTGTTGTCAGTTAGATTGAATTCATCATCAGAAAAAATAGCATTGGATTTAAAGAAAGGATTCTATATAGTTCGTGTTGAAAATGAACTTCAACGAATCGTTATAAAATAATATATGTTGAACGGATTGAAGAAATACAGGGGGGTCATTAGATTCCTTTTTTTTCTGTTATATAGCATCGGATCTTGTGGATCAGTGTCGGCAACTCAGATAAGTTTGCTTACGAGTATGCCGTCGGAACGTGCAGTTTTCACGTTATGGGGACATACGGCCATTCGTGTAAAGACGGAAGCAACAGATGAGGTGTATAATTATGGTGTTTTTGAGTTCAAGAAGGACTTTATTTACAAGTTTGTAAAAGGAGAAACCGATTATTGGTTGGAAAAAGAATCCATGGGATATGCAATATTAGAGGCCGTATATAAAAATGTCTATATGTACGAGCAGGTGTTGGATATCACAGAGGAGGAAGCACTGATGATCAAAGAGAAATTGGAGGAAAACGCAAAAGAAGAAAATAAGTTTTATCGTTATAATTTCTTCTATGATAATTGTGCGACGCGTCCAAGAGACTTGATAGAGAAAGTGTTGGGACCCTTCCAATATCCTACGTTGAATAATCAAGATTCATATCGTGATAAGATACACCAACTTACGGTCAACAATCCTTGGCTTATGGTAGGAATTGATTTTTGCTTGGGAAGAGAAACGGATGAGGTGGTGAAGGATTATGATCTGATGTTTTTGCCATATTATATGATGGTATCTTATGAGGGGACGAATAGATTGAATCCAGAAGGCGTATATGTACCATTAATAAAAAATAAGAAAGTGATGAATACACCGGAAGATGAACCGGTTAAATCTCATACGATCTTTCTGCATCCGGTCTTTCTTTTTTCTCTATTTTTGTTGTTGATGATTGCGTGTACGATTATTCAATACAAACGGAAGAGTGAATCCTATCTCGTGGATGCAATTGTATATCCGTTATATGGTGTGTTTGGTGTGTTGATATTCTTTCTGACGTTTATATCTACACATCCTTGCACGAATCCAAATTTTAATCTGTTATGGTGTAATCCATTGCAGTTGTTGATGCCGATATTTTGCTATGTGCCTGTTGCCAAGAAAATACTTCGTCCATATTTATGGCTCAATTTGGTGATGTGCAGTCTGGCATTGATAGGATGGAATTGGTTGTGGCAAGAGTTCCATATTGCCTTCTTGCCTTTGATTATGGTGATGATAATTCGTTCTTCCTATCTATTATTTAGAAGGATGAAAGAAAAAAATCGATTATGATGATAAAAAGTTCCAAAAAATGAACTATAAATAGAAAAAAAAAGTAAATTTGCGTAGTAAAAGATAATTATAAAACGAGATAACATGAAAACAGTTAAAATGATTATTGCTGCAGCTTTGTTGCTATTGGCGATGAGTGCTTGCAAACAACAACTATGTCCAGGATATGGAAATTTGCATACAGAAGTAATTGAATTACAACAAAATGCATAATATTTACAAGTACATCAAGTGGGTTGCCATTCTTGTCGTATTAACACTTTTTGTTATTTCATGTAAATCAGGGTGTGGATGCTTTTAAGAAGTTGGCATATAACTGTGTTGTGTGTAGTTTGATATAAATTATTTTGTTTAACATAAATTAAAATTAAAAATGGTAAAAGTTGCTATTAATGGTTTCGGACGTATTGGACGTCTTGCATTCCGTCAAATGTTTGAGGCAGATGGTTATGAAGTAGTTGCAATCAACGACTTGACTAGCCCTAAGATGTTGGCTCACCTTTTGAAATATGACACTGCACAAGGTGGTTTCGCAGGAAAATTCGGTGAAGGAAAACACACAGTTTCTTCTACAGAAGATTCTATCATCGTTGACGGAAAAGAAATCAAGATCTCTAAGGAGGCTGATGCAAACAACTGCCCTTGGAAGAAGTACAATGTAGATGTAGTTTTGGAGTGTACTGGTTTCTATACTTCAAAAGATAAGGCACAAGCTCATATCAACGCTGGTGCAAAGAAAGTTGTTATCTCTGCTCCTGCAGGAAACGACCTTCCTACTATCGTATTCAACGTTAACCACAAGACATTAACTAAGAACGATAACATCATCTCTGCTGCTTCTTGTACAACTAACTGCTTGGCTCCTATGGCTGCAGCTTTGAACAAGTACGCTCCAATTCAATCAGGTATCATGTCAACTATCCACGCTTACACTGGTGACCAAATGATTTTGGATGGTCCTCAACGTAAGGGTGATCTTCGTCGTTCTCGTGCAGGTGCACAAAATATCGTTCCTAACTCAACTGGTGCTGCTAAGGCTATCGGTTTGGTTATCCCTGAATTGAACGGTAAGTTGATCGGTTCTGCTCAACGTATCCCTACTCCTACAGGTTCAACTACTATCTTGATCGCTGTTGTTAAGGGTAAAGATATCACTAAAGAAGGTATCAACGCTGCTATGAAGGCTGCTCAAACTGAGTCTTACGGATATACTGAAGATGAAATCGTTTCTTCTGATATCATCGGTATGAAGTTCGGTTCATTGTTCGATGCAACTCAAACAATGGTTTCTAAGATCGACGACGATACTTATCAAGTACAAGTTGTTTCTTGGTATGATAACGAGAACTCTTATACTTCTCAAATGGTTAGAACAATTAAGTATTTCGCAGAGAACTGCTAATTCTTAATATATATACAAAAAAAACCAGACTTTCAAGTCTGGTTTTTTTTTTGCCCTTGTTTAACGATAATCTTATACGGAAATGGCAGATTTAGTATTATTTGAAAAGCAAACGGCTCTTACAAGCTATACTTCCGTCTTTTTTCTTTAACGTTATAATATATTCCGATTCTGATATTTCTGCTTTCTCTATTGTAATCTCTTCATTCCAAAAACACTCTTCGATATATTCTATTTCGTATCGGAAAGGAGATGCCTTTTCCATTGCTTCGATGGGTAGTGTGTCAATGATATGTTCCACATATTTAGCACTGTTCATATGTTTATTGATGTCCAGATCGCTGTAAGCAACAACGAATGATGACAGGGAGGTTTGTTCAGGAACGAGTATCTTGCCTGGTCGTTCTATCGGACAATCCATTTGATGTAGATAGTTTTCGATGCCCTGTCCGGTAAGGCTGATGGGATGACGGGTCTCTGTGTCAATCATTGCCCAAATGCTTCTGGCATATCCTATTATGTTGCCATCTCCTGTTTCAAAGCGAAAGTTACGTTGAGTGAAACTTCTCATGATGGATTCTATCCACGTGTAGATTCGAAGCGTGTCTTCGCATTTAGGTCGTTCATTCAGTTCTAAAGCAAGACGTGAGAGAACCCAAGTGTGATTCTGCTTGTTTAGTTGTTGAATCCCGAATCCTCTTTCGTTGGCATGGCATCCAGCGGTGTTCAACAGATGGTTGACAATAAGAGGAAGGGTGATACTATCTGTGAAATCCACTTCAAATGGGTGGATGTTTACGGTATGAGTCCCGACGATTTCCATGTTTCTTCCTTCTTTATTGCTGGTTCTCTTCTTTTAATTTGGCCAGCATGTCTGATAAGCGTTCAATCTTTGATTTGTTGATGGCAATTCGTCCCGAACGGATGAATTGTAAGATAGTCAGTTTCTCGCTCAGTTCTTTGAAAAGACCTTGCGTTTCATCGTAGTGACCTGTTTTCTCGAGAACGACACAATTTGTAGTCATCTCAAGAATACGTATATTATATTTACGTATCAGTTCCTCAATTGAGCCCAATGCGAGGAATTGATCGGTGGCAACTTTGTATAGAGCAATCTCTTGATATACCAGTTCCTCGTCTGTGTTGAAGAATGATTTTATAATATCCACTCGTTTGTCTATCTGTTTCACCACTTTTTCTATGAGGTCTCTGTTTGCATAGGTTGTTACTGTGAATTTATGAATTCCTTCTATGGCAGAGGGTGAAACAGATAGTGTTTCAATGTTTAATCCTCTTCGCGTAAAGATATTACTGATTTGATTCAATAATCCTACGTGATTCTCAGAAAAGATTGTTACTGTATATAGTATTTTTTTATTCTCCATCATGAATGAGGTGTTAAAATGTTGGTAACAGTTTCTCCCGCAGGGATCATAGGATAGATGAGTCCGTTTTCTTCTACCTCTACAACGAGTAGATAGGCATGGTCATCTTTCAACATGTCTTGTATCGCCTCGTCTATTTCACTTCTGTTGGAAACTTTTCGATTGGCGATATGATAAGCATCTGCAATTTGATTGAAGTCCGGATTGATCATCTGGGTAGAGGAGTATCTCTTCTGAAAGAACAACTCTTGCCATTGTCTCACCATTCCAAGATAATTATTGTTCAGCAATATCATCTTCACACCGATTTTACTCTGCATGATAGTGCCAAGTTCTTCAATTGTCATTTGGAATCCGCCGTCACCTACAAAAAGACATACCGTACGTTGTGGAGCACCGACTTTTGCTCCGATAGCAGCTGGAATTCCGAATCCCATGGTGCCTAATCCTCCGGAAGTTACAATGCTTCTTGTATGTTTATATTGGAAATATCGAGCCGAGGCCATCTGGTTTTGTCCTACATCCGTTACAAGAATAGCCTCCCGTTGTGTAGCATCTGATACTTTCCGAACAATTTCACTCATTGTGATGTGTTCTCCTTCGTGGTATAACTCCTTTTCAATGACAGTCTTTTGTTCCTTTTGTTCGTATGCTTCAAACGATTGGATCCATGCATCGTGATGGGCTGGTTCGATAGCTTGGATAAGTGCAGTGAGAGCTTCCTTCGCATCTCCCAACACTTTGGTCGTCGTTCTGACATTCTTGTCGATTTCGGCCGGGTCAATATCAATATGGATGATTTTAGCTTGTTTTGCATAGGTGTTGGGATTCCCGGTCACGCGGTCGTCGAACCTCATACCGATTGCAATAAGCACATCACATTCATTGGTTTTCATGTTAGGGGCAATGTTTCCGTGCATGCCGACAAACCCTTTGTTTAACTTGAAGTCTGTTGGAATTGCAGATAACCCGAGTAACGTGGAGGCAGCTGGGATGTCAGCCTTCTTTAAAAATTGCATCAACTCTTTTTCAGCATTGGAAAGCACTACACCCTGTCCGATGATAGCAAACGGCTTTTGGGCTTGATTGATGAGGTGAGCTGCTTCTTTAATTTGTTCGGCATTGACATGGGGAGCAGGGATGTAACCTCTGTAGTAGGTACATTGCTTATATTGAAATGATGCTAATTCGGTTTGAGCATTTTTTGTAAAGTCGAGTACGACAGGACCTGGACGTCCTGTGGTTGATATGTAAAAGGCTTTAGCTACAGCATCAGCAATCTCGTCCGCACTTCGTATTTGACAGGCCCATTTTGTGATAGGTTGAGTGATACCTACCATGTCAATTTCTTGAAAGGCATCGGTACCTAATGAGGCGGCACCAACCTGACCTGTGATGACAATGATAGGAGTACTATCCATCATGGCATCACCAATGCCTGTGATGGTATTGGTAGCACCTGGACCTGAAGTGACAATGCATATTCCAGGTTTCCCTGAAACTCTTGCGTAGCCTTCGGCTGCATGGACGGCACCTTGCTCATGTCGCATGAGTAGGTAGTTAAATCTGTCCATATAGTCGTATAATGCATCGAATACGGGGATGATACTTCCTCCAGGGTATCCGAATATGGTATCAACACCTTCTTTCAGAAGGGATTCCATTAAAATATATGATCCTTTGATCGGGTCAGACATATTCATGATTCTGTTTCTTTATTCTATAATTCTGATTCCTCCTTTATCTGCGGAGGCTACTGTAGTGGCGTATGCTTTCAATGCTTTGGAAACAACTCTGTCACGTTGAGGCTTCCATGCATCTTTGCCTTTTGCCATCTCTTGCTTTCTTCTTTGATTTAACTCATCTTCGCTTAAGCGTACATTGATACTGCGGTTAGGAATATCTATATCTATAATGTCTCCATCACGGACCAGTCCTATGTTACCACCAGATGCAGCCTCTGGAGAGATATGACCGATGGATAGACCCGACGTTCCTCCAGAGAAACGTCCGTCAGTTATCAGTGCGCACTCTTTACCTAAGTGCATGGATTTGATATAAGAAGTAGGGTAGAGCATTTCTTGCATACCTGGACCACCCTTCGGACCTTCGTGAGTAATGACTACTACATCTCCGGAGACCACTTTCCCCCCTAGTATTCCGTTGCAGGCATCCTCTTGAGATTGAAAAACTTTGGCAGGTCCGCTGAATTTCCAAATGCTTTCATCCACACCTGCAGTCTTGATTACGCAACCGTCTATGGCGATATTCCCTTTGAGGACTCCAAGTCCACCATCTTTGGTATAGGCATGGTCGAGGTCTCGGATGCAACCATTTGCACGGTCAGTGTCAAGTGTGTCATAATAAGCTTCTTGAGAACCTAATACAAGGTTAAATTTATGTGCGGGAGCACTCTTATATTTATTAATTGCTTTAGCCGAAACCGTTGGTGAAGTGATACCATATTGGCTGATGGCTTCCCCTAGTGTGAGACCATCCACACGTTTTACGTTTGTGTTAATCAATCCTCCTTTTGCAAGTTCGGACAAGATGGAAATCACGCCACCAGCTCGATTGACATCTTCAATGTGGTATTTTTGTGTATTAGGAGCCACTTTGCATAAACAAGGCGTTTTCCTTGATAACTGGTCGATGTCCTCCATGTGGAAGTTGACGCCAGCTTCATGAGCAACGGCTAAAAGGTGAAGTACAGTGTTGGTGGATCCTCCCATGGCGATATCGAGTGTCATAGCATTTAAAAATGCCTCTCTTGTGGCAATGGAGAGAGGTAACACACTTTCGTCCCCATCCCGATAATACTTGTAGGTGTTATCAACGATGATCTTTGCAGCCTCTACGAATAAGTTTTCTCTGTTTTTGTGAGTAGATACAATGCTACCGTTTCCTGGCAAAGCAAATCCGATAGCTTCATTCAGACAGTTCATGGAGTTGGCGGTGAACATTCCAGAACAAGAACCACAAGTAGGGCATGAAGAGTGCTCAATCTCATGTAATTCTTTGTCAGATATGGAGTTGTCGGCAGCTTTAACCATGGCATCAATCAAGTCTAAATGTTGATTGTTCCATACGCCAGCTTCCATTGGGCCTCCCGACACAAAGATTGTAGGTATATTTAGTCGCATGGTAGCGAGTAGCATACCAGGAGTTATTTTGTCACAGTTGCTAATACACACCAATGCGTCCGCTTTGTGTGCATTGACCATGTATTCTACACTATCGGCGATGAGGTCTCTTGAAGGTAATGAATAGAGCATTCCGTCGTGCCCCATGGCAATACCGTCATCTATAGCGATTGTGTTAAACTCGGCAGCAAAACAGCCTAGTTTCTCTATTTCTTTTTTTACTTTCTGCCCGATTTCGTGAAGATGTACATGCCCAGGAACAAATTGAGTGAAAGAGTTGGCGATGGCAATAATGGGTTTCCCTATTTGATCTTCTTTCATCCCGTTAGCGCGCCATAAAGCTCTGGCACCTGCCATTCTTCTGCCATTCGTGCAGATTGAACTTCTTAGTTCGTGTTTCATAATATTTATATTGAAAATCTTTACTTTTTTGAGAACATATCTGCAAAAATACTAAAATTAAAATGAATATTATAATATAGAGAGGAAAAGTTCATGACAATTACTCTCAGATGAAAAATAACCGATGGAAAGGACATTTTTTTGTAAATGATTGATGTTCAGTATAAATATTTGAAGGAGTAATTTTCTGATTGATTTCTTTTGTCGTGGAGATATTAATGTTTATCTTTGCAAGAACTTATTTTCCCTGTTTTTGCATTGCGTTGCGATTGGTGGTAATGTTACTATCAACCGCGAAGCGTTCCCAAAACCGAGCTGATGTATGGCAGAAGAGAAAGAAGAAAAGTGGTATGTTGTGAAGACTCGTGCAAAACAGGAAAGAGTTGTACAACAGCAAATTAGCAGATTTGGAGTAGAGACATTTTTACCAACGCGGATAGAGGTTAGAGACTGGCATGATCGGAAGAAAAAGGTCGAGTCAGTTTTGATTCCTAATACTGTTTTTCTGAAAGCGGAGAAAGGTGTGGCTATTGACTTGCATAATGTGCATGGGATTCACTTCTCTTTCTTGCGCGATGTCACAAGTCTTCAGAAGAATCAGTTGATGGTGATTCCAGATCGTCAGATGAAGGAGTTTATGCGATTCTTGAAAATATCTGGCAATCAGTTTGAAATTGAACCTGATGCAACATTTATGCGTGGTGACAAGGTAATCATTACACAAGGCTGTTTTAAGGGGATTACAGGTGAGTTGGTGAAGATAAATGGGAAGGACAAGGTAATTGTACGATTGAATACGATTATCTCTTGTTCTGTGCCTACCTCTATGGATTGTTTGGAAAAAATAAATGGTTTAATATAGTAGCTTGTCGAATATGAGTTTCAAAAGAAATATTATCATCACAGGTGGTGCAGGATTCATAGGATCACATGTGGTTCGATTGTTTGTAAATAAATACCCTGATTATAAGATCATTAATTTAGATAAATTGACGTATGCTGGTAATTTGGCAAATTTGAAGGATGTCGAGAATAAGCCGAATTATAAGTTCGTCAAAATGGATATCTGCGATTTTGATGCGTTTTATCAGTTGATGCAGGATGAACAGATTGATGGTATTATCCATTTGGCTGCTGAAAGTCATGTGGATCGCAGTATCAAGGATCCGTTTACATTTGCTCGCACAAATGTGATGGGAACATTGTCTTTATTACAGGCAGCTAAACTATATTGGGAATCATTACCAGAGAAATATGAAAGAAAACGTTTCTATCATATTTCAACAGATGAAGTTTATGGAGCCTTGTCGATGACACATCCGGAAGGTGTTAAGCCTCCTTTCTCTACAACGGCATCAAGTAGCGAACATCATTTGGCATACGGTGAGGATTTCTTTTATGAGACAACGAAATACAATCCACATTCTCCGTATTCGGCTAGTAAGGCAAGTTCTGACCATTTCGTTCGTGCATTTCATGATACGTATGGCATGCCGACTATTGTGACGAACTGTTCCAATAATTACGGACCTTATCAATTTCCTGAGAAACTGATTCCATTGTTTATCAATAATATACGTCATAAAAAACCACTTCCTGTATATGGAAAGGGTGAGAATGTGAGGGATTGGTTGTTTGTGGAAGACCATGCTCGTGCGATTGATGTGATTTTCCATAAGGGAAAGATTGCGGAGACGTATAATATTGGTGGGTTCAACGAGTGGAAAAACATAGATATCATCAAGGTGGTTATCAATACGGTTGACCGCTTGTTGGGCAGAAAAGAGGGAGAAGATATGAATCTGATCACATATGTGACAGATCGATTAGGTCATGATGCACGATATGCAATCGATTCGACAAAACTGCAGAAAGAATTAGGTTGGGAACCTAGTTTGCAGTTTGAGGAAGGTATTGAAAAGACAGTGAAGTGGTATTTGGAAAATCAGGACTGGATGGATAATATCACCAGTGGAGAGTATGAGAAATACTACGAAGAAATGTATAAAGGTAAATAAAAACGACACAAAAAAGGACAAAGAGAAAGAATGGAGTATTAATGAATAATTATTCATACCATGCGTGAATTCGAAAATTTGAAGATTGCGGTTGCAGGAACGGGTTATGTCGGGTTGAGCATTGCGACGCTGTTGTCGCAAAAACATAAAGTGGTTGCGGTTGATGTGGTTCCTGAAAAGGTGGAAATGATTAACCAAAAACAATCTCCAATTCAAGATGAATATATAGAGAAGTATTTAAGGGAAAAACAACTCAATCTAAGAGCGACATTGGATGGAACCGCGGCCTATAAGGATGCGGATTTCGTCGTTATTGCCGCTCCAACTAATTATGACCCGATAAAAAATTATTTCGACACGAGTCATGTGGAGGAGGTGATTGATTTGGTGTTGAGTGTGAATCCTGATGCGGTGATGGTAATCAAGTCAACCATTCCTGTTGGATATACACGTAATTTGTATGTGAAATATGCAAAGAAATTTGCGGAAACAACCGAATTAAAGGGTAAGAAATTTAATTTGTTATTTTCTCCTGAGTTCTTGCGAGAAAGTAAGGCATTATATGATAATTTATATCCTTCTCGAATCATTGTAGGATATCCTAAGATGATTGATACAGATGATTTTGCGGAAGAAAATGAGGCCATTAGAAAGGTCGGCAATCCAAATGCGGAAGGTTATGCACGTATTTTTGCGCAGTTGTTGCAGGAGGGTGCTCTGAAGGAGAATATTGACACGTTGTTTATGGGAATGAAGGAGGCGGAGGCTGTAAAGCTTTTTGCCAATACCTATTTGGCATTACGTGTTAGCTATTTCAATGAATTGGACACCTATGCAGAGGTGAAGGGATTGGATGCCCAAGCCATCATAGATGGTGTCTGTCTGGATCCTCGTATTGGTTCTCACTATAATAATCCGTCATTTGGATATGGTGGGTATTGTCTTCCAAAGGATACGAAACAGTTGTTAGCCAATTACCAGGATGTTCCGCAAAACATGATGACGGCTATAGTGGAGAGTAATCGTACGCGAAAGGACTTCATAGCCGATCAAGTGCTTCGTAAGGCAGGGTATTATAACTATAGCAATCAGAATGGTTATAGCCAATGTCATGAAAAAGCGGTTACGATAGGTGTTTATCGTTTGACGATGAAGTCGAATTCGGATAATTTCCGTCAAAGTTCCATTCAGGGAGTGATGAAGCGAGTGAAGGCGAAGGGTGCGAATGTTATTATTTACGAACCAACATTGGAGAATGGTTCAACCTTCTTTGGTAGTTTGGTGGTGAATGATTTGTCGAAGTTCAAATCCCAATCGCAAGCCATCATAGCCAATCGCTATGACGCATGTTTGGATGATGTGGAGGAGAAGGTATATACGAGGGATTTGTTTAGAAGGGACTAATATGGTTCTGCGTTTGTTGATGATTTAATTTGAGCTATATTGTAGAAGTTAAATGTCCGAAAGCTTAAAGGATAAGACCTCAAAGGGGCTGTTGTGGAGTGCACTTGAACGATTTTCGGTTCAAGGAATACAGTTCTTGGTGATGCTTGTGATGGCACGATTGCTGACACCAGATGATTATGGTTTGGTCGGTATGGCTGCTATTTTTATTGCTATAACAGGATCTTTGGTAGATAGTGGTTTTTCACAAGCCTTGATAAGGAAACAAAATCGAACAGACGTAGATAAATCTACGGTTTTCTATTTTAACATCATTGTAAGTATAGTACTATATGGAGTTATTTTTGTAATGGCACCGTATGTATCGGATTTTTATGAAATGCCGATTTTAACATGGGTGATTCGGATGATTTGTTTGGTCTGTATTGTTAATTCATTCGGAGTGGTACAGAGAGCTGAGTTTATTACAAAATTGGATTTCAAATCGCTAACAGTATCCACGTTATTAGCTTCGGCCGTATCGGGATGCATCGGAATATATATGGCCTTGTCTGGTTATGGAGTGTGGGCATTGGTCGTGCAACAAGTAGTATCTGCAGTTATCACTAATCTTGTTTTATGGATATTGTCGAAATGGAGACCATTGGTTGTTTTTTCGTGGGAATCGTTTCATGAATTATTCTCGTTTGGAAGTAAGTTGATGCTTTCTGGATTGTTAAATACTACGTATGGACAAATATATCCTATTGTAATAGGTAAATTGTTTTCTGCTGATAGTTTGGGAAATTATAATAGAGCAAGTCATTTTGCTCAGTTTCCTTCGTCTAATTTAACGACCATTATGCAACGTGTGACATATCCTGTGTTGTGTGGTATTCAGAGTGAGGATGATAGATTGAGAGAAATATACAGGAAATTTTTAAAAATGTCTGCTTTTGTTGTTTTCCCTTTGATGATGTTGCTTTCTGCATTATCCTTCCCGATGATAGACGTCTTGATTGGAGAAAAGTGGAGATTTTGTTCGGAACTTTTGCAGATTATTTGTTTTTCGTTGATGTGGTATCCGATACATGCAATAAATCTAAATTTGCTACAGGTAAAGGGTCGCTCTGATTTGTTTTTAAAGTTGGAGATTATTAAGAAAATCTTGGGGATTTCTGTTTTAGTGGCATCTGCTCCATTCGGATTGGTTGCGATGTGTTATGCAAAAATCGGAAGTTCGATTATATGTTTGGTGATAAACACCTATTATACAGGCAAATTGATAAATGTTGGCTTTGTGAAACAAATGAGTGATTTATTCCCAACATTGTTGTTAAGTGGTGTGATGTTTATTGCAGTATTATTATTGACTTACCTAATAGAAAATCAATTTCTCACTTTGATTGTTGGTGGTGGCGCTGGGCTATTGATATATTTAGCAGGGAGTACAATATTTAAGTTTCAAGAATTACAAGACGTTAAGGCTTTGATTAGAAAGAAATGAGTGATAATAAGTTAATAACAGTTACATCTCCGTTGCTTCCTAAATTGGATGAGTTTCATGAGATGTTGAAACAGATTTGGGAAAGCAAATGGATTACTAATAATGGGTCTTTTCATAAGCAATTGGAGAAAGAGTTGGCTGCTTATTTGAAGGTGCCATATGTAAGTCTTTTCACTAATGGTACGTTACCATTAATCACTGTTTTACAAGCTTTACATATTACAGGAGAGGTGATTACCACACCATATAGTTTTGTGGCGACGACACATGCTCTTTGGTGGAATGGTATAAAACCGGTCTTTGTTGATATTGATTTATCCACGGGAAATATAGATCCTGATAAAATAGAATCGGCTATTACGCCGAGGACAACAGCTATTATGCCCGTTCATGTGTATGGAAAGCCTTGTAACACAAAAAGAATTAAGGAGATAGCTGATAAATATGGATTGAAGGTGATATATGATGCCGCGCATGCATTCGGTGTGGAGGTGAATGGAGAGAGTGTTTTGAATGCAGGGGATATGAGTACGTTGAGTTTTCATGCCACAAAGGTCTATAATACGATAGAGGGAGGCGCAATGGTGATGCATGATGAGGAAACGAAGAGACGTATTGATTATCTGAAAAATTTCGGTTTCCATGGTGAAACGGAAGTGATAGCTCCAGGAATCAATAGCAAAATGGATGAGATGCGCTCCGCGTATGGAATTCTTAATTTGAGACAAGTGGATGCAGCCATAGAAGCACGTCATCAGGTGGCAATTAAGTATCGTGAAAACCTGCGTAATGTGAAAGGTATCACATTCTTTGATGATATGCCAGGCGTTAAGCATAATTATAGTTATTTTCCGATTTTTGTTGATGCGGAGGAATATGGTATGACTCGTGATGAGTTGTATGAAAAAATGAAAGCCGCCAATGTCTATGGCAGACGTTATTTCTATCCGTTGATTTCGGAATTCTCAACATATAGAGGTTTGGAGTCGGCAAGACCAGAAAATCTTCCGAATGCTCGTAAAATGGCTAA
This sequence comes from uncultured Bacteroidales bacterium, assembly GCA_902766045.1. Taxonomy (GTDB): domain Bacteria; phylum Bacteroidota; class Bacteroidia; order Bacteroidales; family Paludibacteraceae; genus UBA1181. The sequence goes on from CACXCA010000024.1 coordinate 32,567, forward strand.
TAGTGTGATCTGTTTGCCAATGCATCATGAATTGTCGGATGAGGATATCAATAGAATACTAAAATTAGTTCTTAGGTAGGAATGGCTAAGAAGAAATTGATGTTATTGGGCGGCTTGAGGTATCTGTTGCCTGTAATAGAAGAAGCCCATAAGTTGGGTGTATATGTTATTACAGCAGATTATCTACCCAATAATATTGCGCATAAATATTCGGATGAATATTGCAATGTGAGCATCATTGACAAGGATGCTGTGTTGAAGGCTGCTCGAGATTTGGAAATCGATGGAATACTTTCCCATGCTGTTGATCCAGGAGTGGTTTCAGCTGCGTATGTGGCTGAGAAGATGGGATTGCCATTTCAGTGCAGTTACGAGGCAGCATGCATTTTGCAGGACAAGGCAAAATTTCGTTCTTTCCTTTCTGAAAATGGCTTTAATTGCCCTAAAGCCAAAGGCTATAATGATGTGGAAGAAGCCTTAGTGGATGTCGATTATTTTAGTTGGCCTGTCATTGTGAAACCGGTGGATTCTGCGGGGAGTAAGGGAGTGACGAAGGTAGAAAAGAAAGAAGATTTAGTAACGGCAATAGAATTCGCTTTGTCAGAATCTCACAATGGATATTTTATCATTGAAGATTTTCTTGAAAAAGATGGACTTTCTTCTGGGTCAGAGTCTTTTGCGGTGAATGGGAAGCTTTTGTATAATGGTTTTTATGACCAGTATTTTGATAACGAGGCTGCGAATCCTTTCACACCTTCTGCAGAAATATGGCCATCAAACAAGAATCCAAAATATCTTGATGAAATAAGATCGGAGTTGCAGAGACTTTTTACACTTCTTGGCGTTACAACAGGATTATTTAATGTCGAATGGCGAGTTTGTAAAAATGGAAAGACTTATTTGATGGAGGTATCCCCGAGAGCTGGGGGGAATCGCCTTGCAGAGATGTTGAATTATGCTGCAGATGTAAATATTATTGAAGCAGAGGTCCGGAAGGCTGTAGGACTGCCGATTCAAGAAATACATGAACCTAATTATAGGGGACATTTTGCCATACATGTTTTACATACAGAGAGAGAGGGACTTTTCGAAAGTCTTGAATTGGAGGAGACTTTTCGGGAAAAACATTTGATAGAGGAAGAGATTAGAGTGCATAAGAACGATAAGGTTATGGCATTTACCGGTGCAAATGCATCGATAGGTACCTTTTTCCTGCGATTTGATACACGAAAAGAGCTTGAGGTTGCATTGAGTAATCCTGAAAAATGGATGCGAGTGAAAGTGAAATGATGATGAAACCAATAGGAGGCTATTTTGAGTGGGAATTTCCGCAATTAAGAGACTTTGAATTGCATGATCGATCGGTCCTCTTAAATAGTGGTCGACATTCTCTTGAATATATACTTCGAGGATTAGGCCATGTAAAAAAACTTTATATTCCATATTTTACTTGTGAGGTGGTTTTACAACCATTGACGCGCCTTCAGATACCATATTCCTTTTATCATATTGATGAAAATCTGGAAATTGCAAACCAAATTCAGTTGACAGATTGTGAATATATCCTTTATACTAATTACTATGGCATAAAAGATGTATATGTTGCAGATTTAATAAAAATCTATGGAGATCATTTAATCATAGATAATGCACAGGCACTTTATGCTCCTTCTTATGCGCAAGCAAACCAGTTTTATAGTCCTCGTAAGTTTATGGGTATGCCGGATGGCGGAATAGCTGTCACTAATTTCCCCTCTTATGCAGAGGATCTTCCTTTGGATGAATCATGGAATAGATGCTCACATTTGCTTAAACGCCATGAGTTGATTCCATCGGAGGGATATATGGATTTTAGGGAGAATAGTAAAAAAGTAGCTGAAACGGCATTGCGTAGAATGAGTGAATTATCAAGGCATATACTTCAGTCTGTTGATTTGGATGCAATTCGATCTCGACGGTTGGCGAATTTCAATAAACTTCATGAATCATTGGGAAGTGACAATCGATTGAGTATCCCGTCTGTTGATTCTTTCGCTTGCCCATTGGTTTACCCTTATTGGACAGACGATGCGGATTTGAAGAAACGTCTTATTTCAAACAACATTTTTGTGGCCACATATTGGCCAAATGTGTTGGAATGGTGTAAGGAAGCTGATGTAGAATATCAATTGACATCGAATACTGTATGTATACCGATAGATCAACGGTATAATCAGGAAGATATGAATGGAATAATAAAGATAGTACGAGATAGATAATGAGAACTTTAGAGGGCAAGAGATTATTGGTTTTGGGAAGTAGTCCATTACTTGCAGGTATTGTCAAAGAAGCTCAGAAATTGGGTGTGTTTGTGATTGTTACTGATTATAATAAGTATGAGAATGCTCCAGCTAAGCATATTGCAAACAAATATTACGATATAAGTTTGTCCGATATTGATTTGATAGTCAAATGCATCAAGGATGAGAAGATAGATGGTGTGTTGACTGGCTATACAGATTCATATCTTAAATATTATTATGAAATATGTCGGAAAGCGGGTCTTCCATGTTATGGGGATTTGAAACAATTTGATATAGCAACGGATAAAGTGCTTTTTAAGAAGATGTGTATGGATGCTGGTGTGCCGGTTATTCCAGGGACGACAGTGTTGAATTTGGAAGATGCAAAAAAAGCAGCTTTAGAAATAGGTTATCCATTGATGTTTAAGCCTGCTGATAATAGCGGTTCGAGGGGTGTCATCAAATGTAATGATGAAAATCAATTGGAGAATAGCTTTAATTATGCCTTGTCATTCTCTCCGTCTAACCAAGTAATATGTGAGAAATATCTTGATTGTGAGAATATAGGTTCTGCGTATCAACTTGATAATGGAGAGATTTATTTGAATTCGGTATCAGACAGACATGTTTATAAATCAGAAGAAAGTGGTTCGTCCGTCACGAAAGATCTGGTCTATCCTTCGATATATACAAAACGGTATATAGAAGAGGTTAACGAAAAAGTCATTAATATGCTGAAGGTAAATGGATTTAAGCACGGAATGCTTAGTTTTCAGGCCTTTGTAGACGACAAGAGTTTTTATTTTTGTGAGATGTGCTATCGTCCTAGTGGAGGACATCATTATATGATTGTTAATGACCAAAATGGCATTAACAGTCTTGATTTGCTAATAGAGTATGCCGTAAATGGTAAGATAGATTACAATGGAGTGAACGAAAATCCTTATTTCAAGGAGTCGTGTGCGATGATAAAGTTGATGGGAGAGCCAGGAAAAGTCATAAGTAAGATAGACTTGTCTCCATTGGATTCAGAAAAGGGCATAATTAGTTACCAGTCTCATAAGATTATTGGCAATGAGATTGGAAAAGATGGAACTACGGCTCAATGTCTTGCTGCAATATGGCTAAAAGCATCAGACAGGGATTGCTTGATAAAAAACATTGATGAAACAATATCAAAGGTTGTAATTTCCGATGACAAAGGGAATAATCTGGTAAAAAATATAAAATATTTAGTATAAATATGAATTCAATGGAAGAGACGAGAGACTATCTCGCAAAAATTGGAATGCCGAAAGGTGATCTGTATGATTTACCAACATCTCAAAAACGTTTTGAGGATGGAGGTCAGTATCGTTTTGAAGTTCCAGGAATTCAGAGCCCTGCTCCAATGAAGGCTTTGTTGGAACAACTTGATGAGTATGGAATCCAAATCCATCGAGTAACACAGACTAAGGGTATTTGGACATTGCTTGATAAGGAAATTGAACAAATGCTCGAATATGCAGACAAATGGAAGGTGGATTTGATACTAGCCTGTGGTCCACGAGCAACAACAGATACAAGTGCATCCGTTGCCTCCCCAGAAGGAATGCGTATGGGATATCGCCTTCGTGGTCAAGATCAGATAGTTCGTGGCGTTGAGGATATCAAGCGCGGTGCACGTCTTGGTGTACGCAACTTTATGGTTTATGATGAAGGTTTGATGTGGCTCCTTGGTAAGATGCGCAATGATGGCTTCATACCAGCAGACTGCAAATTCAAGATTTCTGCGCATACAGGTGATTCTAATCCATGTTCAGCTAAGCTGTATCAAGAGCTTGGTGCGAATTCTATAAATCCTGTGAGGGATATTCAACTACAGATGCTTGCGGCAATTCGTAGTGCCATTGATGTACCTATCGATCTTCATACAGAGAATCCTAAATCATCCGGTGGCTTTATTCGTCACTATGAGGTGCCAGAATTTATACGTGTAGCAGCTCCTGTTTATCTGAAAACAGGAGGGTCTGTTGCGGCTACCCACAGCTATGACACAACAGAGAAAGAAGCTCGTCAGAGAGCAAAACAAGTAGCGTTAGTGAAACGCGTCATTGATGAATATTATCCTAGCGCAATCGTATCACCACAATTGAAGAAATAATTATCATGAAGCATCATATGTATAATCCGGATTTTAACTTTGTTAAAGCTCCGATAGAATTTAATAAATATACAGATAGAGATACTCTTCAATATTGCCTTGGTGCCACGCTTTATATGCCTGGCACAAAAGATATCAGAGAAAAAGTACTGAATCATCAACTTCCAGTTACGTCATTCGTGATGTGCTGTGAGGATGCTATAAAAGCAGAAGATCTTCCAATCGCTGAGCAAAATATTCTTGACACATTGGATTGGTTTGCTGACAGAATTGATGAGGGAAAGATGTCTCTTAATGATCTTCCTCTGATTTTCATGCGAATTCGCAATCCGGAGCAATTTAGAGATTTTGTTCCCCGTATTACCAAGCGACAAGCAAATATACTTACGGGTTTTAATTTCCCTAAATTCAATAGTAAGAATGCACTGGGTATGATGAGAACTTTGGTCGAGACCAATGCTCGACTTGGTTGCCTACTCTATGGTATGCCTATACTTGAAGGCGAGGAGATTGCGTTCATTGAAACCCGCGGACAAGAGTTGTTGCTTTTAGAAAATATTCTTGAACCTTACAAAGAACTTATTCTGAATATTCGTGTGGGTGGTACTGATATGTCATCCTTGTTTGGCGTGCGTCGTGGAATCAATTCGACAGTCTATGATATCATGCCTGTACGTGATGCTTTATCTGATATCCTTAATGCATTCAACCGTTTTAATAATTATTGCGTTTCTGGTGCAGTATGGGAATATTTCCGAGCATACATGGATGATGATATTGATGATGTGATTAAACGTAATTTTCATAGTGCACTAATCAAGGGACAGGATATTGTTAACCCAGCGATTGATGGTTTGTTGAGAGAGGTGATGCTGGATAGAGCAAATGGTTTTGTTGGTAAAACGATAATCCATCCGACTCATGCTAAATTTGTGAACGCAATGTTCACTGTGGTTGAGGAAGAATATAATGATGCATTGCAAATTCTTGGCACTTCGGGCGGTGTAATCAAGAGCAAGGGTGGTGGAAAGATGAATGAGATAGGTCCTCATCACCGTTGGGCAGAAAAGATTGTTCGTCGTGCTAATGTATATGGTGTAGTCAAGACAGAGGATTCTGTTCTAAATCTAGTACTTGGGAAAAAAGAATAAAGTGACTAGACCCCACCTAAGGTAAGTTATGAGAATCGTTCTTGGAACAATGAATTTCGGTCCTCAACTTGATTTTGAGCAGAGCCGAGAAATGGTAAGGGAATTCCTCTCAAGTGGATATGATGAGTTGGATACTGCATATGTATATAATAATGGTACGACAGAGGAATATTTAGGAAAGATACTTCCGGAGCTATCGGAAGGAAGTTACAAACTTGCCACAAAAGTTCATCCTCGCATTTCGGGCGTGCTTGATAGGAATGCAATCATGACTCAATTACAAGAGTCACTGAAGCGCATGAACCGAAAAAAAGTGGATATCCTTTATTTCCATTTCCCCGACAAGAAAACTCCAGTAGATGGAATTCTGCAGACTGTAGCAGAACTCCATGACAAGGGTGTCGTTGGGGAACTAGGTCTTAGTAATTATCCAGCATGGGAGGTTGCTAATATTATGTATCTTTGTGATAAATACGGGTGTCCCAGACCTTCTGTATATCAGGGAATGTATAATGCCCTTTGCCGTAATGTGGAGCCAGAACTTTTTGATTGTATTCGTCATTTTGGAATGCGTTTCTATGCATTCAATCCTCTTGCCGGGGGATTGCTTACAGGTAAACATCGTTCTATAGATGAGAAACTTGAAGGTACTGGTCGTTTTGCCAGGTTAAAGAGTTATCGAGATCGTTATTGGAAAGAGTCCTATTTTAATGCCCTGGATATTGTGAAAGAGCAATGCGAAAAAGAGGGAATACCTCTTGTTGAGGCTGCATACAGATGGCTTGCAAATCATTCGTATATGAAGGAGGAATGTAATGATGCAATTCTTCTTGGCGCTTCAAAAATTTCACAAATGGGTCAAAATATAGAAGCTGTTAAGAAAGGTGTTTTGCCTCAGTCCATTCTTGATGCGTACGATGCGGCGTGGTGTGCTGCCAAAGATGATTCACCATCCTATTTTAAATATTTCAATGTATGATAAATACAACAGATAAATTCGTATCTCACATTTGTGCGATCATAAAACAGAAATTTGATGATGCTGTTATCTCTCAGATAAAAACATGTTTGGTTGATTATCTTGGAGCATTGATGGCAGGTGCGAAGATTGCACAATTTAAGAACGAAAAACTAGTTGCCTTGTTTGGTGAAGATGGGAAGTCATCTTTATTTGGATATAATAAGAAGACATCACTCCTTGATGCTGCTTTAATTAATGGAATAAGTGCCCATACGGCAGAGTTGGATGATGGTGTTATCTCTGCAATTATTCATCCTGGAGCTCCGGTTTTCACTGCATTACTTCTTGTGGCGGAGAAAGAGAATGTGAACTGGGAGGATTTTTGTAGGGGTGTCGTTATCGGATATGAAGTCTCATGCAGAATAGCCAATGCTATTCAGCCCACACATAAAGCAATGGGATATCATGCTTCTGGAACATGCGGAACAATAGGTGTGGCAATGGGTATTGCCGCAATGTTGCATTATTCAGAAAATGAAATGAAAAACACTATATCATGTGCAATGGCATCGTCACATGGTACGTTGAAGGTTCTTGAAGATGCATCTGAACTTAAGCCTTTCAATGTCGGTTCCGCTGTTGTTAATGGCATTATTGCAGCAAATATGGCTAAAGCAAATTATATAGGAGCTGATGATCCTTTCGAGGGTAAAGCAGGCTTCTTTGCACAAATGACTTCAGAAGTTAAATATGACGAGCTTTTCAAAACAGACAAATTGATGATTGAAGATGCCTATTTCAAACCATACGCATCTTGTCGATATACTCACCCTGCAATCGAATGTGCATTGCAAATTCGTAAGGAGGTAGGTTTTGATTTTAGAAAGGTTCAGAGCATAGTTGTTGACACATATGCTTTAGCTGTAAAACATCATGATCATGTTGATATTCCTAATATGTCATCAGCAAAGATGAGTATTCCATTTGCAACGGCCGTTGTTTTCGCGACGGGATGTGCGGGAGCAAATTCGTTTACTGATGAATATGTATTTAATGAGAAGGTAATAGAACTTGTTCATAAGATAAAGGTAAATCCAAATGACGAGTATAATAAGCAATTTCCGAAAAAGAGTATTGCTAGTATGGTTGTAACAATGGATGATGGGAAAGTATATAAAGCATACGATGATACACCTAAAGGAGAACCTTCCAATCAGATGACATCAGATGAGATGAAACAAAAATTTCTGAGTTCTTTTGCTTTTGCCAATCGTTCAGAAGAGAATGCTAATGAACTCTTAAATGAAATTTTTTCTGTCAATCCAAACTTAAATAATATAATCAGTTATATTCGGTAATGGTAGATCAAAATAAACTTTTTGGCAAACTTGCAGAATTGGGAGTGGATTTTTATACCGGTGTTCCAGATTCTTTACTCAATGATTTTTGCACGTATGCGCTTAAAAATATAGATGAACAGCATCATGTTATGGCTGCGAATGAAGGTAATGCCATTGCTATTGCATCAGGTTATTATATGTCCACGGGAAACATACCTCTTGTGTATATGCAGAATTCGGGAATTGGCAATGCTATGAATCCAATACTGAGTTTGTCACATGATGATGTGTATGGTATACCCATGATTCTTGTTATAGGTTGGCGAGGAGATCCGTCAATAAAGGATCATGCACAACATAAGAAACAAGGTGAGTTAACGCCTGTTTTAATGAAGGATATGGATATTCCATATGATATTCTTGATGATGAGAATACCGTTTTTGATAAATTTGCATGGGCAGTTTCCATGGCTAAGAAAATATCTTCTCCTGTTGCTCTAATTGCAAAGAAGACAATTCTCACGAGCAAGGAAAAACATCAAGAATACCCAGAGAGTAACTTGTTGAATAGAGAAGAAGCCATTTCTTTGGTACTAGACTACTTTGGTCGAAATGCTGTTTATCTGGGTACAACAGGAAGAGTTACAAGAGAACTGCATGAGAATCTTATTGTCAAAGGATATGGTGAAGGAAAAGAGTTTTTGAATGTGGGGTCTATGGGACATGTCTCCTCTGTCGCGCTTGGAATGGCTATGGCACAGCCTGAAAAAAAATTCGTTGTATTTGATGGCGATGCGGCTGCAGTGATGCATATGGGAGCTATGGCAACTATAGGAAGATACCATCCTTCAAATCTATATCACATTGTTTTAAACAATGGTGTAAATGAGTCTGTAGGTGGGCAGCCTTCAGCTGGACGCACAACAGATTTGACGATGGTTGCTGCAGCATGTGGTTATGAAACAGTTTCCAGTTATGTTAGCTATGCAGATGAGATAATTGATTCATTAAAACGAATTGTAACAAGTAGTAAACCTAAGTTTCTTGATATATACGTGAAGCAGGGAATAAGGAAAGATATGCCCAAGTTGAATGTGGATCACAAGCAAATAAAGGAACAATTGATAAAAGAGATGAAAGTTAAATGATGAAAAGGATATTGTTTTTTTTCTTCTTTTGTACGTTCACACTTTATGCTTGTGAGGAGGATACTTTGCATATGACCAATGTTGTTGAAGCAAATAATTTTCAAGATTATGAGTCTTCACAAAAGGGAGAGAGCGTAGGAGGAAAAACAGCAGTATTACAAAGAGCAAAAAAGATATCAACCATTACATGGACACCACTTGCTCCGATTTACAGTCATAAACTGAATGGATATTTTGAAGCGAATCATTCGTATGTTGGGGTTCCGTATTCGTCTGTGAAACAGTTGGATAAGTTTGTGGGACAAGAAGTGTCTTTTGAAACGTTTCTTTCTGCGGTAAATAATCCGTATAGTGTATTATATACCGAAAACATGGGAGCTTCGCCATATTTCGGAACGAATTGTTCCACCTATTATGGATCCGTTTGTAGTGCTACCGTTAATTATGCGTTAAATATCAAATTACCTATGACGACATCTATGTATGAGGCATCTGGGTTGTTTGAACGGATACCTGTACAAAATATTTCAAAAGCAGAAACAGGAGATATAATTCTGAAGAAAAATATACATGTGTTAATGGTGCTTGATGTTAAGAAATCAGAAACGGATACAGACATATTGCTTTTGGAGAGTGGTGATGAAATAACAAAAGAATATACTGTTTCAAAAAGTTTATACGAAAAGAAGTTTCCATATAGCGATTGGATCATTTATAGATATAAGAAAATAGATGGTGTGGAGTATGACTTATCGGAAGAAAATAATCTCGAAAAGCTAAAGACTATTTGTATGTCGCGAGGAGATAAGTCGTGTTATCGTTTGAATGAGAACATAGAAGTGTCGGTTTTGTGTACGGATTACCAATATCTGGTAGTGGAGAATAAGGATTCTGTTATATATTCGACAAAAATAGAGTCAAAAGGAAATGTTTCGATTCCTATCACAAAACCAGGGAAATATACAGCATATCTTTCTCATAAAGAACTGGGAGGAGAATATGAAGAGTCGACAACATTCGAAGTGATAGAGACAAATGTTAGTTGTGCTCGATCGGGAAGGTATTTGTCGGTAGATTTTAGTAGTTCCAATGGCATGCCTGCTTATGTTGTTGTATGTAAGAATGGAAAAGGAGATAGGTCTTGTGTGTATGTGATTACCGATGTCGATAGGTGCTTAGGTCATGTCGATATTCATTTAAGTGATGGAAGCGGGAAATATTGTAAAGTTTTTTTCCAAGGAGAGTATGGATTGGTATCTAATGTGCCAATAGAAATATAAATTGAAAATGAAATATCTAGAGACTCCCATATCAGAGGAAGATATCGCTAATCTTGAAGTTGGCGATATAGTGAACATTTCTGGTTGGATATACTGCGGACGTGATGCAGTATTGCCTAAAATTATCATGGAAGCAGAGTCGGGAACTCTTGACAGAAAGGTTGATTTGCGGGGTGGGGTAATCTTTCACACTGCGGTTAGCCCTGCTGGAGTTGGTCCAACGTCAAGTAATAAGAAAGAGATAGAAGAAAGTTTCGGACCTTTGTCGAAACTTGGCATAAAGTTACATTTAGGTAAAGGTGCTATAGGTGCAGCAACGATTGAATTACTTAAAGAGAATAATTCGGTGTTTGCTGTTATACCACCAACAACAGCGTTGTTTGAAGACCAGACATACGAACGAGAACTTCTTGTACACCCAGAGCTTGGAATGGAAGCTTTATACCGTATTAAGGTAAAGAATTATCAGGCTATTATCGCAGTTGCTAAAGGAAAGAGCATATATGAATGATGAGATTATAGAGAAAGTATCTGCAGTATTGGTTAAGGCTGGAAGTACATTTCGTCCTGATCAAAAGGCGGCATATGAGAGAGCAATTGCTTCTGAAAGCAATGCTAAGTCTAGATGGGTTCTCGAACAAGTTTTAGAAAATGCCAAGGTCGCAGAGAAAAGGTTATGTCCGTTGTGTGACGACACTGGTATTCCTCATATCTATTTGGAAGTTGGTGCCAATCGTAGTATTAGTGGATCATTGATAGATGATATAAACGAAGGTATTCGTCAAGGGTTGCGAAAACTCCCTGGACGTCCGATGGCAATAAAAGGTGATGATATGCAACGCATCGATCAGAGTGGTGGCTTGAATGAGGATTCTGGTGCATTAGCGCCATCTCCAATTCTTTTCCGCCCTTGTGACGATCCAGATAAGATTAGATTAACCGTCTTGATGCTTGGAGGTGGTCCGGCAATTCGGGGTATAACACACCGCGTGTTTCACCGGCATAGTGTGGATGTTGTTGTGGATGAGATTATATCTCGAGCGAGAGAGGCAGTCTCAAAGCTAGGATGTAGTCCGTGTACGTTGGCTATTGGTGTTGGACGTTCTCAATTTGAAGCTACGTCGTTGATGCTGGAGGCTATGGCTAAAGGAAACTATGATTACCAAACAGAGTTTGAACAACGTATTACATCTGGTGTGAATGCAGCTCATATTGGAGCGCTTGGACTTGGTGGCGACACGAGTGTTATTGCAACATTTGCCAATATAGGACCACAAAGAGCCTCTGGGGTTAGAGTCGTTGCGTTGAGGCCATGTTGTTGCTTTGAACCGAGACGTGCAACTATAGAATTGTGATTGTTCAAAGACTATATGAGCAAGATTGTTTGGTAGTTTCGTCGATTGGTTTAGCTAAATGAATTGAAATTATGTTAACGGGATTTCCTCCAAAGGGTAGATATAAAGTATTGATTAAATGTTGCACATATAATCAGTCTAAATACATTACGGATGCATTGAAGGGATTTGTCATGCAGCAAACCAATTTTCCTTTTCTTGCATATGTTGTTGATGATGCGAGTACAGATGGAGAACAGGAAGTAATAAAGGGATGGATAAATGAGCATTGTAATCCAAATGATGTATTGGAATACGACAATGAGTTTGCGCATATAATAATGTCTAAGGACAAGGATAATGCGAATTGTACGTATGCCATCCATTTGCTTAAAAAAAATTTATATGGTAAGCCAGAAAAAATGACCATTCATAATTTTTGGCGGGAGCAGTGTGAGTACGAGGCTATCTGCGAAGGTGATGATTTTTGGATAGACGAAAAGAAGTTGCAGAAGCAGGTAAATATTATGGATAATAATCCAAATATTGGTTTCGTTTATACTGCTTTTGAAACGGCAAATAAGGATGGAGAATTTACCAAATATGATTGGTGTGAAGAAAGAATGGAACGATCTTGTAGCGGTGATATTTTCGAAAAATTGATAGACCACAACATGGTGTTAACTCTTACGATTTGTTTTAGAAAAACTCTTTATGATAAATATTTAGAATTTTTAAAGAAATATTTAGTTAGTATTGATTACTTTTTATTCCTTGTCCTAGCAGGATTGTCAAAGGGAATCTATATTGATGAAAAAATGGGATGTTATAGAATTAATTCTAATGGATTGGTTCAATCTTCAAGAGAAAGGGTAAATGCATTGTGTAATAAAGCTCTGATTGTATCCTCAAAAATCTATTTAAATGGAGATTTTTTTGAAAGGTCGTTTAAAGAGGACTTGAAAATACGAAAAGCGATCGTCACAAAATTTTTGCGATTGGTGAAGAGTAATGTGATGACGAAATCAGAATTTTTTAAAATTGTTTCATCTTCCTTTAAAATGATTTGTATGTTAGGTGTTGTTTCTGTTGAAATGTTAAAGAAGAAAGTTTTATGATTGTTGGGAGGAGGATTATGATGCTTTTAAGGTATTATTTGCTTACATTGCCTTTCAGATCAAATTTCTTTAAGACATTGTATTTTAATTTTAAAGTGTTTCCTTTTAAGATAGCCGTACATTTGCCGGTTCGTATTATAGGAAAGGCTAAATTGAGTGGTTTATATAAAGGTTGTGTCATACTTGATGATGAATCTAACATTGATTCTTTTTCCATTGTGATAGGGTGTAGTGTGTTTGAATCCTCTTCAGTCTCATATTTGAAATTTTCACAAGGTGCAAAATTGCAGCTATGTTCAAATATAACAATTTCAAGAGGTGTGAATTTGAGTATCAATAAAGATGCAACCATGTATATTGGAAATGATGTTTATTTCAATCAAAATCTATTTATTAGTTGTTCGCATAAAATTGTTATAGGAGATCATGTTCGGGTAGGATGGTATGTACAAATAATGGATTCAAATTTTCATACGATGTATGATTCTGAGAAAAAGCTTTTTATATCTCCTAGGGGGGAAGTGAATGTTGGTAATTATGTGTGGATTGGAAATCATGCTAGTTTGTCAAAAAATGCTTTTATTCCATCTCATTCGATTGTTTCGAGTCATTCTCTCGTAAATAGGAATTATTCAAGTGTAGCTACTACGGGAAATTTATTCGCAGGAATGCCAGCAATGTTAAAAAGAACGGGAATCCATAGAATATTTGATAAAAACACAGATAGGTTGATACAGTCCAAATTCCAAGGGCAACTAACGATGTCACGAGATATGTTAGATGAGTCAATACTTAAATCTCTGAATGAAAATTTGTGTGATTAAAGAATATATCAACTGCATGAGTTTTGATGACGGGATTTTGATAGACTGATGATTGCATCAGTCCACGTTTAAACACAGGAGATACATCAGTAATGCTAATTGCAGATAATCACATTTAAAATTAAGAATTGATGAAAATTGCTCATGTTCTATGGTCGTTCAAATATGGTGGTATTGAAACCATGATAGTGGACATTGTACAATCTTCTAGAGGATAAGGTAAATGCTTTGTGTGATAAATTGTATTAGCAGCATCAAAATATAGGTTCTTATGTATATAGTTCAGTTGTTGAAACAAATACCAATTACAAGACGTATTATCTTGAAAATCAAGGAGCGAAAGTTCTCAAAACTCAATAGTTATGAAAATATGTCGAATGGTATTGTTAATATTGATTATAATGATAAATGTAGAAGTAATAAAATTGTAATTGGAAAAGAATGTCGTTTAGATCTCCCTACTATAAGAATACGGGGTTCTCATAATACAATAATAATAGAAGATGGAGTTTATATGGGGAAACAATGCAGTTTTTGGATGGAGGGAGATGGAATCAATATAGTGATAGGTAAGAATACTTCTTTTACGAGACTATGTCATTTCTGTGCCCAGGAAAATGATGTCTCGATAATTGTAGGAGAGGATTGTATGTTTTCTAATAAAATAATTGTTCGAACTAGTGATTCTCATCCTATATATGATTTAAATACAAAAGAAAGGTTAAATCCTGCTAAATCGGTAAAAATAGGGAGTCGTGTATGGATTGCACCAGATTCAAAGATAATGAAAGGCGCAGAAATAGGAGATGGGTCTATAGTTGGGTCTAATACAATGATTAGTAAAACATACCCTTCTAATTGTTTAATCGTTGGAATGCCAGGAAGAATCGTAAAAGAAAATATCTATTGGACAAGGGAAGCGTTGTTTTGAACACTGATGTGCATACTTCCATTATGCCTTGTGTAACTTTATTTTGTCTTCCGAAAAGACAGTGATTATGAATAGGAGAACTTAGTGCTTTTATCAGATGAGTTCTAAAAAACTATAAAAAAAAGAATTGATGAAGGTCGCTCATGTTTTATGGTCGTTCAAATATGGTGGTATTGAAACCATGATAGTGGACATATTAAATGAACAAGTTAAGACTGATAAGGTTGCTCTATTTATCATAAATGATAATATCGATAATCGCCTGATAACGAAGATAGATGAAAAGGTGAAAATCGTAAAGGTGGGAAGACCTCTTGGTAGTAAAAACCCTTATTACCCCATTAAATTAAATATGCAAATTGTGGGTTATAATCCAGATGTCATTCATTGTCATATGGATGGCTTGCATAGGGTGATTAAGGTGCCATACGCTTTGGTACGAACCATCCATTCTACTCATTTTGACATAAAGAAAAATACATATTACAAGGAATGCACGGCAATAAGTAAAGCTGTTCTGTGTGAATGTGAAAAGAGAGGAATACACGCAACTCTTGTTTTGAATGGAATTGATTGTGACGCTATAAAAAAGAAAGAAGATTGGTCATCCCCAAAAGAATTCCATTTCGTACAATTGTCCAGAATCTTATTTTGTCATAAAGGTCAAGATGTTTTGATTCGAGCATTAAAGAAATTAAAGGATGAAGGAATAGAGAATTTCAAAATGTACTTTGTCGGTGAAGGTCCAGATATGACGGAATTGGTGAATTTAATTAAAGATAACGGATTGGAACCCAACGTAATATTGGAAGGTGCAAAGAGTAGAGATTGGGTTTATGAACACATGTGTGATTTTGATTTGTTTATTCATCCTGCTCGGTTTGAAGGATTTGGCTTAGCTGTTGCGGAAGCGTGTGCTGCAAAGGTGCCGGTTCTGGTTAGTAATATCGAGGGACCTATGGAGATAATAAACCAAGGGAAGTATGGTATGACCTTTGAAAGTGAAGATGTAGATTCTTTGGCAGGTAGGATTAAAGAATTTATGCAGAATGGATATAATATGGATTTGGTGGAAGGCGCGTATGAATACACAAAGATGAATTTTAATGTCGTTAACACGTCAAAGATGTATTTGGATGTATACAAACGGACATTGTCATTGTCGTGAAAAATGATATATTCCACGAAATGAATTTATAGAAACCATATAATAAACGGATCAATGTTTACTGCAATAATTATACTTAACTATAACAATTCAGAAGATACAATTAAATGTATTGAGAGTGTAGAGAGATATAATAGTGCAGATGTAAAATATATTGTGGTGGACAATGGTTCTACTCGACAGTCTGTTGTTACTGAAATTTCAGAATATATAAAGGGCAAGTTCTCTGACAGTCTTGTTATAAAAGAAGGAGATCCTATTCCGCAACATTTGCCACATGTCTCCTTTTATGTTTCTTCTGTTAATGATGGTTACGCAAAAGGAAACAATAAAGGTTTGAATCTCGCATATGCTGATGACACAATAGATAATGTTTTAATATTGAACAGTGATATACTGTTTGTGGAAGACATTATTCCAAAATTGAAAGGGACTTTAGTCTCATTACCTAATTGTGCGATTGTTAGCCCCATACTTTACAAGAAAGATCTCTTAGGAATTGATTATAATTGTGCGAGGAAGAATCATAAGGAGTGGGAGTTAATATTAACTTATCTTTTTTTGTATAAAGACATTTTCGGTATCAGATCTAATTATGAAGCGAAGCGTAAGATGTTTGTCTCAAATTCGAGTTTAACTCAAAACGATTTGCTCCCAATAGAATTGCCCAGTGGATCTTGTATGTTAATGTCAAAAGATTTGATGTCTCAAATAGGAGGCTTTGATCCACGAACATTTTTATATTTCGAAGAGAATATCTTATATAAGAAGATAGAAAAACTGGGACTTCAAAATTATCTTCTTCCAAAGTCTAAATGTATTCATTTGGGAGCGACATCAACACAAAAGGTAAGTGGCGCATTTTTGTTGCAGTGCTCGTTGGATAGTGCGTCTTATTATCTTACTCATTATTGCAATTTGACTTTCATCCAGAAGATTGTGTGGAATATATCGAAGGTACTTTTTTCTATAAAGATAAAACTGATTAGATTGATTAAATAATGCTTTTTTTTTTAGCAATTTTTGTGCTGGGTTGCCTTACGGCTTTCCTATTCTCACATTACAATGTGATTGTAGCGGCTATGGCAACCTATCTGTTCTCTATGATTGTATTTCCTCCGCAGGTGAAGATTTTTTTATTTTCGCCTGCTACGATTCTTTCATATTTTCTTTTTGTGAGTTCTCTGTATTATGGGTTTGGTAGAGGTGCCTTTTATAAAGAAGAAAACAAAAAGATTCTTTATGTGATTTTAATTTATTTGCTGGTCTATATATTGTTATTGCCATTGGGAATAGATATGACGATTTCAGAGCAGATTCCTGCATTCAAGTTGTTTGTTTTAGGAATATTTCCATATGTCTTTTTCCTTTCTTTGATAAAGAATAGTATTCAAGTTGAGCGTATATTGAAATACATAGTTATTGTTTCTTTGTTTGTTTTTGCTTATGGTATATATTCTTATTTGACAAATCAGAATCTATATTTGATGTTGGTTAGCATTGTATATTCAAGTATCAGTGGATTGGAGAAAATGTTGGAAGAATCTAGAGGTGGTCTTGAGGGTAGATTGAGTGGAACAATTGGTAACCCGATATTTTATGCTGGTATGTTGTTGATTTTGTTTTTTCAAATATTGGCATTGTATATCAATGTTTCTCCGAAGAAGAGATTTTGGCGATATACGATATTGGTTTCGTTATTGGCACTTTTCATGAATATGTTTTTTACGGGCTCCAGAGGCTCTTTAGTCGCATTGCTTTTGGGCTTTGGCGTGTTTTGTCTGAAGTGGTGGTCTAAAACTCGTTTGGCTATTGCTTTTACGATAGTAATAACATCGTTTATAGTTGGATTGAATTTCCCGATATTTGGGAAGTATCAAGTATATGTCGATTCTATCATCTATTTCTGGGATGATTCTAAAACTGATGGCGAAATAAAAGGATCATCAGTTGCTATGCGGTTGGATCAGTTGGATGGACTGGCTGATGTGGTTGGTGTGAAAGGCGCTTTTTTTGGATTGGGAACAGGTTGGGTTCGGAAATATATATCAGAGAATGGAATTCATCCAGTTTTGTTGGGATTTGAAAGTATATTCTTTAGTGGTGTGACCCAATATGGTATTATTGGCTTTTTCTTGTTGTATATTTTATTGTTTATAGCTATGCTTCATTTGACATGGCATTTTTATAGACAATCAAAAATTAAATTTAATCAGTTCTGGCTGGTTAGTTGTTATATTTTTTCGTATATTATATATGCTTTTATGACGGGAGCATTCTTTTGGGAGTTCTTTCTAGGAGGATATGTGATTTTGTTGAAATATTTTCTTTGCAAAGAAAAAGAAAAGGTTCTTTTGGTGAATCTTTTGAAATTGAAGAAAATGGTCTTGGAAGAAAAAGAAAAAAATAAGTAAGTGAAATTTTAGGAAATGAAAATCATATTAGTAAACTATCGATATTTTATTTCAGGAGGTCCTGAACGTTATTATTTCAATATAAAGGAGATTCTTGAGAAAAATGGACATCAGGTTGTTCCCTTTAGTATTAAGAGTTCCCGAAACGAAAAAACGGAGTACGATAAATTTTTCTTGGATGCTGTGGATGACGAAGTCTATTTTGCGCAATCTAAAAAGACTCTTCCTTTCATATTGAAGTCGTTTGCCCGTATGTTCTATTCGTTTGAGGCAAAGAAAAAATTCAAGGCGCTGTTGAAGCAAGAGAAACCAGACTTGGTTTACATTATGCAGTATCATAACAAAATCTCTCCAAGTATTATTGATGCTGCCCGTGCTTTTTCTATACCTGTGGTGCATAGAATCAGCGATTTTCAGTATATGTGTCCTAATGCATTGTTCTATAATGATGCAGTGGGTGTCTGTGAGGATTGTTTGAAAGGGAAATGGTTAAACTGTGTGAAATATAAGTGTGTCCTAAATTCGACGGTATATTCATTCTTAAAGGTTGGAGCGAAGAAATTACATGATTTGCTGAATGTGAAGGATAAGATTGATGCTTTTGTTGTGCCATCATCTTTTACATTATCCAAATTGGAACAGTATGGTATAAAAAGTTCCAAGTTGAATCATATACCGACTTTTTTTAATAAGAAAGAGGAAAATCCGCAAGTGGAATATAAACCGTTTGCGTTGTTTGTCGGTCGTATTGAGAAACAAAAGGGATTGTTCACTCTTATTAAGACTTTTGAAGGAACTGATTATAATTTGAAGATTATCGGTTTTTCTAATAATGGATACGAAGATGAGTTGAAAAAATATTTGGAAGGCAAGAAGCATAATATAGAGTTCTTGGGAAGAATGAATTTTGACCAAATTGTTCCATATCTTAAGTCATGTTTATTTACTGTTGTGCCTTCAGAGTGGTATGATAATTTCCCTAATGTGATATTGGAAAGTTTTGCTTATAAAAAATCGGTTGTTGCAACGGATTTCGGCTCGCTACCAGAATTGGTTAAGGATGGAGAAACTGGACTTCTGTTTCAATATGCAGACGTGAAGGATTTTCGTCAAAAAGTTCAATCTTTATTCGAAGATCCACAGAAGCCAGTTCTAATGGGAGAGAAAGCGTATGAGGTGCTTTGTGAGCAATATTCACCTTCTGCTCATTACGAGAAATTAATGGAATTGTTTAATCATTTAACATCAAGGAAATGAAGTCTAAAATACTAGTCGTTTTTTTGCTTTGTTTGTTGGTTGTGAGTGGCTTCGTCGCTTGTGGTGCCACAATCAGGAAAGATTATGTGACTCCAGAAAGCTTTGGAGCCAAAGGCGATGGAAAGAATGATGATAGTTATGCAATTAGCAAATGCCTATCGACGGGAAAAAAGATACGCTTTTCTTCAGGGAAGAACTATTTGTTAAAAACTCCTTTACAAGGATCTAAGTCGGAGCAATTGTGTATCGAGGGAAATGGAGCGAAGTTGACCATCTCGGAGCAGTATAAAGTAAGTGAGAACGGGGCTATCTTCTATTATGGTATGCCTAGGAAAAAGATACTGGAAGTGAAAAATCTCGATATTGTGTGCCTCCTAGGACAGAAGTTCCCTGATAAGGAGACCCGAGGAGACACCTACATTTTTGCGGTGGAATCATGCGATGAAGTTCGATTTGACAATGTGAAATTTAAATCAGAGAAGCATTATAACAATGTTACTTTTTTGCGGGATAACGGCTCGAAACGCTTAGAAATGAATGATTGTAATATCGTGCTTAATACGCTATCGGTTCAAGGAGGTGTATTGTGGTTTATGAATAGAAGAGATTCTATTTGTTCTATTTCTTTAAAAAATTCCTATTTTGAATATGATACGAAGGATGAATGTGTGTGCTTTTCTGTATATAAAGATTATAAAAAAGAGAGATGTAATATAAATGTTGAGGTTGAAAATTGTGAATTCTTTTCAAAAGGAGAATCCGTTTCGTCGGGATTTATTTTAGTTTATTCTAATTCGAAAGTGGCATATTCTGATATAAATGTGAAATATAAAAAGTGTATGTTTAAAACAGTTGGAGATCATTTGCGCCGCATTCAGGCTTATCAGATTTGTCCTGGCGATACGGATTATGACTATGGTAGATTCCATACGATATATGATTATTGCAAATTTGATTTTAAGTTTGTCTCATTAAAGGAAAGCGGTTTGATCGGTGCTCTATATTCAAAAGGAACTTCGATGCCAACAGAATCGATATCGTATGTTTTTAATCATTGTGATTTTGATGTAAAAAATGTCTCTCCGTTGGTAGACGGGAAGCCTATAAGAAGGGGGAAATACGAGTTTATTGATTGTCGGATAAAATCAGACGCATCTTTGTTCTTGAGAAGAAACATATATAATAGTGATATTCAGGTGTATTTGACTAATTGTGATTTGATTTCAAATGATATTGAGTTGTCAAAAGAGTTGTTTGTCGCAAAAGATTGTCGGTTTAAAAATAAAGTAAAAACACCTGTTCCATTTCAAAATCCAAAGTCGAAAATGGAAAATTGTAAGATTAATGGGGTCTTGTATAAATAGAGTTGCTTTTTATGGAAAGTATACATATACCATCATGAATAAATATGATATGGATGCACTTAGAACTATAAATAAATTCACAAAAAAACATGAAATTTAAAAATTGGAAATACATTATCTCCTTCCTCCTATTTCTATTGGGGAATGAGGTGATTGAAGCTTCTGTTCTAATAACAGAGGTGATGACTTGTAATTTGTCATCCCATTTGGATCGAGGATCATGGAATTTCCCTGGGTATGTAGAGCTATACAATTCGGATTCGGTAGCAGTTTCGCTGAAAGGTTATGTCTTTGAACATCATAACAGAACCTCCAAGGGGAAGTATAAATATAAGTGGGATTGGACTGTGTCGGAGGATGTAGAGATTCCTGCACAATCCTATGTGTTGCTGTATTTCGACAAGGATAGTTTGGTCTCTATGCATTCTTCTCGAAAATTGGACTCTGACGGAGGTATTATTTATTTGTGGGATGCAAATGAGAATTTGGTGGACATGATTACATATCAGCCAATGGTTGCCCATATTGCTTACGGTTTCGATTCGTTAGGAAGGGATGGGTATATGTTGCCAACTCCAGGTAAGGTTAATATGAGGACTTATGAAACTCTATCTGAAAGAGTGGACTCCCTATATTTTGATGGGGCGATACCTGGCATTCAAGAGAGTGAGGTGAGTGTCTCATTCAAATGTAATACGGAGCGTGTAAAAATTCATTATACAACGGATGGCTCGGACCCAACAGAGAATAGTCCACTTTTTGGCGATAGTGCTTTGACGGTGGATACTACGGTAACAATCAAGGCAAGAGCCTATTCTGATTCTTTATTGCCGAGTGAGATACTTGTGGGAACTTTTATCTTTATGGATGAGTTTCACGCTTCATGTGGAGGTTTTTCAGTTCCAATAGTGTCTATTTCGATTGACGATAAATTCTATAATGATGATTCGTTGGGTATTGCTGTTCGTGGTGTGAATGGAATAAAAGGAAATGGCACGTCATACCCTGCCAATTTCAATCAGGATTGGGATCGTGCAGCAGTATTTGAATATATCGTAGACGGAAAGCAGGTTTTGAGTGAGGAGGTCGAGGTTGGCATCTCGGGTGGAAATACGCGTACCTATACAGAAATACCTAAATCATTGAAAATTAAAACTGGGAAAAAAATTGGAAGTGGGAAGGACGTTTTTGATTATGAATTTTTCAAGGATAGAAGTGGGAAAAAATATGGTGCGGTAAAAATACGCGCGGGGGGAAATGCATATGATGCGTTCTCTTTAAGGTTTAGGGATGGTTATTTTCATTCTTTGGCTAGGGAGATGAACGTGGATTATCAGGCCTATCAACCAGTTGCCTATTATTTGAACGGTAAATACCAGGGAATGATGGGCCTTAGAGAGCAATTGAATGAAGGGTATATCGTGTCAAATTATGGTTTAGAAGAGGATGCATTGGACATGATTAAGACTCATGAGGTGAAGACTGGTGATAAGGTAGCTTATAATGCATTGGTTTCTTTCTTAGATAATAATGACCCTCAAGATTCATCTTATTACGAGCAAGCTTCTCAAATGATGGACATGGAGGAGTATATTGACTATATGATAATCGAGCAGTTCTCGACAAATATTGACTGGCCAGGTAACAATATTATGTGCTGGAGGGATCGAGAAAACGGCAAATTCAGATGGATTTTGTATGATATGGATGTTACGCTGGGATGTTCCAATAGTGATGTGTCTGTAGATCCTATTAAATGGTGTACGGGTGAAGTTGAGGAGAGAACATGGGCTAATGATGAAAAGTGGAAGATTGTCATATTTAGCAATTTGATAAAGAATCCTAAATTTCGGGAGCGATATTTAAATCGATGGTTGATGTATTTGGGAACTACCTTATCAAGTCAGAATATAAAATCTGTATATGATAGTCTTGCAACGGAGGTTTCTAATGAGTTCTGTGCTACTTTTGATGGACTTTCGCCTCTCAGTTGTAATGGAAAAACCTTTTTGATGAAAAATGCTAGTGAACGAATTCAAACTATATTGTCTTCGTTGGCTGAAAATTATGGATACAAATGGAATGTTGGTTTGAAGTTTTCATCAAACGTGGAGAATGTCCGGTTCGTTATGAATGGTGAGGTGGTTAACAAAACATCGTTTTCAGGTTATTATTTCAACGGAAAACGATTGAGATTGGAGGCATATGCGCCTTCTAATTATAAGTTAAGTCGATGGGACTTAGCTTTTGTGGACACCTCTTATTCGATAAATACGGAAATGTTAGACATCGTTTTGAAAAAGCGATGTTCCATAACCGCGGTATTTGAACCAATAGAGTGCCAAAGACCGACTGTGATCATCAACGAATTGTGTGCTTCGGCTGATAGTACGTCGGACGGACTTGTAGATGATTATGGGCTATATCCTGATTGGGTGGAGTTGTTTAATTATGGAGAAGATACCGTAAATGTCGCTGGACTCTATCTGACAGACAAGTTGACGAAGCTGACGAAATATCAGATTCCGTACTCGTATGAGAATACGAAGATAGCTCCTCATGACTATCTGATTGTATGGGCTGACGGAAAAACCTTTAGAGGGGCAATGCACACTAACTTTAAGTTGGAGAATGCCAAAGGTGCGCAGTTGGCATTGGTACAGGTGTGTGAGGATACAACATTGATTGATCAGGTCTCTTATGTGAAGATGCAGAGCAATGGGTCGTATGGTAGGGAAAATGATGGGGCAGAGAACTGGAGGGTGTTTGTGCCAATGTTAGATTCCTTGTCAGAAGGTGATGTCTCTTTTGTTACACCAATGATGGAGAATGGGTCGAGAAACGCATTTACGTTGTCTTGCCCAACGTTGGATTCTGTGGTAAAGATCTATGATGGAGAACCTTTGGCTTATGAAGTTATGACACATAGTGCTTATCATGAAGATGAGGCTGTGGTTGAATATAGTGTCGATAGTGGTGCGAACTGGAGTACTGTAGTTCCTGAAATCGTGGATAAGGGTTCTTTGTATGTTAATGTGCGTGCGACACATCCTAAATACGATACAATAGAGTGTGAATATATATTATACGTAAAAAAGCCTGATGTAGAAAATACATTGACTAAACTTTTGACTGCGAATGATGAGGAAATGCAAGGAGATGAATATAGAATTTATGACATCCAAGGTAGACTAGTAAGGAAATCTAATACATTGGATGGATTGTGTGATGGTTTGTTTGGTGTTTATTTTATAAGTGTTTTGAAAGAGACAGAAAGCTTGTCTTATTATCGATTTTTTTTAAAAAAAGAATAGAGAAATGAATTTCAGATATCAATCTCTATATGGGTTGCGTGCTGTAGCTGCAATCGGAATCGTTATGATGCATGTTTTGAGCAATCTTAGTGTGAAATTGACTATAGAGCCATTGCGTTCAATAATTAATCCCTTTACTAATTTTACGTTTTTATTCATGATTGTTAGCGCATTTGGAATGTGTTGTGGTTATTATGAGAAATTCAAGCAAGGGGATATAAATCTAAACTCGTTTTATAAGAAACGTTATATTAGAATTTTACCATTTTTTGCGTTGCTTGTTTTGATAGATTTGGCAATTAACCCGTCAGTCTCTGAATTGTATGAGTGTTTTGCGAATTTAACTTTGGCTTTTGGCTTATTACCTAATGCAGGCATCTCAGTGATTGGAGTTGGTTGGTTTTTGGGTGTTGTCTTTGTCTTTTATATGATATTCCCGTTTTTTGTCTTCTTGATGGATAACAAAAGACGAGCTTGGTTTGTGTTGATGGTGGCTGTGTTGCTTCATTTCTTAGCTATTGGCTATTTCTCTCGTCCAGAGTTGATGGTCAGTCCTGTCGGCAAGTGGAATATTGTATATTCATTTCCTTTTTTCGTGGCTGGAGGTTTGATTTTCTTGTATAGACAGAGTGCCCAAAACATGCTAAATCACACAAAATGGCTCCCTTTATTGTTGCTTTCTCTTGCAATCGTTGGATATTATGCATTGCCATCTATTCATCTTTTTTCGGAACTGTTTTTTTTTTCTGTTGCTGTACTTTATGCGATTTCAAGATTGGAGAAAAAAGGTTTTCTTAATAATTCGGTTATGACTTTTATTAGCAATATCTCAATGGAAATCTACTTGTCTCATATGCTTTTCTATAGGGCTGTGGAGATGTTGCATTTGGAAAAATATATATTGAATGGCTACATGTTGTTTGTTCTTTCTTTCTTGATGACATTTGTGGGAGCTATGTTTTTTTCCTTTGCTTGGAAAAAATTTATAGAGCCTTGTCTCTTGTCGTTGATAGACCATTTCTTGTAGCTGAAACTATTATTACAGGGAATTAATAGAACGGAGTTCTGTAAATTTACCATTAAATAATCACTTAACATATTTCGTTGACTTTAGAGCAGGAATTTCTTTTATCTGCTCTATTTTTTATTTACCTTTGCAAAGGGTGAATTGGAATTTTTTTATTCACGCCGTGATGTTAATAGATGGTTGTATATGGCTGAAAAAAAATTAAACGGAACAGTAATAGTCACATATCGCTGCAATGCGCGTTGCTCGATGTGTAATCGATATAAGGCGCCTTCTAAGGTGGAGGAGGAAATCTCATTAGATACAATAAAGAAACTGCCCAAGATGTATTTCACTAACATTACGGGTGGTGAACCGTTTATCCGTACGGATTTGAAAGATATTGTCAGGGAGTTGTATAAACTGAGTGATAGAATTGTCATCTCCACCAATGGCTTTTTCACGGATCGTATCATTGACTTGTGCAAGGAGTTCCCTCAAATAGGTATCCGTATTTCCATAGAAGGATTGGAACAGACCAATAATGAAATACGTGGTTTGAACGATGGCTATCAGCGCGGATATACGACATTGAAGAAACTTCGTGAGATGGGTATGAAGGATGTGGGATTTGGTATGACTGTTCAGGACAAGAATGCACCCGATCTCGTTCCTTTGTATGAAATATCTAATGAGATGGGAATGGAGTTCGCGACGGCATCATTGCATAACTCCTTCTACTTCGTAGAGGCAAAAAATATCATTCATGACCGTCCGATGGTGGCGAAAAACTTTGAGAACCTGGTGAATGAGTTGTTGAAGTCTAATTCACCAAAGAAATGGTTCAGAGCATATTTCAACCACGGTCTGATTAATTATATCTACGGGCAGAAACGTCTTCTGCCGTGTGATATGTCGTTCGACACCTTCTTTATTGATCCTTACGGAGATGTGATGCCTTGTAATGGAACGAAGGACAAAGAGGTGATGGGTAATCTCAATCTTCAGACATGGGACGAATTATGGAATTCAAAAGAGGCAGAGCAAGTACGTAAAAAAGTGCGTTGCTGTAGTCGAAATTGTTGGATGATTGGCTCTGTGAGCCCTGCCATGCATAAATATATCTCGACTCCGCTACTATGGGTGGCGAAGCATAAGTTGAAATCGTTGGTCGGAATGAAATACTCAATGTATGAGAATCCAATATGTTGTGAGTATCGTGATGGTAAAGTTACCAAGGAGGATTTGGATAAACTCTCAACATGTGATATGAATGCTGTCGTTAATGATGGACTTTCGGAAGATAGCAAAAATGCATTGAAGGGGAAAAGAGGTGAGGATATTGTGAATGAAGATGTGATGTCTCAGGGATATGAAAAAACGGAGGTTAAATAATCCGTTCACAGTAGAGACGCAATGCATTGCGTCTCTACAAAAATGCATTGCGTCTCTACAAAAATAAAATCGAAACGAATCCCTCGAAATTAATTTTGTATAGAACTAACCTTATACAACACGATTTTAATAAAAAGATGCATACCACTCAGCAAAGCGTCTTAATCCAACTCTTAGTGGCGTCGTTGGTTTAAATCCAAAATCCTGTTCCAATTCAGTTGTATCGGCATATGTAATGGGAACATCTCCTTTTTGCATAGGTACAAGCTGTTTGTGAGATTCAAAATCAAAGTCAGAAGGTAAAACTCCTGCACGTACTAATTCTTCTTGTAGAATATCAACAAAATCAAGAAGATTCTCAGGGTGGTTGTTTCCAATATTATAAATCTTGTAAGGAGCTTTTAACAACCCATCATCTCCGATGACCTTCTCGGGCGCATGATGAATAACTCGATAGATGCCCTCTACAATATCATCAATATAGGTGAAATCTCTCTTGCAATTACCATAGTTGAAAATCTTAATGATCTCACCTCGTTTTAATTTATCGGTAAAACTAAAGTATGCCATATCCGGGCGACCGCATGGCCCATATACGGTAAAGAACCTTAAGCCTGTTGATGGTATACCATATAACTTTGAGTAGGCATGAGCGAAGAGCTCATTGCTTTTTTTGGTAGCGGCATATAAGCTAACTGGAGTATCCACTTTATCGTCTGTGGAATAAGGAATTTTCGTATTCCCTCCATATACGGAAGAGGATGACGCGTAAACTAAGTGGGCTACTCCCTCTGTTCCTGAGTCATACGAATGTCGACAAGCCTCCAATATGTTAAAGAATCCAATCACATTGGACTCTATGTAACTTTGCGGAGATGAAATGCTATATCGAACACCTGCCTGTGCTGCAAGATTTACTACCACATAGGGATTAAATGTATGGAACAAGGAATCCACAAATGACTTATCTGCAATGTTTCCTTCCTTAAAAAGGAAATTAGAGTATTGTTTCAAAGTAGATAATCGCTCTTGCTTTAAACGAACGTCATAATAATCATTTAAGGAATCAATTCCTATGATTGTTAAATCTGGCATTCTTGATAATAGATTTTTCGCCAAATTGCTGCCAATAAATCCAGCAACCCCGGTCAACAACAAACGTTTTCCTCTCAAATCTATATTATTACAAAGCATTTTTTTGTCATTTATGGTACATATACAATATCTTCTCCTCTTTCTTATTGGATGCCTTGTTTACACGTCATGCTGTGTACTACAACAATAGGTTACGATTGCGATTTTATTTGATTTCTTGCCATAACCTACTTGTTTGCATCATGGCGAGAAGAGAAAAATAGTCCTAATTCCGCCTTTTCTGCAAAAGTACATAAAAAATGTAGACTGCAAAAGTATAATATTGGCATTTTTATGAAAACGAGGTGTTGTTTTCAACTCTGATGATTTGAGAAATCCTGTTGAAGGAAGTGCATTTGTCAGAATTAATTCGTACCTTTGTCGACTATAACGTAACTTCCTTTTACAAAAAAATGGTGATTGAAAAATTTTGTATATTGACATGATAAATTTTCTTAGTAACCATTGTTGCTTAGAATTTTTATTGAATTGTTTATATAGGACATTTGTGCTCACTAACAACGAACGAGTTTATGAATAGAAATAGATTTTTGCTTTTGTTTTTTACCCTAATAACTTATGAACTTACATATTCTCTTCAAATCAATGAGGTTATGCAATCTGATTTGCATTCTGTCATTGATGATTTGAATGAAATTCCAGATTCTTGGGTTGAATTGTATAATGAAACGTCGTCTCCTATTAATCTGAAAGGATATGCTATTGGTCAGACATCTCAATATTCAAGTTCATATGTTATCCAAGATTCGTTAATAATAGAATCCAATGGATATGTACTATTGTATTGTGACAAAGAAAATAAGGGAGTTCATACGAATTTTAGATTGAATAGTGATGAATATGGTGAATTGTATTTGTTCGATAGCACTTCAAATATTGTTGATTTCCTTGCTATTCCGGCTATGCCTGCACCGGATATTTCATACGGGAAAATAAAGGAGACTGATACATGGTCGTATTTTAGGGAGGCGTCGCCAAATCGTTCAAATGATGGGGTTTACTCTGATTATGTCTTGTCAAAAGTGAAGTTTTCAAAAAAAGGTGGTGTATATACCGAACCAATTGTCCTTAAATTGAGTTTGGATAAAGATGACGAAGAGTTGTCTGGTAAAGTGCAGATTAGATATACGATTGATGGTTCAGAGCCGTCTGATAGTAGTGCTCTTTTCCCTGATTCATTATTTATAGATAAAACAGTCGTGATACGGGCGAAAACATTTTCAGATAGTTTAATAAGCAAACCATCTAAAACACAGAGCTATATTTTCTTAAACAGGAAGATGACATTGCCTGTTTTTTCAATTGTTGTTGATAGCTCTTATTTATGGGATGATGAAATAGGTATATTAGCTGATGGTACGTACCATCAAAACCATCCAGAAAAGAAACCTGAGTATGTGAAGAAAGGAAAAGATACAACTAATTTTACTTTTTCGTGGAAAAGACCTATCAATGTAGAGTACTTTAGTAAGCCTAATTCAGAATCAGAGATTAATCAAATATGTGAAATGAATTTGGGAGGTCGAGCTTCACGCTTTCAAGAAAGAAAATCTTTTGTTTTACATGCAAATAAACGTTTTGGCACTAAACGTTTTTCGGGTTCATTTTGGGATGAAAAACCTAATGTGACAAAAGAGAAAACTTTGTATTTGAGAAATGGAGGGGGAGACTTCCCTAGGGCTCAGATTAGAGATGGATTGGAACAACAATCATTTGCAAAACATGTTGATTTAGATTGGCAGGCTTTTCAAACTGTTATCGTTTATGTTAATGGTGTTTATTGGGGATTGTTGAATTTGAGAGAGAAGGCAACGGAAGATTATGTTTGGGCTAATTATAATCATATAGAGAATATTGATTACGTGAAAAACCATTCATTAGATTATGGAGATCCAACGGAATGGAACAGATTTGTAAAATTATACTCGTCAGATACAACATCTTATGAGACTATGTGTAAGGAACTTGATGTGAATGAATTCTTGAATTATTTCGCATTGGAGTCATTGTATAATAATATTGATTTTCCAGGAAATAATAATAAGTGTTGGAGACAGCAAGGGAGTGGACATAAGTGGAGATTCTTAGCATGTGATTTAGATTATACAATGGGATTGACAAATTTGGTTTCGTATGATTTTGCATATTTAAATTATATTTTAAGAGTCAGCCCGTACGAATCTGCAATGGGTCAAAATACAAAGAAAGGTTCTATGTTGTTTCAAAAAATGATGACATACGAGGTGTTTAAGAATGCCTACATTGATAGAATGTCTGTGTATATGGCCACATTTGTATCTCCAGCAAATTTTAACAAGGAATTGCAAACATTTGTTGATGAAGTGAAAGAGGAAGCACCATATTATTTTGTTGATGTGTTGAATCGAAGCACTAATAGTTTTGAAAATGCTTGTAATTATATGAAAATATGGATGAAGGATAGAGTTCCTTTTATGTACAAACATATTGGTGAATTTTTTTCATTGGGCGAACCGATATCACTGAAAATAAAAAATGAAGGCTCTAAAGATTCAATATTTTTTAATGATATACCTCTGTATGAAAACTCATTTGATGGAAGTTACTACGCTAATAGACAGATTAGATTAACACAAAAAAATGTTTCCAATTCATGGTCTGTTAAATATTCAATGCAGGGGGATTCTATTGTTTATGAATACTTCCCCAAAATTGATACGTTGTTTTATTCTATTCCTGATGGGGCTTCTAATGTGGTGATAAAAAACGGATTAGCGTCTTCTTTGACATATCCGAAAAAAGCAGAATGTGTAAAAGTGTATGATGGGAAGCCATTGTGTCCTACGATAAAAGTGAAGGATAACAATATAAAGATTTTGTATAGTATTGATGGAGGAGAAAACTGGATGGCAGATGCTCCTAGTATTACAAATAGGGGTGTCTTAGATGTAAAGGTAAAGAGCATTTTCCCAGGTGCTGATGTGATTGAATATGAATATGTTTTGGAAATAACAGCAGCTGAGATAGAGTTGCATTGTCCATCTGCTGATTCTACATCCAAGGTTTATGATGGCCAACCTATGAAATTCGATGTCAAAGCATTGGGAGTAGAGTCCACCGATACCATAATAGTTGAATATAGTGTAGATAGTTGTTTGTCATGGAGTGCCGATGTGCCAGAAATTACTGATAAGGGAGAATTGGAAGTGAAAGTTCGTGCGAATCATCCAAATTATGATTCGGCGAGATGCAACTATAAAATGACAGTAACGGAGGCTCCGCTATCTGTTGCCTGGAGAAATGAAAATTTTGAAAATCTAATTGATGGGGAAGAAACAGTAGACCCTTTGGTGATTGTAGAAGGTGCATATGATAGAGATCAGATAACAATTGAATATAGTATTGATGGGGGAATTGTTTGGACTACTGATGTTAATGCCCTTAAACAAGCAACGGATTCTGTTCTGGTAAGGGCTATTCATCCAAACTACGAAATCGCAGAGTGTAAATACTTAGTGCCCGTTGTTACGTCAAATATGGATGTGAAGAAAGTTTTATGTGAGGATTCTCTTCAAGGGGATGATTATAAAGTATATGATGTTCTGGGTAAACTTGTCAGAACACAAAAAACAATCGATGGATTGTTAGATGATCTAAACGGAGTTTATATCATTTATGTATATAGAGGTTCTAAGGTTTTGTCGTTTCATCGTGTTTTAATAAAAAAAGAATAACGTATGATGTTTGTCCAAGAGTACGGAGCCTCTGTGTGTCAGTGGCTCTTGACCCCTCTATGCCTTAATGACAACTTGAGACTTAAATTCTGCTGTAAAATTCTTCTTTTGCTTTCCCTACTTGCTAATTTAAGTTTATTTTCTTAATTTAGCATCTAGTTCTAAAAATAGGCAGTATTATAAATTGGTAGGAGAACTTGCTGAGTTATGAAGATTGTTGTAATTGGTACAAGAGGAATTCCTAATATAATGGGGGGCGTTGAAACCCATTGTGAGGAGCTGTTTCCCCTTGTTGCAAAAAATGGATATGATGTGACGGTTATTCGCCGTTCAAAATATACTAAAGATCTTTACACCGAGTGGAATGATGTTAAACTAATAGACGTTCCTGCTCCCAAAAAGAAATCATTTGAGACGATAATACATACATTTCGTGCCATAAATAAAGCGAAGGAAATAGGTGCGGATGTGTTGCATATTCATGCTATTGGTCCTGCAATCTTGACTCCATATGCTAAATTGCGTGGTATGAAGGTGGTCTTTACTCATCATGGACCAGATTATGACAGAGATAAATGGGGAAAGAGTGCCAAATGTATGTTGAAGTTCGGAGAAAGAATGGGATGTATGTTTGCGGATGATGTCATTGTCATTTCTAATGTTATTAAGCACTTGATTGCTAATAAGTATAATCGAATCGATCGAGTCCATCTAATATATAATGGAGTGTCTGTCCCCAATAAGGTGGATTACCCTGAATATTTTGAGGAACTGGGGATTTCTCCTGAACTTTATATCCTGGGTATGTGCCGTTTCGTCCCAGAAAAGAATCTTCATCATCTGATAGAGGCTTATGTCGCATATAAGAAGAGACATCCAGAAAGTAAAATCCGTTTAGTCCTGGCTGGGGATGCGGATTTTGAAGATGATTATTCTCGGAGACTAAAAAAAATGGCAAAAGAGAATGGTGTCGTTTTAACTGGATTTGTAAGAGGCGAAAAATTACAATCGTTACTTACTCATGCAAGTTGTTATGTGTTGCCTTCCTCTCATGAAGGATTGCCTATTGCTTTATTGGAGGCGATGAGTTACGATTTGCCTGTTGTTGTAAGTGATATTCCAGCTAACTTGGAGATTGGTTTGCCTCTGGATAGTTATTTTCATGTAGGCGAAATACAACAACTTGCAGATAAAATAGAAAAATTATTGGAAGAGTGTACTAATTATCGAATCCAGTATGATATGAGTAAGTATCAATGGGAACACATTGCTAATCAGGTTTGTGAAGTGTATAAGTTATTAGAAGCAAAATAATAATTATTATGGATGAAAAACTAAAAAAATACGATTATCTCATTGTCGGTTCCGGTCTTTTTGGCTCTACGTTTGCTTACAGAGCAAAGCAGGAGGGGAAGACATGCCTGGTGATTGACAAACGTCCTCACTTGGGTGGCAATCTTTATTGCGAAAACATTGAGGGAATCAATGTCCATAAATATGGTGCCCATATTTTTCATACATCCAATAAGAAAGTTTGGGATTTCGTGAATTCTATTGTCGAATTCAATCGATATACTAACAGTCCTGTGGCAAATTATAAAGGTAGGCTGTTTAACTTACCATTCAATATGAATACATTCTATCAAATGTGGAATGTGACGACTCCCGAGCAGGCTATAGCTAAAATAGAAGAACAAAAGAGAGAGGCAGCTACTCGTCTTGCAGGGAGAGAACCACAGAATCTTGAAGAACAAGCTCTTTTGCTAGTTGGAAAAGATATTTATGAAAGACTGATTAAAGGATATACGGAAAAACAGTGGGGAAGAGCTTGTACAGATTTACCTGCTTTTATTATTCGTCGATTGCCTGTACGTCTGGTTTTTGACAACAACTATTTTAATGATAAATATCAGGGAATCCCTATCGGCGGTTACAATAAGTTGATTGCTGGTTTGTTAGAAGGAATTGAAACGAAAACAGGTGTTGATTTTTTCGAAAACAAAGAATATTGGATGGGAATTGCTGAAAAGATCGTGTTTACAGGTAAGATTGATCAGTTTTATGACTATCGATTCGGCAAGTTGGAATATCGCACGGTTCGTTTTGAGGAAGAAATCATTGACAACCCTAATTTTCAGGGTAATGCTGTTGTGAATTATACAGAACGTGAAGTACCCTACACAAGAATCATAGAACATAAACATTTTGAAATGTTTGGACAAGAGGTCTATGATTGTCCGAAGACCGTCATTTCTAAAGAGTATTCCACTGAATGGAAGGCAGGAATGGAGCCTTATTATCCTGTTAATGATGATAAAAACACAGCATTATATCAGAAGTATAAGTTGTTGGCAGATAAAGAACCCAATGTGATTTTTGGCGGACGGCTTGCTGAATATAAGTATTATGATATGGCCCCTGTTATAGAAAAGGCATTAAAAGATGCCGAAAATTGTTGAAAAGATTTAAGATGATGGAAGTTTTAGGGGAAATATGTTTTTTTTTCAATAAATCAAAGCCCAAGATGACCGTATTTGGAAGGTTAAAAAGACGGCTAATGATGAAAAACAGAAAATAAAATTCTTTGCATCGGATTTTTGTTTTATATTTGCATCAAATTTTAAAATTAATAGGCGAATTTAGAATAGCTTGATGCCACGATGTTTGTAGAGCATTAGGCGGATTTATGAACCTACAGGTTTGTAAAATTTGTGGGTTAGGAATAATCAAGGTTCTTTGTTCGTAGTGGAGGGAGGGATGACTTGAGGTTTGTAGAACTTGAGAGTTAGGGGAATAAGATTTTTTCCGTTAAGGAGAAGACATATAAGGCGATGTTATTTAGATATCATGTGGATTGAAGACAGAGGGAAGAGTAATAAGTGACGGAGCCTAAGTGAGCCATGAATTGGTAGAATAAAAAAAGATGAAATATGTATTTCATCTTTTTTTATTTTGTTGAGTTCTTTTTTACAAATGTTTTTTATTAATTTTGCGTATCTTTTCATTGAAGTCTGGCGCTTGTTTCCAGTTCAATTGATTTTTAAAATTACGTTGTTAAAATAATATGGAGAGTAAGAAAAAATTAGGAACGATTTGTGTTCAGGAAGGATGGAAACCTAAGAAAGGTGAACCACGAGTATTGCCAATATATCAGTCAACAACATTCAAGTATGATACAAGTGCTGAAATGGGTGACTTGTTTGATTTGAAGGCGTCTGGCTATTTTTACACTCGTTTACAGAACCCTACTAATGATGCAGTTGCAGCTAAGATATGTGCATTGGAAGGCGGTGTGGCTGCTATGTTGACTTCTTCGGGACAAGCTGCTAGTTTTTATGCTATTTTTAATTTATGTCAGGCAGGCGATCATTTTGTCTCTTCTTCATGTATCTATGGCGGAACATTCAATTTGTTTGCTGTGACAATGAAGAAAATGGGTATTGAATGTACATTTGTTGACCCAGATGCTTCAGAGGAAGAGATTTCAAAGGCTTTCCGCCCTAATACAAAGGCTCTTTTTGGTGAAACGATTGCTAATCCAGTCTTGACAGTATTGGATATAGAGAAATTTGCTCGTATCGCACACTCTCATGGTGTGCCTTTGATCATTGATAATACATTCCCAACACCAATCAATTGCCGTCCTTTCGAGTTCGGATGTGACATCGTGACACATGCTACTACAAAGTATATGGACGGACATGCAACCAATGTAGGTGGTTGTATTGTTGATAGTGGAAACTTTGACTGGGAGGCACATAAAGATAAATTCCCTGGTTTGACCGAACCTGATGAGTCATATCATGGATTGGCTTATAGCAAAGCATTCGGTAAGGGTGCTTATATTACAAAAGCAACTGCTCAGTTGATGCGTGATTTGGGTTCTATTCAAGCTCCACAGAACGCATTCTTGTTGAATATGGGCTTGGAAACACTTCATGTTCGTATGCCTAAACATTGCGAGAATGCACAAAAAGTGGCTGAGTACTTAGAGAAACATCCAAAAGTTGCATGGGTGAACTACCCAGGATTGAAATCAAGTCCATATTACGAATTGGCACAAAAACAATTCACTAACGGACAATCATGTGGTGTGGTTACATTCGGAGTGAAAGGTGGTCGTGAGACATCCATCAAGTTTATGGATAGCTTGGAGCTAACTTGTATTGTAACTCATGTGGCAGATGCTCGTACATGTGTTCTTCATCCTGCATCTCATACTCATCGTCAGTTGACTGATGAACAATTGATTGAGGCAGGTGTACGTCCAGACTTGATTCGTTTCTCTGTAGGTATCGAAGATGCTGAGGACATTATCGCAGATTTGGAACAGGCATTGGCTAAATGTTGATGACACGTTGAGATAATATACTTTTCTTCAAAGGAAGAAAGGAAAATGTTGTATAGCCAAGGGATGTATCAAAGGATGCATCCCTCGGTTGTTTAATCTATATTAAATGAGTCTAGTCACTGTCATATTATTGGCAATTGCATTGGCAATGGATTGCTTAGTTGTCTCTATCGCCAATGGAATAACGTTGCGACATATACAATGGGTCCCTATTTTAAAAATGTCTTTCTTGTTCGGTCTGTTTCAAGCGGCGATGCCCTTGGTTGGATGGTCGGCAGGAATATGGTTTAAGGATATTATAGCGGCATGGGATCATTGGATTGCGTTGATTATCCTTTCTGTTTTGGGAGGTAAAATGATAAAGGAGAGTCTCTTTGAAAAGGAAGATGAAAATGAACAACCAGCCATTCGTTGGAAGATGCTAATCGCATTGGCTGTTGCGACAAGTATTGATGCATTGGTCACTGGCTTGTTGTTTGTAACAGAGCCTATCCATTTATTTATATTAGACTTGGTGATAATTGGCGTGGTGAGTTTTATCTTCTCAGTTGTAGGTAACACAATTGGAATATTTATGGGGAAACATTTACCTATTAACATGAAACTGGTGGGTGGTTTGTTGTTGATAGGGATAGGATTAAAGATATTTTTAGAACATACTAATTTTTTGTCTAACCTATTTTCTTGAAAAAGAGAATAATAAATAATTAGAGTTATATGTTTAAAGGATTGAGAAACAAGTGGAATCGTTTCATGAATAATGATGAACTGAAACGTAAAATATATATGGTGGTGTATGATACCGATACACAGGAAGGGAAAAATTTTGACATCTTAGTCATTGCGTTTATTATCGCAAGTGTGTCGGTGGTGATTTTAGAAAGTTTATCTTTCTTTCCACCCTCATTTAAGATGTTCCTAAATATTCTTGAATGGGTATTTACGTTGTTTTTCACGTTTGAATATTTATTGCGTATCTATTGTACGCCTAAGCCCAAGGAATATATCTTCAGCTTTTTCGGTATAGTCGATTTGTTGGCGACTTTACCAACGTATTTAAGCTTTATATTCCCAGGTGCACATGGACTGTTGACGATTCGTATCTTCAGATTGTTACGTGTGTTCCGCGTCTTTAAGCTGTTTTCGTATTGGAGCGAAGGAGAAAATCTGTTGAACTCTCTGATTGCAAGTTCAAAGAAAATAACTGTGTTTTTCGTTTTCGTCTTTTTGATGGCAATCTGTATGGGTACGGTTATGTATATTGTGGAAGGAGGAGAAGACAGTAATTTTCAAAATATTCCTAGCAGTATTTATTGGGCAATTGTGACAATGACAACGGTAGGATATGGAGATATTGCACCGACAACAAGTGTGGGACGATTTATCGCAGCATTTGTTATGTTGCTGGGTTATACAGTATTGGCGGTGCCTACTGGTATCGTATCTGCTCAAATGATTTCTGACAATAAAAAGCGGACAGCCATTCCATGTCCACATTGCCATAAACCGGGTAATGAACCAGATGCAGTTTTTTGTAAATACTGCGGAAATAAATTAAACCCAGAAGATATTGAGGATTTAGAAGATGGTGATCCAATTATAACAATGGATGGTGAAATAAAATAATTGGGATTTGGCAGATGCGTTCTGCTAAAAAAACGTATCTTTGCAGAAAAGGATATACATGACAAGGTTTTCTAGACTATTATTATACGCAATTGTATGCTCTATTATATGGATCGATGCGATGGCAGACGATCTCTCTACTTTTTGTAGATATACGAGTAAAGATGGACTTAGTTGTAACTATGTTCATTGCATTATTCAGGACACTTGTGGTTTTTTATGGATTGGAACGGAGTATGGATTAAATCGTTTTGATGGTGTTCATTTTCGCTCATATTATATGGAGGAAACACCTTCATTGTATGGAAATCAGATTCTACATCTTTCCTTGATGTCCAATGGTAAAATGTTGATAGCGGGGAATAATGGATTGGTCGTTTCATATGATGAGAAGAGTGATTCTTTTGTGGATATGATGCCCGATGATTTTAAAACATCTTACTTTAAAGGGATAACTAATTTTTATGAAGACGAAAACAGCCGAACATGGGCTTCTACAACCAATGGAATTTATTCCTATTGGTCAGAATACGGTAAGTTTGGTAAATATCCGGGAGTGACTGATTCTACAGAATTCTCTTTCGTCTCTGTGATGATAAAAGATGATTTCGGACGATTTTATTGTGGAACATATTCGGGGGTAAGTGTTTTTGACAAAGACGGACGTCATTTAAAAGAATATGATGAAAAGCTATCTATTGGGATGATGGTTTCAAACATCAACAGGTTGGAAAGTAATAAATTCCTAGTTTCTTCATTTGTGGGTGGATTGTGGATAATTGATATAGGCGAGAATGGAGAAATTAGTAGTCCGAGAGCCTTGGAAATACCATTCAGAAATATAAATTCTATCATAAAGGATTCAAAGGGACGTTATTGGTTCGGTACGGCTGGCTCTGGTTTGTGGAGAGCCACCTATGATGGGAAATTTCATTTTGAAAAAATAGAACCTAAAAATTCAAAAAACGAGGAATTGCAGAAGATACATTGCCTTTATGAGGACCGTAATGGTGACATATGGATCGGCACCCAGAATGCAGGATTGCTACGTTATAGTACTATGCGTAATACAGGATCTATTCATTCTGCAGATATCGGGTTCCCATCGGTGGATGGAACCTCTTTTGTACAAGATGATGAAGGAAACATCTATGTTGCATCGGATGGCCATGGAATCTTTGTTATATCACCTGATTATCAGATACTTCAGAATATTACTATTGAGGATGGATTATCATCAAACAATGTTCTTTCTCTAAAAACAGACCTTAATGGAGATATCTTAATTGTTGTATGGGGTGGCGAATTGTGTAGATTAAATACAAAAACAAGAAAGGTGACAAAGATACCTTTTGATGGTATTGAGACTTCGTTTAGTACATGTAAATCACTTGCTGTGATGCCGGATGGTGTGTTATGGGTTGCTGTTGCAGGAGATGGTGTCTATGTGAAAGAGAAAGAGAACTGGTCTCGGAAAAGATTACAAGATACAACACAATTTAAGATTCCAGATATATGGATTGAAGATATTATATATTCACCTACAGGCGTTAAATGGATCATTTCATCAAGGACGATCTGGCGATGTGATGAAAAGGGCGACAGACCGATGTTCCCCGATGTAGATGCTACACAGGTACATCAGCCTTTGTTGATGATTCAGGGCGTGTGTGATGACGAGGGTAATTTATATGTTGTATCAACTCAAGGTGTCATACGGTTTGATGAAGATGGTAATCAGTATAAATGGTTGGATTATTTGCCTGATGGACAATATTCTTCTATCTTGAGAGATAAGAAAGGAATTTTTTGGACAAGTGGCTCAAATGGTATTATATCATTCGAGGATGAAAAGCAGACGTATGCTAAGATTTTGCTGGATGAACGGTATAGAAGTCGTAATTATTTCACACATCGTGCGGCTTTTATAGACAAAGATGGACGTTTCTATTTTGGTAGTACGGAAGGATTTGTGATGTTTGATCCTAGACATATACATAAGGAAAAGGAGGTCGATTATCTCGCCTTTTCTCGTTTGTATGTGAAAGGTAAAAAACAGGAATTTGGCAGTAAGTATTTACCAGAAAGCTTGTCCGATCTAAAGAAGTTGAAGTTGAATTATGATGAGACAAACATTTCAATCACCTTGGATGTGATTGATTTCTCAGGCTTGAATGATGTGGAGTTGTCGTATCGCCTTCGTGGATTGGATAGGGATTGGATTGATATGCAGGAGAAACGAGAGATTAAGATATCTCACATTCCTCATGGAAGCTATGTTTTAGAGGTGAGAGCAAAGAAAGGATTGGAAGAGGTGTATAGTAAGAAAATATCCTTGCCAATCGTCGTGTCACCTCCTTGGTGGAAAACATGGTGGTTTGATGTCATAGCAACACTTATTATAGCGCTTTCTATCTCTCTTGTTATCTTCCATCGTTTTAAAAAGATAAAGGCGCAGAGAGAACTTTTGCGTCAGATGGTTTTGGAGCGCACAAAGAAATTGGATGATATCAATCATTTGTTAGAGCAGAAGCAACAGGTTATTGAGCAGCGTAACAAGGATTTGGAGCAAGCGTTGGCGGAAAAGGATCGATTGCTCTCTGTTATTGCCCATGATTTGAAAAATCCTATGTTTGCCATTGTTGGAGCATTGGATAGTGTATTAAAACATCATGAATCGCTGGAAAATACATGGAAGGTATTAAAGGATATTTATTTATCAGCCTTTAATCTTCAGTCTGCCATGGTGAAATTGTTGGAGTGGGCAAGAGGAAAACAGACCGAAGTGAATTGTCATATAGAGAGTTCCAGTGTGAGAGAGATGGTGAAAGAGGTTCTCTCTTTGCTGAATGCTATGTTCGTGGAGAAACAGATTGACATATCAATCACCTATGATCTGCAACATTGTGCGATGAT
Source organism: uncultured Bacteroidales bacterium (assembly GCA_902766045.1). GTDB lineage: Bacteria > Bacteroidota > Bacteroidia > Bacteroidales > Paludibacteraceae > UBA1181. The sequence goes on from CACXCA010000024.1 coordinate 72,758, forward strand.
GGATTCTCGTATGGTTGCTACAGCTTTGCGTAATGTCTTGACAAATGCTGTGAAATTTACGCCAGAGAAAGGTTCGATATCAATTGATGTGACAGAACATGGTCGTTTGATTGATATCTGTATTCAGGATACGGGTGTGGGAATGTCTGAGGAGCAATTAAACTCAATTCGAAATGATGAGAATGTCATATCTACTTTGGGAACTAAGATGGAGAAGGGCACAGGACTTGGTTTTAAGATGGCGAAGGACTTTGTTGAAAAGAGTGGTGGTAGTTTGATGGTGGAGAGTAAGATTGAAGAAGGAACTAAGATTATTATTTCATTACCTGTTTCGGATAAGGTGGATGAAGACAAGTTGGCGTTGATGCAGGAAGATAAAAATAACACGTTTGAGATCAATGCGGATTTATTGCAAGGAAACACCGTAATGATTGTGGATGATGATCCGCTTATATTGCTACATATACGGACTATTCTAGAACCCTATTTCCGTGTTGTTGAGGCTAATAATGGAGAAGAAGGATATGACGTGGCACTGAAAGAACAGCCGGATATTATACTAAGTGATGTTGAAATGCCACTATGCGATGGAATTACGATGTATGAGCGATTAAAACAAAATTCTACGATGACACAGATTCCTTTGGTGTTCTTATCAGCAAGGAATGCGGAGAGTGATCGTTTGATGGGATTGTATAAAGGTGCAATAGATTATATTACAAAACCGTTCTACGAAAAAGAGTTGTTGATGAAGCTGACGAATATTCTTATGCTTCGTAGAAATCAGCAACAACAGGTTTTGGAAAATAATTATACGGGGAATATGGATGAAAAGATGGAAAGCACCATCAATCCATTATTGAAATCCCTCTTGGACTTAATTGCGGAAAAATATTCTGATTCTGGATTCTCGGCAGAGGATATGTCGGCTTCGTTGGCGATGAGTAAATCTACATTCTCGCGTAAACTAAAATCTATAACGGATAAAACACCGACTGAAATTTTAAATGAATATCGACTTCATAAAGCTCAAGCGCTTTTGAAAGAAGGAGGAAAAACAATTACCGAAATAGCATATGCTGTCGGATTTAATGATCCATTATATTTCAGTAAGAAATATAAATCGTTTTTTGGAATTTCTCCTTCGTTGGAAAAATAATCCATTTTTAAGTTGTTATTTATCAATTGATTAATAGCTCGTTTGGCAGTTGCTGTGAAACAGATGTCCATATAACAATTGAAAAAAAGAACAATTTATCCATGTATTTGAAATAAAATTCCATGATATATTGCATGAAATTATTGTATATTTGCAATGTCAATAAATAAGATTGTTGATATAAGTGTAATAATGGTTTTTATAACGTCTGAACTTTGATAGTGGAATTTCCCCTTAAATGTTTGTAAAATATAAAAGGGTTGGTCTAAACAACCGCCCTTTTTTTAAAAGAGAAGATAATAACTTTATATAGTATAGAAAACCATAAAATCTTGTCAAAACGTAAATTAATTCTAACCTTAACTGAAAGAGGTTGCACCCCAGCAACCTCTTCCTGTTTTTATATAGCTTATGTTTTATTGATCGTTTTACTGAATCTTTCCAGCTTTTAGATCCTCTATAAACTGGTCTATGATGGGGTAACATTCTTCAGCATTGGTAGTATTCTTAAGTCTTTTCTCTAGCGGACACCAATCTGTATTGCTTCGGTTGATGATATGATCGGTTGTTTCATCATAGGTTACTTTTATGTTGTTATCATTTAAAAGTTTAAGCGCAGGGACAGTGATGATATGAGTCCTGACTTCTTCTATACCGCCTTTGATGATTAAGGCAGCTGCGCCTTTCCCTATGATCTTATCCGCTAATAAGGCACCGTTAAGGAATTCTGGTTCTTCTTGATTGAGTAAATAAAGATCCATTACGCCTTTCTTATTGAAGGTGCGTATGTCATCATTTTTTGCGATGACACAAGAGTAGTTACCTTCGTCTCGTTTACGAATCAAGGAAGCAAGGATAACCGTATTTCCCACTTTTGCGCCATCTCTTTTTAATAGTTCGACAAAAGTGTTGATTCGTGCCATCTCTTGTGGAATGTTGATTCGTTGAGGACAAGCAATGAGACATTGACCGCAATTGATACAATGATCAGCTTGTCTGATTTTAGGTATGCTACGATCATATCCTACTAGGAATGCTTTCCTTGCTTTGTTATATTCTGGGCTTTTTCTGTTTTCTTGTACAAGTCCTTCGTTTACACATTTATTGAAATGATTGAAAATGCCTGGAATGTTTAGTCCGAATGGACATGGCATGCAATATTGACAGCTTGTGCATGGAATGGTCGGATAATCCGCTATAATCTTAGCAATCTCTTCTAATGTGTTATAGTCATCTTTGCTTAATTCCTTTAATGGAGAATATGTTTTGATGTTATCCTTAAGATGTTCCATGTATGTCATGCCCGACAATACAGAGAGAATTTTAGGTTTCGAACCTGCAAATCTAAATGCCCATGACGCAATGCTATTATTGGGCTCTTTGCTCTTGAGAATAGCTGTTGCATGATCGTTTAGGTTGGCAAGCCTTCCACCTAAGAGTGGTTCCATGACGAATCCTGGAATCTCTCTCTTCTCTAATTCTCCATATAAATATTCAGCGTTCGTATTGTTTGGATTAATCTTTTTTGCATGTTTCCAATCCACATAGTTTAATTGAATAAGTACGAAGTCCCATTTAATCTCAGAATGTAGGCTTAATAAGTAATCAAATATGCGGATGTCTCCGTGATATGAAAAACCTAGATTTTTTATTCTTCCAGCAGCTCTTTCTTTTAGTAAGAAGTCTAACATTCCATTGTTAATATATCGATCTTCAAGGTATTGCATGGAATCTTCGCCTCCTCCAACAGAATGAAGAAGATAGTAATCTATGTAGTCAACCTGAAGCTCCTTGAACGAGTTTTCATACATCTCCATAGAGGCTTCCCGAGTGTATGTGCCAAAGTTTGATAATTTTGTGGAAACAAGATATTCCTCTCTCTTGTGTCTGCTTAAAGCTATTCCTATAGCTTTCTCCGAGCGTCCTTGACAATAGGCGGGAGATGTGTCGAATAGATTGACACCATGTTCAATGGCATAATCGACCATTCGGTTGACTTCCTCCTGATCGATATCGTTGTTGGCGTCTTCTCTCCCGCTGACACCTTTGGTCGTTGGAAGACGCATGCACCCGAACCCTAATATGGATACATGATTCCCATGATTATCTTTTCTATAGGTCATTTTCCCGATGGGTACATCCTCCTCATTATTGGAAGATGAAAGAGGGGATGTGCTGTTGTTATGGGAAGAACATCCAGTCATAAATGCTGTAGCAGCAATGGATCCCATTCCTATTTTCTTTAGAAAATTTCTACGAGAGATTAACTTGTCTTTATGCATTGAATTTTATATTTCGTTTAGGAAACTATTCCTTTTGTCTTGTTGAAGATGTGCAAATTTACTTTTTTTTTGTCTTGTGGGAAATATTCTTCTTTAAATTTAGTATAATTGCATTTTAAATGGAGGTATTAAAAAAAATATATATGAAAAATAGTATAGTCCTTATATTGGCGTTTCTATTTTCAATAGATATGGCACTGGGACGAAAACTATATTTTGATCAATATACGGTGGATGATGGTTTAACTTCGAATCTGATTCATGATATTGAACAAGATGGTAGTGGACATATATGGGTGGCTACAGATTTTGGATTGTCTCGATTTGATGGAAAATTTTTCAAACAGTATTCGCGAGACAAATACCCCTCTTTGTTGAAAGATGAGATCTTTTTAATAAAGATATTTCCTGATCATTCCATGTTTGTGGGAAGTCAGGCGGGTGTATTGCTGAAATATAATCCTGTTATGGATGTTTTTGAGGATTATTCTCCATTAGATTTTGATACGACATATCTGAAGCAGATAGATGGTTTTTGGTCGTTGAAGAATAATAAAAAGTTGGTTTATACGTCCAATGGACTCTATTATTTAGAGGAAGGGAATACCCGTTTTTCTGGTGATTTTGAGGCATTTAAATCTTTTGAGCCCTATTATATCTTATCATTTTGTGAGGATTCGAAGAATCGTTATTGGATTAGTTCATTTAATACGTTGCATGTTCTTCTTCCTAATGGTCAGTTAGTGAAGAAATATGATCTGTCACATGATCTTGAATCAATGTTTTCTTCAAAGATTTTCCAGGTTTCGGATAATAAGATTCTGATTACTTGTTTCTCTAATGTCTTGTATTCAATTGATTTATATGATGATGGATCTGTCTCTGAACCGGTTCTTATAAAACTTCCATTTTCTAACTTAAATAAGATTATATGTGATCAGAAAGGACGATTTTGGTATTCTTCTGATGGTGATGGATTATGGTGTTCTAATGAGTGTCCGAATACAACTACTAAGTATGAAAAGATTGTGCCTAGTAATCTCCCCGAAGATTGTATAGATAAGATTTATGATATAGAAGAGGCTGCTAACGGTGATATATGGGTTGGAACATATAGCTCTGGATTGTTAAGATGCAGTCCGAATCGACAGCAGTCGTTTACTTTTTCTAGTGATGTGAAGTTCCCAATGAAGATGGCTAGTTCTTTCTCTGAGGGAGAAAACCAAACCTTCTATGTGTCGTGTGATGGAGGAGGGTTGGCAAGGTTATCATCGGATTATTCTGTCGAGAAGATCTATAATGAGAAATATGGCTTGACAAGTCGTAATATTGTAGGCCATACTCAGGATAAAGATGGACATCTGTGGTTAGCTACATGGGGTGGTGGTATATTGGAGTTTGATCCAAAGACAGAGAAATATCGGCAGGAGAGATTTCCTGGACTGAATTCCAATTTAAGTTGTTTCTCGTCTGCCGGGAAGATGAGCAATGGAGAAATCTGGGTTTGTACGGGTGGTGATGGAATGTATATGAAGAATACAAATGGGGTATGGACTCGATATCTATTGCAATTTTCTGAAAATGAATATGATATGTGGCCATATCGTGTAATGGAAGGTGAGGATAATTCAAGATGGATTATTACTTCTCGTACGTTATGGTATGTGAAAGGGAATGAAAAACGACCATTGATGTCGGATTTCTCAAAGTGGGAGGGCCATAATCCGATGAGGTTAAATGACATGACCTTGGGGAATAAGTGTGTATATGTGTCAACAGATCGTAATATAATACGCTATTCAGCAGATGCTCAAACGAGTGATACATTGACTTTTCTGCCAGTTTGTGATTATCAGTCTATATGTGTGAATGAACAGGGAAAACTGTTGGCTAGTTGTACGTGGGGATTGCTTGAAATCGATGTGGAAGAGAAAACATACAAACGATTGAATTATAGTTTTGAGAAAAAAGGATTTAACTTCTTCCGTCCACACAGTCGCATGAAAACTTCTGATGGAAGAGTTTTTTGGGGAACAAAGGATGGATTTGTCGTTCAAGAAAGAAACATGAACGAGCAGTTTGATTATGCGGAGAATTTTGAATTGACAGAAGTCAATATAGAGGAGATGAATGCGGAGGAGAGAGAAAAGTATGTTACTCGTGGGGATGATGGCAATATAAAGCAGTTGGAATTGCCTTATAATAAAACGGCTATTTCTGTGTTTGTGGATTGGGTGGATTATACATCTATTGATGTGAATTTTAGTTATTGCTTGCATGGTCTTTCAGATAAATGGAACGAGGTGCAAGACAATCGTGTCATATCGTTCTCTTATATCCCGAGTGGAAGCTATGAATTGGAGGTCCAGGCTGTGAGTGGAACTGATACGCAGAAAAGAAGCATATCAATTGTAGTTCTTCCTCCATGGTGGAAATCATGGTGGTTTACGTTCCTCTGCATTGTATTGATTGTACTGATTGTTGGAGGAGTCTTTTCTATTCGGTTGCGGAGATTGAAGCGACAGCGTGAGGAATTGCGAAGTATGGTGGAAGAACGTACGAAGGAATTGGATCAGAAAAATGTCCAAATTGAACAGCAGAATGTAGAGTTGAAACATGTCTTGGCGGATAAGGATCGTGTGTTATCTGTTGTGGCACATGATTTAAAGAATCCTATGTTTGCCATTGTTGGTGCTCTGGAGGGATGGATGCGACGTGAATCAGTGATGGATGATGCGGAAAAGAGAGATGTGATTTCCAGAATCTTGACTTCGTCACAGACTTTACAAAGTGAGATGGGACGTTTGTTGGAGTGGGCTAGAGCGAAGAGTGATAAAATAGATTTCAATCCAACAAATGTTGATTTGGCTTCTCTGATGCGTAATATCGGGTCTTTGCTGTTCCCATTATTGTCTAAGAAGAATATCACTCTGTTGACGGATGTTAAGTTGACACATTGTATATGGGGAGACAGCAGAATGATTAGTACTATTTTCCGTAATTTTATCAATAATGCTATCAAATTCACGAATGAAGGAGGTAAGATATATGTTACGGCATACGAGAAAGAGGGGGAAGCGTATATTGAGATCAAGGATACGGGTGTAGGTATGTCGAAGGATAAACTGACGGCTTTGCGGACAAATGGATATTGTGATTCATCTGTTGGAACGGATAATGAACAAGGTACAGGTTTGGGATTCCGAATCTGTCGTGATTATATAGAGCGAAACAAGGGTGATTTGATGCTTGACAGTGTTGAAGGAGAAGGCACTACAATAGGCGTTACCTTACCTTTGTCTGCACAAACCGTATCGGAGATAGTCCCTTCTGTAGCTAGTCAGGATGAGAGTCTGAAATCCACATTGGATAAGGAGATACTTGAAGGGAATAAGGTTGTTGTGGTTGATGATGATTCGCTTATTTGTAAGAATATCTCAGATATATTGAGTCCTTATATGGAGGTCCATACAGCCTTGAATGGTGAGGAAGCTTTGAATGTGATTGAAGAGGTAATGCCAGACTTGATTTTGAGTGATGTGGAGATGCCGGTTATGAATGGAATTGAGTTAAGTCGAAAGATGACGCAGAATGAGCAGACGGATTCTATTCCATTCTTATTCCTTTCCGCCAAGAATGATCAATCAGATCGATTGTTGGGATTGTTAAGTGGTGCAATTGATTATATACCTAAGCCGTTCAGTGAGAGTGAACTTTTAATGAAGGTGAATAATATTCTTAGGATTCGCCAGAGACAGCAGACACGGTTGTTGAAGGAGTATTATCAGAATCCAGAAGTAACTGTGGAGGAGAATGTGCCTAAGGAAGAGAAGCTGAATCCGTTTATTGCTAAGATGATGGAGGTTATCGAGCAACATTATTATGATAGCAGTTACTCTGTAGAACAGTTGGCAGAAGAAATGGGTGTCAGTCAGTCAACAATGTCACGAAGGACTAAATCGTTGTTGGGAAAGACTCCTATAGAGATTATGAACGAGTTCAGACTGAATAAGGCGATGTCTCTTTTGAAGCAAAATGAAGGTGAATCATACATATCTGAGATTGCATACAAGATCGGATTTTCTGATCCAGCTTATTTCAGTAAGAAATTTAAAGAGTTCTTTGGTGTTATCCCTAGCAATGTCGTAGAAAAAGCAAAAAACACCGATGAAAGCGTTGATTTGTGAGATGTTTTTTTAATGTAAAAACAACAAAAAATCTGCTGCTTGATTAAAATCTCATGTCATATGACGAAAAATTTACATTGCATTTGGAGCTTTTAATGTTAATTTGCAATGTCAGTCAAAGGATTGATAGTAAAATTGACATTAGAGAAATATTTATGGCAAGGAATTCACTATGACAAATTAGTCAGTGGTTCAGACGTACATTTTATCCATTATTGCGTATACGTTTTGTCTTTTACACTTATATGGAGTGGCGAGCCAGTCTTTGGCTCGCCAATTTTTTCGAGATTTTAAATTGTCCATAAATCATAATTCAATATATAACCCTATTATTTTTACCTTATTGTTATATATACACACAATAGCATAATGTTCAGTTTAGTGCAGTTTTAATTCGTGTTCCTGTTTTTTTTGAGTGGTGTATTCTCCCCCAGAATACACCTTTTTTTTGCCCTTAATGGAGTGGAAGAGTGTATTCTGAATGATATCTCTTCTAAAGTTGTATTCAATATATTAGTTAAACAAAAACATCATTGCAGGAAGCCCCTGCAATGATGTTCACATATATGCCTGCTTATGTATAATTATTTGCGTAATTATTCAACAGTGATAGGCAGTGCTTGGAAATCGACGATCTTCTTCTCGTCTATAGCGACTGTACCAGCTTTTTTGATGATTATCGTAGTGGATGGATGTTTTTTTGCTGTTTCTATCGCACATGAAGAAACACAATAGTCATAACATAATCCTACTATATGTAGTTCTGTTACGTTTGAATGACGAGATAGAACATCTATGCCATACTCTTCCTTGTCTTTGTCTTTTCCTTTACTTAGGACAGAGTATTTAAGTTCTGCGTTTTTCAAATCTGCATCTATCTCGGCTCCTTTGCTTCCCTCTACGCAGTGTGAAGGCCATATCCCTCCATTCTCTTTAAATGAGCAGTGGTTGGTAGGGTGACAATCTTTTGTGAAGATGATTTCATCATAGTTTTCTTGTTGTATCAGGTTTAGAATATGTTTCTTTGCTTGGTTCCATTTTTCAATGCCGACACCCAATGAACCATCAATAAAATCATTTTGAGCATCAACGATGGCAAGAACCTTTTTAGAAGGCATGAAACTTGGGATGTTTAGCAGTTTTGACTTAAAAGCCATGCCGTTGATTTTCTTTTTTATACTTGCGACGATTGCAGGATCTACCTCATCTTCTCTTCCTCTTGAAACACGTTCTACATCTGCATAAGTGAATCCAAGATTATCTTCATCTGTCTTTCCACACATTCCGTCAGAAGGTGCTTTCTTTACTAGATATTCTGGCAATCCCAGTTCAATACCGAGTTCTACGACTTCGCTTACATATAGATTAGACAATGGTGCAAAATCACCCGCTCCATCTCCCCATAATGTAAAATATCCCATCAATCTTTCTGAAAGATTACCATTGTTAGAGATACGGCAATTCCCTATGATAGCGGCAACTGCGTATAGGGTAGTCATTCTAAGGCGAGAAGGGGTATTGGTTTTATATTGATTGGTAACGGATTCTTTTGTTTTTTCTAAAATCTCTTTTGTCAAGCCATCATAAGCGCCTTGAATATTGATCTCATAGCTTTTAATTCCTAAAAACTCACATACCTTTTTGGAGTCTGCGATATCCGATTGTACACCATTAGGCATTAATACACCGATGACTCTCTCTTTTCCGAGCGCTTCAACACAGATAGCAGCAGAGACGGTGCTATCTTTACCTCCACTTATTCCAATAAGTGCTCTAGTATTTGGGTCGCCGTTTTTCTTAAAATAATCACGAACCCACGCAATGATTTCTTCTTTTGTTTTTTTCATCTGTCTTTGAGTTGTTATGTTTTTCTGGGGTTATATCTCTGGATGGTTGATACGCCATTGAATGGCTCTTTGAAGATACTCAACATATTCAGGATTCTTGCACATGCCTTTTCCTGGAGTATCAGATACTTTAGCCACGTCGCTACCATTGCAGTTTGTTACTTTCATAACGATATTCAATGGAGTTTTGTCGGTATCATTGGTGATGTATGTTCCGATTCCGAATGCAACCTTGATTCTATCTTTGAAATAGCGATTCAGTTGTGTTGCTTTCTCAAAATTCAAGCTGTCGCTGAAAAGAAGAGTCTTGGTTTTAGGGTCTATTCCTAATCGTTTATAGTGATCGATTATTTTCTCACCCCACTGATAAGGATCGCCAGAATCGTGACGGACACCGCTAAAGAGTGTGGCGAATTCTTCGTCGAAATCACGAAGGAAGCAATCCGTGGTGATCGTATCGGTAAGTGCAGTTCCGTTTTGTACCTTATACTCATTCACCCATGCACGTAGAGAATATAGGTTTGAGTAGGCAGGGTTGATGGCTCTGTTGCCTTGTCCAATGCACATGATCCACTCATGCGCCATTGTACCTGTAGGCTTCAGTTCATATTTCTTAGCGAGGTAAACATTGCTGGTGCCCACAAAGATGGTACCTGCAGATAATTTTGCTTTCTTTAGTTGCTGAACAGCCATCTCCTGACATTCAGAAGATAATCTACGACGGAGCCCAAATTCAGAAAAAGCGCCTAGTTCATACGTGCCGTTTTCAAGGAGACTGATTTTCCCCTTGAGTTTCTGTGAGAATTGTTTTTTTAATTCCTCGTAGTTGTATGCATACTTGAAATAGACTTCGTTGACGATCGCAAGGGTAGGTATTTCATACATACTTGTGTTCAACCATGTACCTTTGGCTTCTATGCTTAATCCGCAAGGAGCATCGGTCTTGATTTCGAAGTCTTCATATCGTGGACTCCAAAGACGTAGGAAATCAGTGTAGGTCTCGCTGATCCATCCTTTTTTTATGACTTTCCCTGATTTGTCTTTGATTGCACCAATATTCTTTAAATACGTTAGTTCGTCTTCTTGAAAACGAAGCTTGCAGTATTCTTGAATCTGATGCTTTATCTCTGCCACCATCTCAGATGTGAATTTCACATCGGTGTTTCTGCATTTGAAAGTCCATGTTGTTTTGTAGTCAGGAAACTGGTGGTAAATTGCCTGACCCATAGAAAACTTGTATAAATCAGTTTCTAATAATGACGAAATAATTGTGTTCATACTTTTCGGTTCAAAATTTATAGTTGTTTGTATTTTTCTGAATTAGATATACAAATATAATCATGTTGTATTTTAAATTCAAAATATCGATGATTATAATTTATTGTGTGTTTTGATAATTTATTTTTTCATGTATTTATATCTTGATACAGGATCATCCGGATTTGGAAAGTTGGCGATACTATTAAACCATGTATTAAAAAGAGTGATTTTATTTTTGTTGTTTTCGTTATTCATATATTCATTGTACTCTGTAGGGAAACTGGAACCAAATAAGAAAAAGTTGTATAATTCCCAATAACCTGCATCGATTATTTCTTTTTGAAATTTGAATAATCCATTGGTGTATGTTGGTCTGTCATAAAGTGATTCGCATATATCTTTTCTCAATTGACAGATGTCATTGAACGAGAGGTTGTTGTCCTTTAAATAGGATGGATGTATTCCTGCAATCGATTTGGAGGTGGATAATTCGTAAAACATCTCAAAAGGAACGAGATTTAACAGTTCTTCTTCTGTTGGATTTTTGCTGAGATAAAGAGTGTGATTCTGAGTGAAAGTTACCTTCAGACTGGTATCGTTTTCGTATTTGATACAACGGTTTATTGTTGAGATTATATCATTACATATAGATGTGCCTCGTGATGAGTTGGGCTCTAATAGTTTGAGCATTTCCCCGTATAGGAATCCCCATATAGGTTCGCTAGAGTTCAGATAAATATGTGCTGCTTTGTAGTAGTTGGTTGCATACATAGGTGCAACTTTGATGCCTTCTTCAAAACATTGTAGTGCTCGTTCGTAATTTTCTTGTGACATAAACACGGTTCCTTTTTCCATACGAAGGAAACCTGAGTTGGGAAACTTATCTATTCCCTCTTGATATGTCATGATGGACTTTTTCTTAAGTCCCATGTAGTCATAGGCATTCCCTTTTAGTTGATAGAATCGCTCATCCTTTTCGGGTGATTTCTCTATTCTTTTCAAGTTTTTTATTACGCTTGCATAGTCTCCTTTTGTATATAATGAGTAGCAGTACTCGTAGTTAATTATATAGTTTTTAGGATATTTGTACGCTAAGTCTTCTAACACGATGATAGAGGAATCTGTCTTGCCATGATCGACTAACCATACGCCATACTTGAGTGTTTCAACATCTTCTTCTGTTAACTGATTGTTTTTAGAAAACAGAAGGAACGTGTTGTTTAAGAAAAAGATAAATAATAAGATGGTTCTAAAGCGTGTGTTCATGTTATTATGTATTAGATTAATGAAGGAAAAAAGAGAACCCATCAGCGACAGGTTCTCTCAATGATATTAGCAATTCTTTAACTCTTTCAGTAATGTTTTGTTCTCCTCTGGTGTGCCAACAGTGATACGTAGGCAATTGTCACAAAGTATTACTGTGTTTCGGTTACGAACAATAATTCCTTTAGATACTAAATGATTGTATGTCTTGTTTGCATTTTGTACCTTAACCAAGATGAAATTAGCATCAGTTGGGTAAATCTTTTCCACGATAGGTAATTTCTGTAGCTCGTTGATAAGTTTACCACGTTCCTCTAATATTGTCTTTATCCACAGATCAACTTCAGATTTGTTGGTTAGTATGTTTAACGCTTGTTTCTGTGTTAGGATATTAACATTATATGGATATTTCACTTTATTAAATAGAGCGATGATATTCTCTGATGCAAATGCCATTCCTAAACGAATGCCTGCACTGGCCCATGCTTTAGAAAGTGTCTGAAGAACAATCAGATTAGGGAATTCTTTTAGACGTTTCGTCCAGCTTGGTTGTGAAGAGAAATCGATATAGGCTTCATCAACCACTACAATACCATTAAATGACTTCAGCAATTTTTCAATTTCTGATCCATTAAGAGCATTTCCTGTAGGATTGTTGGGCGAGCATAGCCAGATTACACGGGTCTTTTCATTAACTTTCTCCAGTAATGTATCGGCACTAAATTGGAAATTTTCATCAAGCTCAATGCTTTTGTATTGTACATTGTTGATGTCAGCGCAGACTCCATACATTCCGTAGGTTGGTGCAATAGCTATTACATTGTCCTCTTTAGGTTCACAGAAGATACGATATACAAGGTCGATAGCTTCGTCGCTTCCATTACCTAAGAAGATATTTCTTTTGCTGATTCCTTTTATCTTCTTGATCTGCTCCTTAACTTTTAGTTGAAGCGGGTCAGGGTAGCGGTTGAAGGGATTATTATACGGATTTTCGTTTGCATCTAGATAGACGGAAGCTTCTCCTTTGAATTCATCCCTTGCACAAGAGTAAGGCTTTAGCTTCCATATATTGGGTCGGATGATTTTTGATAATTCGAACATAAGCCAAAATGATTAGTGGGTTCTGTAAATTCATTTAATGTTTGACATCTATTTTCTACGGAGAATCACGGCATTTTGATGAGCAAATAGCTGTTCGTTGTTTGCCATTGTTTCAATTGCATCACCGATGTGTTCTAATCCTTCTTTTGTAATTTCCTGATATGTGATCTTTTTGCGGAAACTATCTAAGTTGACGCCGCTATATGCTTTTGCATATCCGTTGGTTGGAAGCGTATGGTTGGTACCTGATGCATAGTCGCCTGCACTCTCAGGGGTATAATGACCTAAGAAGATAGAACCTGCATTGTCGATTTGTTCTGCAATTGCACGATAGTTATTTGCCGAGATGATAAGATGCTCTGGTGCATAGGAATTACTCAATGCGATGGCTTCATCGATGGTATGGACGATGAATATCTTGCTGTTAGCGATGGATTTCTCTGCGATTTCTTTGCGTGGAAGTTTGTCCAACTGTTTGCCAACTTCAGTCATCACTTTCTCTGCCAATTGTTCGCTGGTAGTAATCAAGATGGCTTGGCTATCTACTCCATGTTCAGCTTGTGACAGAAGGTCGGAAGCCACAAAGACTGGATTGGCAGAATCATCGGCAAGCACTTCTACTTCAGATGGGCCTGCAGGCATGTCGATCGCTACATCCTTCAGACTTACCATTTGTTTGGCTGCTGTTACATATTGATTTCCAGGACCAAATATCTTGTACACCTTAGGGACACTCTCGGTACCATAAGCCATAGAAGCGATGGCTTGAACACCACCTATCTTGAATATCTTATTGACACCAGCTGTTTTTGCAGCATAGAGTACGGCAGGATGAACCTTTCCTTCTTTGTTAGGAGGGGTACATAATATGATTTCTTTGCATCCTGCTATCTGGGCAGGAATGGCAAGCATCAGTACGGTTGAGAAGAGAGGGGCAGTTCCTCCTGGTATGTAGAGACCCACTTTTTCGATTGCTTTGGCTTTTTGCCAGCATGTAACGCCTGGCATTGTCTCTACGCAGGGAAGTTCCTGGTCTTGTGCTTTGTGAAATTTTTGGATGTTTCCTTTTGCTAAAAGAATGGATTCTTTCAGTTCCTTTGAAACGAGGCTCTCTGCTTCCTTTATCTCCTCATCGGTGACGATTAGAGAAGAGAGGTTTACCTTATCAAATTTCAGTTCGTATGCTTTTACAGCGTCATCGCCTTTTTCTTTGACATCGTTCAATACCGTGCGAACGGTATCGAAGAGTGTCGCATTGTCGAATGTGGGACGAGCTAAGAGCCCTGCCCATTCAGATTCCGCTGGATATTTATATATTTTCATAACTATCTATGTCTATAACAATTGTTAAAGAATCATTTTTTCGATTGGAACGACTAATATTCCTTCTGCGCCAAGAGCTTTCAACTGACTGATGATATCCCAGAATGTCTTTTCGGAAATGACAGAATGGAGAGACGACCATCCCTCTTTTACTAGAGGCGTGACTGTCGGTGCCTTCATGCCAGGAAGGATCTTGCATACCTCTTCAATCTTATCATTAGGGATGTTTAGGATGATATATTTCTTTCCTTCTGCATTTTTGTATGAATCAAAACGGAATAGTAGTTCGTTCAGAATCTCTTTCTTCTCTGCACTTAGATTTGGATTGCCGATTAAGATAGCTTCTGATTTCAAGACAACTTCTACTTCCTTCAGGTTGTTGCTGACAAGTGTGCTGCCTGAGCTGACGATATCGAAGATGCAATCTGCCAAACCAATACCTGGTGCGATCTCTACGGAACCAGTGATGACATGGATCTCTGCCTTAATCTTATTCTTATCTAAGAAGTCTTGTAGAATATAAGGGTAGGAGGTGGCAATTTTCTTTCCGTTGAACCATTGGATACTTTGGTAGTCCACCTCTTTAGGAATTGCTAGGGAAAGGCGACATTTGCTGAAATCAAGACGTTTGATTAATTCGGCTTTCTCATGACGCTCTACAAATTCGTTTTCACCTACGATACCGACATCTGCAATGCCACTTGCTACTGCTTGAGGAATATCATCATCACGTAAGTAAAGTATTTCAACAGGGAAATTAGAGGCTGGAGCCAGAAGGGTTCTCTTAGCTGAACTGATTTTGATACTAGACTCTGCCAACATTGTCATGGTCTCTTCGAACAAACGACCTTTTGCTTGAACTGCAATTCTTAACATAATTATATTTAGTTTTTTGTTGTTATTTTGTCATTTTGCTATTTTGTTATTTTGAAGTCGTATGATGTCTTAAAAAGAAAGGGCTTACCTTTATCGGCAAGCCCCTTATTTTATATTGCATACACAACCGCTCACCGAAACTATCGCTGATAATGATGATGATTGTGATGATGCGTATTTAACATATACTCTTTTTTTTCAATTACGATGCAAAGGTATAAATAAATTATGAATCAACCATATAGATTTATAAATTATTTTGTACACCTTGTGTAACTTTACTTATTACATTTCTTATAGAAACCTTCTGCTGTTTCGATGATGTAAACACCTTTAGGTAAGGAGAGGAAGGTCTCTTCTGAATAAGGAGCCAGATAAACACCGTTTATGTTGTAAATAGCTTTCTCTACGTTGGAGTCCTCTGCAGAAGTGAGTTCCAAACCTGTGAAATCTTGAATAGGACCGTTGTATGACTCGCCTGATTCCCCTTTTTGATATACTTTCACGTAGTTTACATACATCTTGGCATCTCCGTTGGCAAGTGCAGTGATTCCGTTGGCATCATAGATACGAGAGAAATCACCTCCGATAGCCAGATTGAAGAGGACAAAGAAATCGTGGTGGAAATAATTTCCGGCACTGCTTTGCGAACTTCTGTCTGAGATGCTTAGTTCGAAGTATGGGTCACTATCTGGGTAGCGGTCTTGGTCAACATACATGATGATCTTATCCTTGTCCCAATAGAGGGTGTAGAGGTGGAATTGATCATCTTGTAAGGAGTAATTCCATGTGTTGAATTTTGAGTGGCTAGGGTGATTACCGTTGGACATCGGACCCCAGTGGCAAGCTCCGTTGAAATATCGATCTTGTGTGCCTCTTGAGAAACAGTCTGAGTTACCCATTTCTAATACGTCAATCTCTCCGCAGTTTGGCCAGTTGTTTCGGTCGATGTCGTCACCCAACAACCAGAATGCAGGCCATAGACCATTAGCTGTTTTCGGCAACTTGATGCTGGCTTCTAGTTTTCCATGACAGAAACGCATTCTACCTTGTGTGGTAAGGCGTCCGGATGTGAAATCTTTAGAACCGTATCGTTGTCTTTTCGCTGTGATGATGAGACATCCGTTTCCTTGTCCGTCTTTTCCTACTGAGACATTATCTTTAATGTAGTATTGAAGTTCATTGTTTCCACCTCCATCATCACGGACCTCAACATTCCATACGTTGGTGTCAAGATGTCCTTCGTCAAAGAGATCCTGCCATACGAGGTGATATCCGTTGGTTTCACCTGTGCCATTTTGTGAATTAGGGTCAATCTCGATAGCTTGTTGTTGTTCTTTTTTATGTAGGGTAATGTCGTCTATATACACGACAATGTTTTCGTTGGTTTCTTCGACTCTATCTACCATCACGAAGAAATCATGATAGGTGCCTGACAATGCACTTCTCAAGTCAAATTTGACAGTGGTCCAGTCGGAAGTGGATGGATAGTTGACGGTTGACTCGTATGTTTCATCGTTAGGTCCTGATTCCAACTTAAAAGAGACAGCACCTCTCTTTGTTTTCATAAATTTGATGGTGGCATAATCATATCCATCATCGTCTGAACTGATTTTAGCGGATAGTTGTCCCCTAAGAATGACACCAGCCCAGCTAACAGAGCCTGGTTTACGAGTGCATTTCAATACTTTTGACGATGTGTTTTCTGATGACTTGGATGGGTTATCCACAATCTCAAACGAGATGTGCGAGGCATCGTTGATTGGCACCCAGTCTTTTAATCCGTTTTCGAAATCATCTATTACCAATGAATTTTGTGCAGAAACTACCCCGCTAATGGTGAGTATTCCCCATGTAATAATGTCTCTCAATTTCATATTCTTTTGTTTTAGATGACGCAAATATAATAATATCAAACAGATTATAATATAAAAAATGTTGTTAAGATTTTAATTTTTGTGTCAAGGTAGTAAAATCTAACGTTAAAATCCTTACCTTTGTAGGTGTAATTTAAATGTAAAAAAGAAAAACTATGTCAGAGTTAAACATCGATTGGGCTAATCTTAAGTTCGGCTATATGCCGACGGATTACAATGTGCGTTGTTATTTCAGGAATGGCGCATGGGGAGAGATAGAAGTTAGTTCAGAAGAATCAATAAACATCCACATGGCAGCTACTTGTCTTCACTATGGACAGGAGGCTTTCGAGGGGTTGAAGGCGTATCGTTGCAAAGATGGTAAGATTCGTATCTTCCGTATGGAAGCAAATGCTGAGCGTTTGCAATCCACTTGTCGTGGTATCTTGATGCCAGAGTTGTCAACAGAGAAGTTCTGCGAGATGATTAAGAAAGTGGTGAAATTGAACGAGCGTTTCATTCCGCCATACGAGAGCGGCGCATCACTCTATATCCGTCCGTTGTTGATTGGTACAGGTGCTCAAGTAGGTGTTCATCCAGCTAATGAATATCTTTTCGTGGTGTTCGTTACTCCAGTAGGTCCTTATTTCAAGGGCGGATTCTTCGCTAATCCATACGTGGTGATTCGTGAATACGACCGTTCTGCTCCTCTTGGAACAGGTATCTATAAGGTAGGTGGTAATTATGCAGCCAGCTTGTTGGCTAACAAGAAGGCACATGACTTAGGTTATGCTTGTGAGTTCTATTTGGATGCAAAAGAGAAGAAATATATTGATGAGGCTGGTGCTGCTAACTTCTTCGGTATCAAGAATAATACTTATATTACTCCTAAATCAACTTCCATCCTTCCTTCTATCACAAACAAGAGTTTGATGCAGTTGGCTGAAGACCTTGGTTTGAAGGTGGAAAGACGTCAGATTCCTATCGAGGAACTTGAAACATTGGAAGAAGCTGGTGCATGTGGTACTGCTGCTGTTATCAGTCCAATCTCAAAAATCGATGATTTGGAGATGAATAAGTCATACGTTATCTCTAAAGATGGTAAACCAGGTCCTATCAGCAAGAAATTGTATGATAAACTCCGTGGTATCCAATATGGTGAAGAACCAGATGTTCACGGCTGGGTAACGGTTTTGGACTAATCTTATATTCAGATATGGGGAAAAGGTGCTTCCGATTGGGGCACCTTTTTTAGTTAAGAATTAAGAATTAATAGTTAAGACAGCCTATGGCAACGCTGTAGGGACGTCGCGTGCGGCGTCCGTTTTTGCGTATCACGTCCGTTGTGTAGTGTCCGCATTAATGAAACAATTTTGGAACAACGTGCCATCCATCCGTAACGTGATTTCGCCAACCCCAAAGGGGTGGTATATCATAGGCACGGTGTGTAAACCCGTGTATGAAATGGGTCGTGCGGTAATGGAACCCCAGAGGGGTGACACATAAATGATGACATCCAACGTTTCCGCCACAGGTTCACACCAGCGTCTGTGATATGGCATCCCTTTGGGATTGGGATGTGCGTGGATCTTTCATGGGCATTACGTGTAGAGACGCACGGCCGTGCGTCTCTATCGGCATCCCCCGTCTATTTTCAATGGATCGACCTGTTTTTTGTAACCATTTTCATCCTCAATAGTAGCATTTATATAACCGGGACAGTTTTTCTTAAAACGATTAAGCATTTCTACTTGCCATGCTAGTAAGGTGTCACTTTCTGTTATTGGAATTGGATTGTTCCCAAAAGGTGTCCCTATGAAAATGCAATGAGTATTGAGGGAAAAATATAAAACTTTCCGCTCCTTCCCGTACTCATCTCTTACTATAAGATAGACAGGGGAAGTGGTGGATGTCGGTACCCAGCATGGCGTTTCGTTTGTATAGACCTGATTGTTGCCATCTACATCCGTATAGCGTATCTCTGGTGTATATTTATGCACGATGACGGGTGATAGTGTGAAAGTTTTTTCTCCCAAACAAGTGTTGTTATAGTTATCGTATATCGTCACTTTTACGCTTTGTTCGTCTTTCTCAATTCCTTTCACTGTAAAAGAACTGATAATTATTATAGGTTTTGAGTACAATTGGTTAGCCGATATTTTGTGTTGTCCCTCGGATGCGGTGTAGCCTTGATATGGCAGAAGTTCTCCTTGGTCAACGCAGATCCGTACTGAGGCTTTTAAGATATTTTTCTGTTTTAGAAGCAGTGTGTTCCTATCGGCTTTTTTTATATAGTCAATATTTGTGAAATACTTCTGAATAACTTTTTCATCTTTAATGAGTTCTTCTATTTGGAAGTTAAAAGAACCAGAATCTTTGAAAACTGCGAATTTTTTTGTCTCTTGGTTTGTACTTTGTTTCTGTGCAAATCCATTGTAGGGAGACAAGATGAATATAGATAATATGTAGAATAAAAATCTTCTCATAACTCATAATTATTTTGCTCAAAATATAAAATTTAAATTTTTATAAGATGCAACGCACAACTCAGCAATCCTTTATTTTCGTATTTCAAGCACTTCAATAATAGGTGTCATTGCCCTTCCGAGATAGGCGTTGATGTACCTCCTAGTGAAAACTTTTCCCGTCTGATCGCGTCTCAGTTGATTGAAGTCTTTCAATATTTCAACAGGAATTGTGTCGGTTATATATTTTTCTTGTATTGTGCCTCCCATTTCGCCTAAAGAATGTATGACATAGC
Source organism: uncultured Bacteroidales bacterium (assembly GCA_902766045.1). GTDB lineage: Bacteria > Bacteroidota > Bacteroidia > Bacteroidales > Paludibacteraceae > UBA1181. The sequence continues at coordinate 92,673 of CACXCA010000024.1, forward strand.
TTACGTTTTCCATCTGTTTCCCGTATTCATCTCTCACTATAAAATAGGCAGGGGAAGTGGTGGACGCCGGTATCCAGCATCGTGTTTCGTTTGTGTAGATTTGATTGTTGCCATCTACATCCGTGTAGCGTATCTCTGGTGTGTATTTATGCAAGATGACGGGTGATAGTGTGAATATCTTTTCTCCCAAACAAGTGTTGTTATAGTTATCGTATATTGTCACTTTTACGTGTCGTTCGTCTTTCACAATTCCTTTCACCATAAATGAATAAATATTCATAGGTTCTGAATACAATGAGTCGGTATAAATCCTGCATCGTTCGTTAGATGGTGTTAATGTGGATCCTTGATAAGACGGAAGTTCTCCTTGGTCAACGCAGATTCGTATTGAAGCTTTTATAGCGTTCTTTTGTTTCAGAAGCAGTGTGTTCCTATTGGTTTTCTTTATATAGATGATATTTGTGAAATGCTTCTGAATAACCTTTCCCTCTTTAATGATTTCTCCTATTTGAAAGTTAAAAGAACCTGAATCACCGAGAACTTCGAATCTTTTTGTCTCCTGGTTTGTACTTTGTTTCTGTGCTAATCCATTGTAGGGAAACAAGATGAATATAGGTAATATGTAGAATAAGAATCTTCTCATAACTCATAATTATTTTGCTCAAATATAAAATTTAAATTTTTATAAGATGCAACGCACAACTCAGCAATCCTTTATTTTCGTATCTCAAGCACTTCAACAGGTATCTTACCATACTTGGGAATAATATACCACAAAGTTGAGTATTTTTTCGATTGATAGCGTTTCGGTTTATTGAACATTTCCAATATTTGAGTAGGAATTGTGTCTGTCGTATATATCCAAGGTATTGTATTTCCCATATAGTCGTAACATCGTATTTCATACGTAATGTTTTCCATCTGTTTTCCGTATTCATCTCTCACTATAAGATAGGCAGGGGAAGTGGTAGATGCCGGTATCCAGCAGGGTGTTTCGTTTGTGTAGACCTGACTATTGCCATCTACATCTGTATAGCGTATCTCTGCTGTGTATTTATGCACAATGACGGGTGATAGTGTGAATATCTTTTCTCCTAAACAAGTGTTGTTATAGTTATCGTATATTGTCAATTTTACGTGCCGCTCGTCTTTCACAATACCTTTCACTATAAATGAATAAATATTCATAGGTTCTGAATACAATGAGTCGGCATAAATCCTACATTGTTTTTTACATGATATTGTTGTGTATCCTTGATAAGACGGAAGTTCTCCTTGGTCAACGCAGATTCGTACCGAAGCTTTTATAGCGGTCTTTTGTTTTAGAAGCAACGTGTTCCTATCGGCTTTTTTTATATAATTAATATTTGTGAAATACTTCTGAATAATCTTTTCATCTTTAATGAGTTCTTCTATTTGGAAGTTAAAAGAACCTGAATCTGCGAGAACCTCGAATCTTTTTGTCTCTTTGTTAGTCCCTTGTTTCTGTGCTGTTCCATTGTAGGGAATCAAGATGAATATAGATAATATGTAGAATAAAAATCTTCTCATAACTCGTAATTATTTTTTTTCAAAAAAATATAAAATTTAAATTTATAAGATGCAACGCGTGGTTCTACAACCCTTTATATTCGTATTTCAAGTACTTCAACAGGTAGCTGCCCGCAATGGGAGATGAAATACAATCGGGGTGAGCATTTTTTCGTTGGATCACGTCGTATTTTGTTGAGAAACGCTATCACTTGAGCAGGAATCGTTTCGGTTGTATATATCAGTGGCACACCTTGTCCCATTGAGTCGTAACTACGTATTTCATACGTAATGTTTTCCATCTGTTTGCCGTATTCATCTCTCACTATAAAATAGGCAGGGGAAGTGGTGGATGCCTGTATCCAGCAGGGTGTTTCGTTTGTATAGACCTGATTGTTGCCATCTACATCCGTATAGCGTATCTCTGCTGTGTATTTATGCACAATAACGGGTGATAGCGTAAAAGTATTTTCTCCCAGACAGGCGTTGGTAAAGTTGTCGTATATCGTTACTTTGACGCTTCGTTCGTCTTTCACTATTCCTTTCACCTTAAAAGAACTGATACTTATAATAGGTTTTGAATACAATTGGTTAGCCGATATTTTGTGTTGTCCCTCGGATGCTGTGTAGCCTTGATGTGGCAGAAGATCTCCTTGGTCAACGCAAATCCGTACAGAGGGTTTCAGAGCGTTTTTCTGTATTATAAGTAATGTGTTCCTGTCGGCTTTCTTTATGTAGTAGATATTTGTGAAATACTTCTGTCTGATATTTTCGTCTTTAATGAGATCTTGTATTGTGAAGTTAAAAGAGCCAGAATCCGCGAGAACCTCGAATCTTTTTGTCTCTTTGTTCGTTCCTTGTTTCTGTGCTGCGCCATTGTAGGGAAACAAGATGAATATAGCTAGTATGTAGAATAAAAATCTTCTCATAACTCGTAATTATTTTTTTTCAAAAATATTAAATTTATAATGTACTTCCCATTGGTGAGGCTTTTGAATGATATCTGTCGCCTTTCAGTGATTGTTATTTGACAATCACTTCTATTGGTGGTAATTGACGCCTTAACCTATCACCACCCAAAACATAAATATTCGTTACGTAGCAGTTTATATTTGTTTTTGTCTTTTCTATTTGTTTTTTCATCTCTTCTGTTATTTTTTCAGAATCAGAGTGTAATTTAATAGGTTCGCCAGTTTCTTGGTTTACAAAAAGCATGTCAAAACTTAAGGTGGTATATTTAATTGCGTTGTCGTATCGTTTTTGTATTGTCCTATACGTCACCCTTTCTTTCGTTTCATATCTGACACGGGATGAAATACTTTTGGCAGAAAGAAGTTTTTCTTTCTTGATTTCTCCTCCTGTAAAGGTGTCTTTGTCTGCAGAAAACACAATATAAGCTTCTGGTTCAATAAAGGTGTATACGCTGTCTTTCCATTCGTCTTCTGAATTGTTCGTTTCAGGTCTATTTGCTCCATTCTCAGTGTTTTTATCCTGTTTTGCCTCTTTTTTCTTAAGAGGTTTGCAAACGACGATACATGTTTTGGCTGTGCCAAAGTCCGCAGCTGTGATAGTGACAGGTTCGTAATATTGGAAACGAATGTTTGTTTTTTCATTTTCGTCACATGGAAATGCCCAAGCTCCATTTTCATTGGAATAATAAAGGATTTCGTTTATCTTAAACTTCACGTAGGATAATGCATTGCCATTGACATCATGAAAAATAATTTTGTTGAAAACAATGAATGTGTCCAATAATTCTCCTGGTTTTAGTGCTGGCATTTGTACGCCAGCGATGGTGAATGGCCTGTTCGGGAATATGTTTGATCGGATAGTGTTATTGTCATCTACCCAAGCCATAATAGAGTCTGTTCCAGCATATATCTCAATTTCATCAAATGTATAATTTATAAGACGACAACGAAGTCTGGCTCCATTTTTCAATTTGATATCACAATTCCACCAAGTGAAATGTTTGACAGACCCTACATAGTTGTTTCCTTGCCTAGTTGAGTATCCCTCTTCAACCCATAGTCCGGACTCTTCGTTGAAATACCAAAGTGGGATAGTGTCGTGGTTGCTGAATCCTTTGGGTGCTGGATACTTCAGGTTGGCTTCACAACCCTCTTTCAACTGAAGTGGATTTCCATCCTCGTCGGTCATCTCCACATTCACCATGCCATAAGAGATTAGCGGAACGGTATCTCCATCATTTGCGATAGCCATAAGGTCGGCACCCGGCATAAGAGGATTCATCGCTGGAGCACCTGTCGGAGATAGATAGACGACGGCGATGTCAACAGTTCCGTTATAGTCGGATCCATCGCTTTTTACTAAACCCGATTTGGGGATTGTGACGGTCGCACCGTTTGCTTCAATCATGGCACCTTCTTTGGCATCGAATTTCTTTAATGTTACAAATTTCGACTGCTCTTTTTTTATCAATTGAATAGGATAATTGGTTGTGTCGGTCGCCTTTTTTGAATAGATTCGGTCGAAGTAACCTTCTTTCTGAATCCGCAACACACAACGATTTCCGATGGGCGTGTCGATATCGAGAGAGAAAAGTCCGGTAGAGTCAGTTTTGATTTGTTTGTCTCCTGAGATTATGGTGACATCGGTAAGATTGTTCCCTTCCATGTCACATATCTTGCCGCTTATTATTGTTGTCTCTTTTGATGAGTCTTTAACCGTATCTTTAGTCGTCTCTGTACAAGCACTTGCTAGTAGAGCAAGTAATGTTATAGAGATAATTGTGAAATTACATTTTTGCATAAGCGTGGTGTTTATATATTTTGTAAACAAATATATGAAATAGTATTCTATTTTTTGACAAATGCTTAACATGAAAACATTTTATTCGGAGTCGCCCTTTCAGGGCTCTGTCTCCAACTGCCATCATTCCCACACAGGGGCTTACGCCACCTGCCTATGATATGTCGTCCCTTCGGGACTGGCGACAGTACTATAGTTACGGGTAGAACGTTTTTGTTTTATGTGTCAGATTGAAACCACAAAGTGGAATTTTTGCCCCCACTCTTCAGTCATAGAGCTTCCCATTTGACAACTGGTTAATCTGTCATTTTTTTAACCATTTATATCCATTGATGCTATATACTCCTTGTGAGAGTGTCACGTTGCGTATCTCATCCTTGTCCATTGAGATTGTCTGCACGATACGTCCGTTCATGTCACAAATCGTCACTACTTGATTTTTGAGGGAGTGGAGCGTGATGTGTCCCTCCTCTTCATAGATAAGTAGGGCTACTTCTTGTTCCTCCTTGTTGGAGAAGATGATCTCGTCGCTGTTTGTCGTTTGTTCATACCCCTTCGACTCTATCCATCTTTGATAGCTGCCATCCGATTCGTCGGTGATAGGAGCATAGTTGTATTTTTTAGAATCAAAGCAGAAGGCAAACTGACATGCATCTAACTTCTCCCAATTGCCAATGCCCGCAATTCCGTTGGCGGTTGGGGAGGCACTGAAATTGGTCAGTGCTTTCGAATTGTTGTTTCTTGGTTGAAAGTAGAAATAACCGTCGTGTGTGTTGGAAGAACTGATTTTCCACTGTTGGTCTTCTCGTCCGGTGGAGTCGGAGAGGAAGACCCCATCGCTACCTGCCGTCAGAGCTTCTCCTTGCGCAGTGGTTAGAATGGCATAGTTGCCGGTTGTGGTGACACGGAAGGAGAGATTGATCTCGTCGTTATCTTCTGTCAATAGAATCTTCCCATCTTTGTTGGAAAGGATCTTGTTGGCATTTTTAGAGAGGAGCAGATAACTTTTTCCTTCTTCAAAATGATCTACTCTTCTATATCTGTTGATTTTATCGAAGATGGAGAGGTCCCATTCAGAATAGAAGTGGATGATTGGGTAGCCGGTTCGCATATCGATAGGCAACCAGATGTGCCATGACTCGCCTACGTTAGCGTCGCTGAAGTAGTCGCCACCTTTCCAACGGTCTCCCATGAAGATATAGGCGTCGTATTTGTTGGGCACTTTAAAGACGTAGTTGCTTTGTGAGTTGTAACTCTTGTTGTAATCCTTGTCCACGCATGGATTGCCCTTGTCATTCCATCCACTGAGTGGCAACTGCGAGTAGGAGGAGTGAGCAGGATTAGGGTCCCAGCCTGTGCAACCTGATGTGATAGCCACGAAGCGTTTGTGGTATTTGAAGATGGCTGGTGCCTCATACTGTTTCTGGACAAATATTCGTTCCCATGTGTTGGATAGATCCAGATAATCTTTTGTTAGCAGAGTGCCGTGCATGGTCATGTTCTCTTCGGCCGAACCGAAGTGATAGCCAGCGTTGTAATCAGGGTCGAATAGGAGTGTCTGGTCGCGAGAACCAGAAGGTTGCTCATCACCCCTCGGACGCATGGTTTTAAGGAACGTGTAAGGTCCAGTGATTTTATCGCTGTATAGAATAGCCACACGAGAGGCGGCATAACCCGAACCGTTTTCCCAATGCACCCACATGACATATTTGCCTGTGTTGGGACAATACATCACCTTCGGACGTTCCAAGGTGCGTCCGTAGTTCATGTCTTGGTAGTCGTTGCGTAGCGCAGCTTCCGGACATTTATAAGCCATTCCCTCCAACTTCCAGTTGTATAGGTCTTTTGAAGTATAGCAGACGATGCCGTTGCTTCTGACGGGAGACGGACGATAGTTCTCGCCAAACCAGTAGTAGGTGCCGTTCTCATAGATGACACAACCACCGTGAGCGTTGATGTGATTGCCCTCTTCGTCATACCAGTTCATGCCTAAACGAAGAGCAGAGCTACCTATATGAAAGGATTTGTAAGGCTGTTCAGGTTCGCCATCCACACGAATCAGGTGCCAGTAATGTTTTCCATCCGTACCATCCTTATCGCTATATACCCCTTTCCCATCGCTTGTGCCATCCGTACCCAAGTATTTGCTGTTGGAAGCAAACTGGAAGCGAACATATAGGTCCTCGTTGGGAGCATAATCGATTTTGAAGCGAGCCGTGTTGTTGGAGGATGAGTTGGCGAGGTTGACGTTGTATTCACCGGAGGCATTTAGGTAGGTGTTGGAAGCCACATTTTTAATAGCGTATGTGTTGTTGCCTGCCACTTCGAACACAAACTGTTGAGCGGTGGTGAATTTACGGTTTTTGATCTGAATGTTGTTGTTTTCGTTGGATAAATAGCGGTTGCTCGCATGCATGATGTAGTATTTCTCCCCAGTGACAAAAGCAGGGTTGCGTTGGCTGTTGTAGTTGGTGAGAGCCGTGTTTAATGTTTGGGTAGCGGTGATGATTTCTTGCTGAGAAGAGGCGTTTTGTAGAGTGATATCAGCATCATCTATGGCATCTTGCAGTTTTTTGCGTGTGGCGATGGAGAACTGACCTTCCTTGTCTCCCTCTATGGTTGAGGCTAGTCTGTTTTCAGCCTTGGCAATGATGGTTTGCAATCCATCTGTGACTAACTGAGAGCCGTTTGCCTCGCGAAGATACCAGTAGTGCAGAGTCTCTTTACCATTCTTGTCGGAATAGACGCTACTGCCTGGCGCCGTACCATCCGTACCCAAGTACAGATTATTGTCCGCGCATTTGAATTTGACGAAGTCGCCGCCGCTGCTCTCTATTGAGAATTTGGCCACGTTGCCCGTGGAGGAGGTGAATTCAGTGTTCCATGTCTCCTTTTTAGCAATATTGGTACCCGTTTTTTTGTTCTTAATCAGATAGTAATTGCCCGATTGCACAAATTGAAAAGTTTGGCTTTCGGTAGCATCGAAAGTATGAAGATTGGGGGTTCCATCCACAGATGAGAGTGCCATACCGCTGGAATGGAAGATATAATAGGCGGTTTGGGTGTTGATTGCACTAGAAATGATAGGGAAGGCAGAAAGAAGAAGCACTAAGAGTCTATGTGTAAATAAAATATGTTTCATTGTATTAGTGGGTATATGTATTATAATAAAATTTTCTATTCCTCATTCTTTTTTAGAACAGTATTTTTTAACCGTTCAGGTACACAATTGTATCCACTTGTGTGTTTGATGTCATAAAAAACATTAGTGTAATAATTAGTGGTGCGTATATCTTCATATTCATCCTATTTAGTATATGAATTCAACAAAGATATATAACTTTAATAAAATTGTTTTGATTTCGGGTGTTAATTTTGATTGGGGGAGAATAAAGGTATTGTTTTCGGAGTCTCTCAATTCCAAAATGGTTCGATTAGTAGCGAGACCTGCGAAGGTGTTGCCTATCGTGTTGATGAGTTTCAATTCCAAAATGGTTCGATTAATAGCCAATCGCAACCGTTCAAACGAAAGCAACACAACGTTTCAATTCCAAAATGGTTCGATTAATAGTAACGAAACAATACTATAATCGTCTTGTTTTGTTCGGTTTCAATTCCAAAATGGTTCGATTAATAGAAAAAAACGTTTGCGACAAAAAACTATTTTGCCCGGTTTCAATTCCAAAATGGTTCGATTAATAGCGACATGGAATTGGAAGTATGATGGCGGAACAACGTGTTTCAATTCCAAAATGGTTCGATTAATAGGAGAATTTTGAGACGAATTACGGAAGGGTTTACAAGTTTCAATTCCAAAATGGTTCGATTAATAGGTTGAAATTCATCTGGTGATTGCTCATAACATCTCGTTTCAATTCCAAAATGGTTC